>JAADDK010000110.1 GCA_013154005.1 Methanobacteriota archaeon
AAAAACTTAATAATCCGCTCTCGATTTCCGTGTATGAAATCAAATATATCCGGATTCTACAAGAAAAGCGTGGAGGAGCGTCTTGAAATTGTGCGTGAGTTTTCAGGACTTTCCGACAAAGAGGCTGAATTCTTACTCGACGGGCATCTGGACATTGAGCTCGCGGACAGGATGATTGAGAATGTGATAGGCATGACCGAGCTGCCCATGGGCGTGGCCACGAACTTTCTCATCAACGGAAAAGATTATCTGATTCCCATGGCAATAGAAGAGCCCAGCGTCGTGGCGGCTGCAAGCCATGCGGCCAAGCTCGCCCGGCCCGGAGGCGGATTTTTCACATCTTCCACCGAGCCGATTATGCTCTCGCAGATTCAGGTTGTCGGATTGAAAAACCCGCATTTTGCAAAGCTCCAGGTTCTGGAGCAAAAAGACGAGTTGATAAAAATAGCAAACGAGCAGGACCCGGTTCTGGTGAAAGTGGGCGGAGGGTGCAGAGACATAACCGCCAGAGTGCTGGATTCCAACATGGGGCCGATGCTCGTTGTTCATCTGCACGTGGACGTGCGCGACGCCATGGGCGCAAACGCCGTGAACACCATGGCAGAAGCGCTCGCACCGTACATTGAAGACATCACCGGAGGCAAAGTGTATCTTCGCATACTCAGCAATCTTGCCATATACCGTCTTGCCCGGGCCCGCGCGGTGTGGAAAAAAGACGTGATTGGAGAGGACACTGTTAAAGGCATACTCTACGCCTACGAATTTGCCCGGGTGGACCCGTTCCGCGCCGCAACGCATAATAAAGGCATAATGAACGGCATCGACGCCGTGCTCATCGCCACGAGCAATGACTGGCGCGCGGTGGAGGCGGGTGCGCATGCTTATGCCGCGCTCGATGGACAGTACACATCAATGTCCCACTACGAGATGGACTCCGAGGGAAATCTGGTCGGAAGCATCGAGATACCCATGGCCGTGGGCATAATCGGCGGCGCGACGAGCACGCACCCCAAAGCGAAAATCGCCCGGAAGATTCTGGGTGTGCAGAGCGGAAGAGAATTTGCAGAGGTGCTTGCAGCAGTGGGCCTGGCGCAGAACTTTGCGGCGCTGCGCGCACTGGCCACCGAGGGCATACAGCGGGGCCATATGAGCCTGCACGCGAGAAACATAGCGGTCATGGCCGGAGCGAAAGGCGAGGAAATAGACAGGGTTGCCGAGCAATTAGTGAAGGAAAGGAAGGTGAGAGTGGACCGCGCAAAGGAGATTCTCGCGGAGCTGCGCAAGATGTGATTTCCGTTGCCTTTTTCGTTTTTATTTTGATGATTTTTTTGATTTTTCATCATTTCCTGACGAGTTGTTAGCATCACATTAAGTTTTATTTTTATTTCTTTAAAAAATGTTAAAAATTTTCAAATTTGATATTTAACAAAAAATTATTATGCGATGTTTGTATATTCAACCATGGTGATTTGATGAACGTAAAATCTAAAGTTGTTATTATAACGCTATTAATGCTTTTTTCATACAGCATTATAGCGATGGATACCGCACATGGAGCAGCTCTCCAGAAAAACGCTGGTGGTGCAAACCTCCTGGCGAGTTCTGGAGTAATACGAATAAACAATAACACGGATTTTGCCACGCAGGCTGCGGCGAACAACTGGCCCGGAAACGGAAGTGCAACCAATCCCTACATAATTTCAGGGTATGTTATAGATGCAAAGGGCGCCGGAAACGTAATATATATTGGTAATACCACGGTGCATTTTGTAATTGAGAACTGCACGCTCTTTAACGCCAGCAGGGAGAATTACCCGTATTACATGGGAGCAGGTATATCCCTTTACTCAGTAACAAATGCGAGTATATTCAACAATACGCTAACCGCCAATTTGGACGCCGGTATAGATATGTTGTACACTTCCAATAGCTCAATTAGCAATAACAACATAAACTCGAACCAGGACGGAGGCATGATGATCTTAGAGTCGGAAAACAACACGGTCACCAATAACAACATTACAAATAACTCTCGATGTGGGATAGTTCTGGAACCACACAGTGAAAACAACACCATAATTGGAAATACCGTATCTTACAATGGCGACGGCATACATATATACATGAGCAACAACACGGTATTGAACAACACATTAATCCACGATGGCATACAGGTGAACGGGGACATATACACGTTCACCACACAAACCATAGAAAATAACACTGTGGACGGTAAACCCATTTATTACTACAAAAATGTAAACAAAAACAACACTACGGCCCCTGCGGATGCGGGAGAGCTCATACTTGCCAATGTAAGCTACTTGAAAATAGAGAACCTGCACTTTTCATTATATATGAACACTCAAATTACCGTGGCATATTCAAATAACATAGAAATCTCAAACTGTACATTCACACACGCATCGTCTTATACATTGTATATCTCGTCTTCGACTGCAATAAACATAACGAATAACTACTTCACGGATAACTGGAACGGAATAACTGCAGAGAGCTCCAATAATCTGTTTATATTTAACAATACAATCTCGAATAGCTCCAATTCCGGGATTTCCCTCTCATTTTCTGTGGAAAACAAGATTGTAAAAAATCTGTTTGCAAATAACAGTGAATTTGCCCTCGAACTGACTTTTTCCTCGAATAATAACATAATTTACAACAACTCGTTCTATTACAACTATGGCTCTGGTGACAGATACAACTCTTCAAATGTACAGGCGTATGATGACTACGGGGACAATAACCTGTGGAACACGTCGGAATACGGAAATTACTGGAGGGACTGGAACGATAACTCTTCACCCTACAGTATCGCGGGTGGCGCTTCAAAAGATTTCCTGCCCCTGAGAAATGCAACCTTCCCGATGCCTCCTCTGTGCCCCACAAAACCTTTGAATCTGACCACAACAACAGGCGACAAATTTGTCAATCTATCATGGCTCTTGCCTCTCGGAAACGGTTCCGCAAGCATAGAAATATATAGAATCTACCGCAACAATACTCTTATTGCCACCGTACCTGCAACACAGCTTTATTACAATGACACGAATGTAACCAATGGAGTGTCGTACACCTACTTTGTTACCGCTGTAAATAGTGTTGGTGAGAGCCCTGCAAGCAACAGCATACAGGCCACGCCCGGAGGCGCGGTGCCTGAGTTTGGCTCGTGGAGCATGCTCGTAATACTTGCGCTGGGCATGGTGCTGCTCATTAAGCGCAAAAACTCTCTTTAATTTTTTTGCTCCGATTCTTTTTTATATTCGATTTTAATGCCAAGGTATGAGCATTGGCGTTCTGGCAATACAGGGAGATGTTAGCGAGCATTATGATGCGGCAAAAAAAGCTGCAGAAATGTACGGCATAAAAGA
>JAADDK010000130.1 GCA_013154005.1 Methanobacteriota archaeon
GTGAAAACCAATTTATACCAATCCGCACATGCAACTTTCATGCGCACAGTTTACATTCATGACACGTTGAGCGGCGAGAAAAAAGAGTTCAAGCCCGTGCATGAGGGCAGGGTGGGTATGTACGTGTGCGGGCCCACCACCTACGATTATGCGCATATTGGACATGCAAGAGTGGCAATTATGTATGATGTGTTTCGCAGGTTTTTGGAATACATCGATTACGACGTGCTCATGGTCTCCAACATAACGGATATTGACGACAAAATAATCAACAAGGCCAACGAAAGGGGCATAGACCCGATAGAGATGGCACATTACTACGCCCGGGAATACCTCAAGGACATGGACAATTTGCGCGTGCGCAGGGCCAATATCATTCCCAAAGCAACCCGGCACATGGACGAAATAATAGAGCTGATTAAGAAAATCATAGCCAACGGATATGCGTACGAGAGCAAGGGCGATGTTTATTTTTCCGTGTCAAAGTTCAAAGAGTACGGCAAACTTTCCCACAGACGCGTAGAAGAGATGATGGCGGGGGCCAGAGTGGAAGTGAATGAAAAAAAGAGAGAACCGCTGGATTTTGCACTGTGGAAGGGCGCCAAGGAGGGAGAGCCATGGTGGTCCTCGCCCTGGGGGCCGGGCAGGCCGGGCTGGCATATTGAGTGCAGCGCAATGAGCATGCGCTACATTGGCGAGACACTCGACATACACGGCGGCGGTGCGGATTTGATTTTCCCGCATCACGAAAACGAAATCGCGCAGAGTGAGGCGGCCACCGGAAAAAGATTTGTGAATTACTGGATGCATGTCGGGCTGGTAAGATTCGAGAAAGAGAAGATGAGCAAGAGCATCGGCAATGTTTTCCTGGTTCGGGATTTGCTGAAAAAATACCCGCCAGAGGCAATACGCATAATGTACCTCAACGCGCATTATCGCAAGCCGTACGAGTTCAACGAACAGAATCTCAGCGAGGCCCTGATTTTAATGGAGAAAATAAACGCCACATACGCGCATCTGCGCAGCGTCGCGAGCGAAGAGCCAGAGTGCGAGATTTGCAATGAATACGAAGAGAAAATTTTGAACGCGCTGGCGGACGATTTCAATACCCGGGAAGCGATGAGCCATTATTTAGAATTCATAGCCAAAGCGAGAAATATGAGTGGTGCAGAGGCGGCGGGTGCGCTGCAATTTATGGAGAAAATGGACGGTATTTTCGATATACTGCCTCACAACAGCAATGCCGGGCTGGAAGAAAGATTAATTGATCTGGTTTTAGAAATACGCACAAAGATGAGAAAAGAGAAAAGGTACGATATTGCGGACTGGCTCCGCGATTCTCTCGCGGAGATGGGCATAAAAATAGAGGACACGAAAGATGGTGTGCGGTGGTACAGAGTTTAGATGTCCAGATTCATCACTTCGCGGGCGTGCTGCACTATGAACTCGCGCCGCGGCTCCACCGCCTCGCCCATGAGGATCGAGAATAGCCGGTCTGCCTCTGCAGCATCTTCAATTGTCACTTTAATCAGGCGCCTGCGCTCAGGGTCCATGGTGGTCTCCCACAGCTGCTGCGGGTTCATCTCGCCCAGACCCTTGAACCTCTGCACAGATGCGTTGCCCAGTTTTTTAACCAGTTCTTCCTTCTCTTCATCGCTGTAAACGTAGTAAATTTCCTTACCCTTTTGGATGCGGTAAAGCGGCGCCTGCGCTATGAACACGTGTCCCTCTTCTATCAATTCAGGCATGTACCGATAGAAAAAGGTCAATAAAAGAGTGCGTATGTGTGCACCGTCAACATCTGCGTCTGTCATTATTATTATTTTTCCGTATCTCAGCTTGCTAATGTCAAAGTCCTCTTTCACACCCGTGCCTATCGCCGAGATGAGCGCGCGAATTTCCTGGTTCTTGAACACTTTATCAATGCGCGCCTTTTCCACGTTGAGTATCTTGCCTCTCAGCGGCAGTATCGCCTGAAAATGTCTATCCCGGGCCTGTTTTGCACTTCCACCTGCGGAATCGCCCTCGACTATGAACAGCTCCGCCTTCTCAGGGTCCTCCGATGTGCAGTCTGCCAGCTTGCCGGGCAGGTCCATGGACTGAAGCAAACCCTTTCTTCGCGCCAGCTCTCGCGCCTTGCGAGCGGCAATGCGTGCACGCGCCGCGGCTACCGCCTTGCTGGTAATTATCGTGCCCACATCGGGATGCTCCTCGAAATACTGTTTGAGATATTTCACCACTATGGAAAACACAACGCCCTTGACCTCGCTGTTTCCCAGTTTCGCCTTAGTCTGCCCTTCAAACTGCGGGTTGGGGTGGCGCACGTGCAGCACGGCGGTGAGGCCTTCGCGCACGTCCTCACCCTGCAATGTGATGTCTTTGGTGATGTTCTTTTCCTTTCCAAAATCGTTGATTGCCTTGGTCAACGCGCTGCGGAATCCCGCCACGTGTGTGCCGCCCTCGATGGTGTTTATCGTGTTCACAAATGCCAGAAGATTCTCTGATGTGCTATCATTGTACTGCATTGCAAATTCCACAATTATACCATTTTGCTCATCATATCCGTATATAACATCGCGATGCAGTGGTGTGGAGCCCTCGTTGAGGTACTTCACAAATTCTTTTATGCCGCCTTCATAATGAAACTCGTCTTGCTTGCCAGTGCGGCGGTCGATGAGGACAATGCGCACACCCCGGTTAAGAAACGCCAGATACCGGAGCTTTTTCCTTATGGTTTCATATTTTATATTCGTGGTCTCGAATATCTCCGGGTCCGGCTTGAATCGTATGTACGTGCCGCGAGAATAATGGAAGAATTCGTGGAAAGACTCGTATGTGAACTCTCCCGTCTTAGCCTCACCGATGACCTTCACCTCGCTCTGCGGCTCGCCACGCACATACCACTGAAAATACACCTTTCCGTCCCGGCGCACGTACGCTCTGAGCCACTGTGACAGAAAATTGACAACATGGATACCCACACCGTGCAATCCGCCGGTGATGCGATACGCTTTTTTATCAAATTTTGCACCCGCATGGAGAACGGTAAGAACGATTTCCAGAGCGCTTTTTCCCTTCTCAGGGTGAATATCCACAGGTATGCCGCGCCCATCGTCCTCCACACTCACACTTCCATCTTCGTGGAGCATTACGGTAATATTCTTACAGAATCCCGCCAGCGCCTCATCAATGGAGTTATCCACCACCTCATAAACTAAATGATGCAGCCCGCGCTCGTCGGTGCTGCCAATATACATACCCGGACGCTTGCGCACGGCTTCGGCGTCCTGAAGAATCTGTATTGCCTTTGCATTGTATTCGTCCATATTCTGGCATGGCACACAGTATAAAAATT
>JAADDK010000004.1 GCA_013154005.1 Methanobacteriota archaeon
GTGGAGGTCGCGGGTTCAAATCCCGCCCGGTCCATTTTTCGCTTCGCTCAAAATGGCCCGGGCTTAGTCGTAAAATTCTTTCAGAATTTTCCTCCTCCCGCCCGGTCAACTTTATTAGTTCTCTGTGATATTTCTGCGGAATTTTTCTCCTCTTGCCCGGTCTGGTTTGTTGTGGAATGGCTAACGTAAATCTTCGGTTTGCATCACGTTGGATTGATGGGATACTGACACAAAAAATAATCTTGTTTCCAAAAACAGCATTCAGAATGGGTAATGGGGCCGCCGAGATTTGAACTCGAGTCACCGGCTCCCAAAGCCGGTAGGATGGCCAAGCTACCCCACGGCCCCGCAAAGATATTCCGGGAGGGAACGACACCCATGTCATGTGCTCCATGGGGCCGGTTTCTCCCGGAGAATGGGCCCGCCCGGGTTCGAACCGGGGACCTTCGCCTTGTAAGGGCGACGTCATAACCACTAGACCACGAGCCCGTTGCAGGGAGATGAGATATACATCGAATATTTAATTTTTTACCAGGTGAAGTTTGAGAAATCTTTTGTTTGGAGTAACTCAATAATTCTCGTGATTGCAGAAACCATGGTTTTACGTTCTACAAAACTAAAGTTCTGGTTTTCTACAGCCATTTTTTCATCAGGAGGAATGTGTACAAATACCACTGGTATTTCCAAATTCTTTTTTTCTATCCAGTAATTAAAGCTGTAGAAAAGTGCGTTACATACATAAGTACCTGCACTGTAAGAGATATACGCAGGTATTCCTGAATCTTTGAGTTCACCCACCAGATAGCTTGCAATTTGCAAAGTAGTGTAAGCCATGGGACCATCTGGAAACAGTTTTTCTAAGGTGGCCACCACTCCGTTATTATCTGGCATGCCCGAGTTCATTGTGTTTAATGCGATACCTTCAACCGAAATTTGAGGTCTGGCGGGTGCAAATCCCATAGCCAGAATGGCATCTATTTTGTCGTTCAGAAACACTTCCGGCATTTCTTTCGCATCTTTGTAGGTAACTGGAACCACCTTTTTCATTATATTTCTATGATTTATTTCTTCCAGCACATCCATGGAGGGATTTCTATCATACTTCCCAAATTTTTCAAATGCTGTTATCAGAATCATACAACACCTCCAGCTGTTTTAATACGTATCCCCTTATTTCAGAGGGTGTTGGTAGCTCTTTTACCAAATCTCCATTCACAAGTACAGGTTCAAGCATGCTTTGCAGGGCTCCACCGCACTCCGGGCATTTTTCAGGCGCGGTGCCACGGGGCACGGTTATGTAGGTCCCGCAATTTTCGCACTTATATGTCCCTTTTGCGCCACTGAACTTGCCGCGTTTTGCAGAAGGTACTCCCTCTATCTCCACAATGTCCATAGCATAATCTATAGTTTTTGCGTTACTCAGGGATGTGCCCACTCCAAATCCTGATGCGCCGGCGGCCCTTAATCTCTTTACAGAATCCTCATCCAGTCCACCTGATACAAAAATATCTATGTGAGAAAAACCTCTTAAGTCCAGTTCCCATCTCACTTCTCTAATTATGTCCTCAAAGTTACCCCTTCGGGAGGAGGGTGTGTCAAGACGAACTGCTGCGAGGTCTTTAATCAGTTCTGCAGCTTTTATAGCTTCAAATTTTTCATCACCGAATGTATCGATGAGTGCAATTCTCGGCACGCCCTCTTCTACAAATTCATCGAATTTTTTCCAGGCCTCATCCTCCCCAAGGGTTAAAATTAAAGCATGGGGCATGGTTCCTCTTGGTTTCTCACCTATATGCTCCGCCCCAATCAAACTAGACACTCCATCGCATCCGCCTATATAGGACGCACGATCAATCATAGGTGCGATGGCCGGGTGCATTCTCCGGATTCCAAAAGATAGAAGTGACGCATTACCTGCAGCAAGTCTAAGCCGCGCAGCCTTGGTGGCGATTCCAGATGCCTGACATATAAATCCCAGAATGGGTGTTTCAAATATTGTAAATTCCTTGTAGTCACCCTCTATGGCCATTACCGGCACTGGGTATCCATGGAGATCTCTTCCTTTAAAAATTGTTCCTTCGGGCATGGCATACAAATTCACATTTTTCCCTTTGAGGAGCTCCACAACTTCATCAAGACCGGCAAAAACAACCCATGGATATGGCGGATTCATAACTGTAAATTCCGCGTAAACTCTTTTTTCAACTTTTTCTCTTTCGAGAATTTCTTTTGTTCTTATAAAATAAACATCGGTGGTTTTCCCACTAAGTATTTCATCTTCATTTGCCATATGAAATTTCATATTTTATCACTCTCCACTATTTTTGCACCGTAGATGTTGCTCATATAGTTCAAGGCATAATTATGTGCTTCTTGACTTGTTCCCGCGCATGCGTCTCTCACAACATAAACATTGTACCCTCTGATAAACGCACCAAAAGTGGTATGCATAACGCATATATCTGTCGCCACTCCGCAGATGTACACCTCGGAAACACCCAGTTTTTTAAGTATATCGTTCAGGTTGGTGTTAAAAAAACCGTCATACGTGGTTTTTTCCACAATTTCGCTTTGGGAGGTATCTAACTCCGGGATTATTGCTGAACCTGAGGTTCCTTTCATTGCATGAGGACCCCATACTTTAATCTCCGGGTCATCGGGATTATGAGCGTCTTTCAGATAAATCACTGTGTCAAATTTTTCAATCAGTGCTTTTACAGCAGGTATTATACTCTGTGCGGCTTCTGATCCAAATTTACCGTATACAAAATCATGAATCATATCCACAACCAGTAGAGCTTTCATTATTCTATGGATTATCATATGGGGAATTTAACCTTTTCGCCGTTATGCAAATGTGTTTTCAAGTTTAACTAATTTGTAGTAATTCAACTGGTATGTGTTACAAATATTATTCGCTAAAATACGTAATCATTTTATATCTTGTTTAATTGCAGTTATGTTTTGCATTTTTATTTTTTAACTATTGGGTGTAACAGCTTTTAAAAATGGTGAAAAACGAAATCTATATATATCGGATGTGGTATGATTTGCCATAACAGCATGTGTCATGGTGGCACATGGGTGGTGATATGATGAAAGTTGGAAATAAAAAATGGTTACTGGTGGGAGTAGTAGTATTTGCCATGGTGTTCAGTGGAATGTACATGGTGATGTTTTCTGGATCTGCATCTGCACCTGAGGTGCCGATAACTACAGGATATAGAGCAAATTTAATAAAGGATGCGCAGTATATAGGGCCAGCGGATCCGAATCAGGAGATATGGGTAACGATATCGCTGAAATGGAAGAATGATGAGGAATTGAATG
>JAADDK010000069.1 GCA_013154005.1 Methanobacteriota archaeon
CAATAGGAAATATTGTGAATGGTATTTGGGGTCTACATAAGAGGTGATTTTTAATATGTGTTTAGCAGTAGAGATTGCCATGGACAACTTCGTTGCACATGCTCCGGATATAATTGCCAGGGAAGCGCTGGCGTTTTGGAACACGGCTGTGAATACGGTGAAGACGGCGGTAAATGCTGTGAAGAAGGCGGTGGACGCATTTGTGAATTGGATAAAAAGAGAGGTTTCAGGGATATTTGAAGGATTAAAGAAGAAGATAAATGACATGGAAAAGCAGGCAGCGGAGGTATATAAAGAATTCATAGAGGCAGTGTACAATAAGAACACGGTAGCAGAGGCGATAAGTGTGGCGAAGATACTGGTGCTGGCGGGGGCGGCGGCAGTGGCAATAGCAGGATTGACGTTTGCGCTAGGGATGGCGATAAATGCGAATCCGATAGTTGGAGCGATAATAGCGGGAGTGGTGACAGCGGCGTTCATGGCGGTGTTTTACGAGTTGTATCCGAAGCAGTATTTAGAGGCAGGAGAGCAGGTGAAGAGTGTGGAGGATATAATGCTCATGCCAGCGGATGAGCTGTATGATACCGATAAAAAATACGGGGATGCACCGGGATGGGTTCTTACTGCAATCCCCGCCACCATAGGATCCAGTTGGAGCGGAGTAGCAAGTAACGAGGCGGGAGCAGTAGGCTTATCACTCGCGCTCACGATGCGGTGATGAGGAGGTAATTGATGGTGGCAGTTGATTTTTTTATTATTTTAATTTTTTTCGTTGGAAGTTTTATGGCCTTATTGTTCATTGGTGGAGCCACAACAATCAAAGCGTTAAGAAAGAACTGGGTGCGTTCTAAAACACAGTTTGAGAAATCCCTGGAAGCAAGGAATCACATGATGCGGCTCCTAATGTTCTCTTTTTTAGTTATAATTTTCTATGAATTGCTGGTTATACAATACGTCACGCAATTTAGTGGTAAATTATTTTTTACCGCATATGGTGGTGCGATATTATTTGTAGCGTGGAGTGTTTATTATTTTAATAGGAAATACTGTGTCTGGTATCTTCAAAGTTCTCAGAGAGATAAAGAAAGTGGCAAATCAAATATAGATTGATTGAATGCGTGGACATTTAAAAATGTTTTTGTCCGGTGACATCTTCCACGGTTCTTTTAAGAGAATTTATTTTTTCTTTGACTTTTTGATACTCTTCTTCTGAAATCTCACCGTTTTTTCTTTGTTCCTCCACCTTTTCCTCCATTTTTTTGATCTGGTCCACAAAAGAAAGCGAATCCATATCCTCATCTATATTCTTCTTGCTCTTTTTTCTTCCAAACATTTGTATCACACACCCCACATAAATTTATGATTTATTGTTTTTTCCGTCCATCACCGCCACGCCACCCCCCGCACCGGGTCCACTGTAAGCTCCTCGGGCAACTTATGAATCTTTCCCGTTCCTGCAAGCGCGACCACACCCCGGTTGGCGAGTGCTCTCAACACTGCGGGATTATACACCTTCGACTCTATGATAAGCGCTTTTGCCCCCGAAACATTCAAATTATGCGGGTACGAATCAATTACCGTGATATCGCAAATTTCCGGATACCTGCAAACCTTCCCTGCAACGGGCGAGTTGCCAAATCCCGTACCCCGCGCCAGGACCTCTCCGACGATTTGCACCCACACAAAGTTGGTGGTACCCACCACACCGGAGGGTTCGCCGCCCACCACCACAAGCGTATCTCCTTTTTTCACGAGTGCCAGCTCTTCTGCAAGCGCCATGGCGTTTTTCACGGCCCTATCCGCATGCTCAAATCTATCTATCAGAAATCCGCGCACGCCCCAGTACATCGCAAGCTCCCGCAGCACCAGTTCGTTGTACGTGGCAGCCAGTATATTCATTCTGGGCCTGTGCCTCGAAACTAACCGTGCAGTTTTGCCGGATTTGGTTAGCACGAGTATTGCATCTGCCCGCACCTCTTCAGCAAGAAGCACCGCGGCATTGCTCACGCTTTCAGATATTGTGCCTTTCAGGTCTATAAAAGTGCTCTCTCTGCACAGAAGCTGGTCTGCACGCTCCGCCACACGGGCAAGAATACGTACCGCCTCAACTGGATATTTGCCGATGGCCGTCTCCCCCGAAAGCATAAGCGCATCTCCACCGTCCAGTATCCCGTTGGCGATATCCGAAACTTCGGCCCGGGTGGGATACGGTGAATGAATCATGCTTTCAAGAATCTGGGTGGCAATTATCCCGGGCTTGCCGTGCACGCGCGCCTTTTTTAGCAGGTATTTTTGCACTTCTGGCAGGTTTTCCACCGGGATCTCGGTGCCCAGGTCTCCACGGGCGACCATTATGCCGTCGCTCACCTGCAAAATGTCGTCTATGTGTTCTACACCCTCCTGATTCTCTATCTTTGCTATGATTCGCGCACCTATGCCCATATCCTGCATGACTTCACGCAATCTGCAAATATCTTCCGCCGTGCGTGTAAACGACGCAGCCACAAAATCCACATCTCGCATTGCATTGAGAAATTTAAGGTCTCTTTCCTGAATGTACGGAATTGGAATATGAACGCCGGGCACGTTCACACCCATTCTGGGCGCAATTCGCCCGCCCTCTATCACGCTGGCCCGCGCGGTCTCTCCGTGAGAATCTGTTATTTTCAGCACCACTTCCCCATCGTGAATCAGAACGGTGTTTCCCGGTGCGAGAAGCTCGTATACCGGGTGATTCAGTTCTATATCTTCACCTTCGCCAATGCTGAGCTCCTGCCCCTTCCGCGCCTCGGATACGGTGCATTTTGAAGTTCTGAGTTCGGGGCCCTTTATGTCGAGCATGGTGGCCGTGTGTTTTCCTACATTTTTTGAGGCAGCTATGAACTTTTCAAACATGCTCACGTGCTCTTCCACAGTGCCATGCGCAACATTGAATCGGGCCACGTCGCAGCCCGCATTGATTATTATCTTCATCTTCTCAACGTCTTCCACGGCGGGCCCCAGTGTGCATATTATTTTCGTGCGTCGCATGGCTGCATTATGTGCTGCGTTGCATTTAATTTTTTGGGATGCGCCATGGTAAGATGCAGCAAATTATAAATACCGAAACGGAGAATGCACGAGTATGCAAACGCCTGTTATTTTAAGGGTCAACTTGACAAACGGCGAGATAAAAGAAGAGCACGCGCCGGAGCTGGTACGAAAGTACATAGGTGGCAAGCTTCTGGGCTACGCCATAATTGCCAGAGAAGTGCCGCCCACAGCAGACCCGCTAGGCGAGGAGAACAAGCTTCTGTTCGTTCCCGGCGCGCTGAGCGGATTATCTCC
>JAADDK010000114.1 GCA_013154005.1 Methanobacteriota archaeon
AATTCGCCCCAGTTTGTTCTTCCGTAGAAATTCAGCGTCTGCGGCTGGGTTGTGGCTTTAAGCATCTATCTCCCCCTCGTATTCACTCTCCCGCAAACTGATTCTTGAAATCTTCGAACATCATGCCCACCACGAGCTCCGTGAGTTTCAGCACGCGATACGCGTCCTTCTCGTATTTTTTGGTGGGCTTGTCATGCGCGTAGGTGGACCGCACGTCCGCCACCACGTCCACACTCTTATTTACAATGCGCTCCATTTCTTCAATTCGCTTTTTCTCTTCTGCGGTGTACTTTACCACCCGCTCGCCCAGCTCACGCCACTTTCTGCTCAGTCCCGTGTTTTTTCTGTAAAAATTCCACAGGTCGTTGAGCGATGCAATGGTCTTTACACCGTTCCAGTAATATTTTTTCCGTTCATTTTCCGGGACATTGGCCAGTTTTTTATCCACCTTCTCGTTCCACTTCTCCTGATAATCATCGATGGCTGGGATAAGATGCATTTTCAATGCCCTTTCCAGAGTGGAATAGCATCTCAGAATGACCTTGTAAAAATCCCCCTCTCGATACAGTGCATTGGCGTGAATGAGCATAAGCGATATGTCCTCCGGTATGCGTGTGGCAAATGTTATATGCGGAAGATGCAGTGCATCTAATCCGCGAGGAGTGAGCACTATTTTCGATTTCACCTCTGTGGGCACGTTTATGTAATCGAGTACCCAGAGCTTTGCAACGCTTCTGCGCACCTGCTCATTCGAAAAGGGTGCCTCTTCCAGGTCTCGAAATATCAGCGGCACGTAGCCTCCGGATTCTTTTATTATCTCCAGAATCTCAATATCCACGTTATTTATCCCGAACTCGGAAGATGATGGTATAGCATCAATTTTCATGGTGTCGATATTTTTAATTGCTTCCAGCAATCTCTTCCGCTCCACTGCTATTGCCCTTAAAAATTCCCGGCTTCTTCTGTATATATTGTGCGTTGCCAGATAAAGAAATATGGGGCCGAGGAGCGCGAACACTATGGGATAGAGCCATGCAATCCAGTAGTTCCATGGCTCCGGATTTTCTGGTAAATTTACGCCGTACAGAAAAAGATTGGTTAAAGCGAGGAGCATAAGCAGTAATCCGGTCAGACCGAACGGATCACGAATGAGAAGCCATAGCAACTCTTCGTTTCTTCTCATACCCACTAAAACGGTGTATTGATTGATTAAGTTTTTCCCGCTACGGAGAGGAATGTTTAAATATTAGCCATATATATGCGTGCGCAGGTGATATAATGGCAATATGGCAGGGAAGAGCCCTCAGGAAGATTTCAGGTGGCAGAATAAGAATGGCTCGTGAGAAGCGACGCTACGAGCTGGGTCGTGAGCCTGTTTATACTCATATAGGCGACAGAAGAATCAAGATTATTCGTGTTAGAGGCGGCAACAAAAAGGTGAAATTGCTTCGTGATACGTATGTGAACGTGTATAATCCGGCCACCAAGAAAACGGAGCGTGCGAAGGTTAGCACTGTGATTGAGAATCCGGCCAATCCGCACTTTGCTCAGAGAAATATAATAACCAAGGGCGCCATTGTGGAAACATCGCTGGGCAAGGTCAAAATCACGTCCAGGCCGGGCCAGCATGGCCAGCTCAACGGAGTGCTCATAGAATGAGCATCATAATTTATCCCGCATATTTTAATCCTCATTATTCTCGCAAAGAGGGGCGCAGAGTCCCCAAGAGCATGGCTTTTGAAGCAAAGGTTGAAACCATTGCCCGTGCGCTGCGCGCTCTGGGCTACGATTTTGAAATTGAGCCGGATAAGAGATACCCGCGCTTCTGGTGGAAAGAGAAAGGTAGGCTTGTGGTAAATACAGATGAGCGAAAAAACGAAGTTATAAAAAAGATTGCTCGAAAGGTTAGAAATATTTGATTTTACTTATCCTGTGGAGTTTCTACATCTTCCACTAATTTTTTGCCCGCAACAACGCCATCTACGGAGTGAATCACGGCACCGAGTTCTTCAAGGGCATCGGATAACTCTCCGAAATTTATGTTTATCCCCTCCACTATCACTTTTATGTTCTCAGTCTCCTGGTCCACCTCGCTGAGTATGCAGTTCACGCCGCTCACGCCTTCAACCTCGCTTAGCTTTAGTGCCACATCTACAATTGATGGCTTGTGTGGTTTTAGCACGTCGAGAACCAGTCTTCTTAACCCATAGTAGCCTTTCTTCATTGCAGCAATGATTAATTTCACAAATATATATGTTTTGGAACGGGCGGTGAAATTTTTGGCATGTTGCTCCGGGGATTATATTTACCAAACATCTATTTATTTTTCCTCCGATTTAAGATTGTTTCAAGCGTTATGTTTATATACAGTATGCTCCATACATACCGTATGAGTGACTCTGCAAAAAAGCCAACCGCTCAGAAGAAGAATGTTAAAAAAAATGCACCAAAAAAGGAGGAAGAAAAGCAACCAACCAAAAAAAAGGTTTTAAAGCCCTGTGATTATGAGATTATAACAGAGGGGGACATAACAAGACTTGTTGTGAAAGAATGCAGAAGATGCAAAGCCTCAGGAAATCTTGAGAATGGCACGTGTTTTACTCGAGTTCTTAAAACGCTCAGTCTGGTACCCAACGTTGATCTTATTGACCTCGAGAAGTACAATGTGAGAGAGTACTTTGGTGAGGCATTGAATTTACTTAAAGGCATGCTGGATATGGCCCGTGTACTTGAAAATCTGGGGATGAGGGATCCACTCTCCGAGTATTTTGGAGATATTCCAGAAAAAGAACGTAGAAAACTGAGATGCCCGGCGTGTCCACTCAATCCACAGAATATATTCAAGCATCTCCGTGAGATATTTACATCGCGAATAGACGAGTTTCCCTCTGTGCTGTACGCGGTAATTGACCAGTTTGGCAAAGAGCCTGTTTACTCTGCACGGTGCCGCAAGTGCCGCGCATCCAGCATTGACGACCTGAATTATGCGTTTAAGAAGTATGTTGAATGGCTCTCTACCATGGGCATAAATGTGGATGTGAGCTTTGAAGAGCAGGAAGTGACACCGCTTCTTTTGCTTGGTAAGGTCCGAAACATGTTGGTGCAGGTTAGCGGTAAAGACGTGAAAGAGCGGGTATTTGATATTATTAACAAGAATTCCAGAGAGCGACCAGTGTTCTCTCCATCATGGGTGGTGTTTGATAAACCCAAGGGAAGTATCCTTGTGAAGGAGTATGTTGTGGAAGATATACCTGTGAAACTGTATAGGTTGCCAACGGAAATTGAAGGACTCTATTTTATAGATCCGCCAGAATATCATATCCCAGAGGAGCATATCCGACTCATTGACCTTGCTCGCAAAGAGCTGCTGGCAGAGTATCCTAAGGGCATGAACGTTCTCAAACCAGGGGCGTCATTGAAATATATAGAAGAAGAGGGTGCAAAGCTCATATTCAAACTTGCAAAACTTTATGGAATCAAGCTTGGAGAAAAGAGAGAGGAAGAGATGCAAACAGTACAGCGCCTTGCAGAGTATTTGATGAAATTCACCGCCGGATATGGAATCATGGAGATACTCTTCAAAGATCCGTATATTCAGGATATCTATTTAGATGCACCCGTATCCAATAACAACATCTATGTAATTCTTCAGGGTGGTATCGGTAAGGGCATTCCAGAGCGCTTTGTGACGAATATAGTGCTCAGTGAGAAAGATGCAAAGAGCATGATTTCGAGATTCAGAATGCTAAGTGGCAGGCCTTTCTCGGAAGCGCATCCTCTTCTTGAAATAGATCTGAAACAGTACAAGACTCGAGTTACAGCAGTGGGTCCTCCACTCAGCGCTCGGGGTATATCGTTTGCGTTCCGACGTCATTCTCGTGTGCCGTGGACACTGCTAAGACACATATACTTCGAGAGTGCTACGCCCATGGCCGCAGGATTGCTTTCGTTCTTGATAGATGGAAATTCCACCATGCTTGTTACCGGTAGCAGAAGCGCGGGTAAGACTTCGCTTCTAAGCTCTATACTCTTTGAGTTCCCGCAGAGCCAGAGAGTGATAATGATTGAGGATACTCCAGAGTTGCCGGCTACGTATCTGCAGAATCTGGGATATAAGGTACTTCCGCTTCTGGTACGCTCTACATTTGGTGGGACATCCGAGCTCAGTATGGACGATGCTCTGCGTCTTGCGCTGAGATTGGGTGAGAGCGCAATTGTGATTGGAGAGGTCAGAGGTCAGGAAGCGAGAACGCTTTATGAAGCTATGCGTGCGGGAACTGCGGGCAGCGCTGTGCTGGGCACCATACATGCCAATGCACCGCGAGCAGTGTACGAGCGTGTGGTGTACGATATAGGTATTCCGTCTATGTCGTTTAATGCTACAGATGTCGTGGTGGTGGCGGGATTTACCCGACCCAGCGGTTTGCACAGGCAGATCCGTAAAATTGTGCAGATTTCTGAGTATGTTAAGGGCAGTGACGGCGAATTCGAGGACTTGATGGTTTTCGATATGCGCGAGGGCATGCTTAAAGAGACCGATACCCTGTACGAGGGCAGTGGACTGATAGGCAGAATTGCGAAAGCATGGGGCATGGATTATGAGGATGCAGTGGATAATATTCGTATCCGAGCAAAGATTAAGGCGGCACTCGTGCGTCGTGCGGTGGAATCTGGAAATCTGGGATACCTCAGCGAGTACTGGGTGAATGCAAGTAATAACAAGATGTGGGAGCTAATTGCAAGAGAGGTGGAAGAGGAAGGCGTGGTGGACCACGACCACGTGTTCGAGAAGTGGAAGGAGTGGTTTTTGGGTCGGTGATGTGCGATGGATTTGCACTTTGATGATATCTGCCTCAAAGTAAACCTGATGTTTAAGGAGCAGTCGGAGCAGTACAGAAATAAGTGGGAAGAAGAGCGAAAAAAGAAGGTGGAGACAGCGAAAAAGAGGTATCTGGAGGCAGAGGAGGCTTATGAGAAGGTAATGAGCAAATATAAGAAGACAGATGTGGAGTATCAAAAAGTCTATAAAAGGTACACACAGGAATTCTCAAAGTACATAAAGGCACAGAGAGAATATGATATAAACGAATATGCACAGACCATAAAGTTTGCAAGACTAAAAGTAGAGCCGCATCAAATATTTTTCTTCGGACAGATGTTTTTAATCTTCTCTATACTGTTTCTCATGGTTGTTGATGTGATTGTGCTTATAGTTACGCACTCTATAATTGCCACTCTTGTGGCGGTGCTGATTACCCTGCTTCTACCATTTATAGGGTATGCTTTCATAGTAAATTATCCGTATATGAAAGCAAATAGCCTTCGTATCCGCATGCTGGGCTTTATGCCTGAAGCCGTGAGCTACATGGTGATGTCTCTTTATCTCAATCCGTCTCTGGAGCATGCGGTGGCTTTCGCCAGTGAGAATACCGAAGAGCCCCTAGCATCTGATCTTAAGAGGATTCTATGGGGTGTGTATCTCAGAGAGTACGATACGATTGAGGACTCATTTGTGTCCTTTGCCTATGAATGGGGCAGATGGAATGATGGATTCAAGAGGGCTCTGTACACACTGCGAACCTCTACCATGCGCTCGAGAGAAGACGAGAGAAAAGAGACTCTGGATAAGGCCTCCAAGATTATGATGGATAGCTCAAAAAGAGATCTTCTGGAATATGCGGATAGTCTGTACATACCAACTATGATTTTATTCACCGTGGGCGTAATGTTGCCATTGATTCTGGCATCTTTACTTCCCATAACGCCAATAGGCAAATCCTATACATGGGTGGTAGTGTTACTGTTCGACGTAGCCATACCGCTTATGTTCTTCCTGTATTCAAGGAAAATAATTGAGGAAAAGCCAACCTTGACTATTCCTCCTGATCTAAAAGTACCTATGACCAAAAATGAACGAAATATACTTATTGTGGTCTCTCTACTGGTGGGTGCGGTTTTCTTCTTCTTTGCGCTTCGGAGTACTGACTATGTGTATTCTTCGCTGTATCTGTGGGCACTTTCAGTTCCTCTGGCCATATATCTGTTCTTTACCTCGTATCCTTTGAAAATGGAGCGGGACACCATAGTTGAGATGAACGATGATTTCCCTGATGCGCTGTTCAATCTGGGAAGCAGAATTGCTGAAGGTGAACCGTTCGAAAGCGCTATGGAGAAAGTGGTTGCACTCATGCGCGGTTCTGCGGTGGAGATACTGTTCCGTAGAATTTTATATTCTCTGAAGACCTCTCGAGATAGCCTTGAGGAGATTCTCTTTGGCAATGATGGCATTCTCAAGGATAAGTCTACAAAGGTTATAAACACCACAATGCGTGTAACTGTGGACGCTATGAGGAAGGATAACGTTACTGCCGGCAATATGATTATATCCATTGCCTCGCACCTGAGAGACATGAAGGGAATTGAAAAAGAGATGAAATCCAGAATTGGAAGCGCTACAAGTATGATGCAGATGACTGCACTTTACTTTGGGCCGATAACGATTGCAGTTACCATGGTATTGTATGCGGTTATTCTCGGAAAACTTGAGGCTGTTGCAACGCTTATACCCAACAACTCGGTGTTTTCTATTGGATTTCTTAAGATGCAGCATATAAGCGCCTATGACTTCTCGATAATAATGGTGGTGTATGTGTTTTTAACAGTGCTTATTACCGGGTATTTCTACACAAACGTAATGTACGGACATGACCCGATACAGAATCGATATGAGATGGCAAAAATGTTGCTGATCGCGCCAGTGCTCTATACTGTATCAATATACTTCCTGAATGGATTCTTTGCCTCTTTTATGGGGTGATTTTTTAACCCCTTATAACCTCTAAATGATATATTTTTCCGGAGACTTTAAAGTCCAGATAATCTTTATTTATCCCGGGATTCAGATATACTCCCTGCAGGTCAAAATGGGCATATCCATGTTCGTCAGTTTTTGAAGCTTCTGAAGTAATGCCACATCCTGACATAGTCACCCAGACTCCTGTTGCGGGCTTTCCGTTCTGAGTCACATACACATCCAGATACTGTGGATTCTTGTGGATATCATAATAAGCGTAGCCATTTGGATCTATATCTGTGCATGTTAGGTTATGAATGGGCTCGCCATTCTGATAAAATCGCACCTCCATTTTTTCGGTATTCATTGGTATTTTAAGTACAAATGTGAGTATTATCATCAGTGAAATCATGGCCACTATCGCAAGTATACCTACATAAACAATAAAGCTTGTGAGTCCCTCTTCGCGGTATACCCTCCTCATAGGTTCCATATTACCAAACATTTATTTTTAATTTTCCCTTAAAAATCGGGAAATTTGGACGATATATCATGCAAAGTTTTAAATATGATGACCACTACGCATATATGCAAAAAAATTTATAGGTGATGTTATGAAAAAGAGGCCCAAGGAGGAATTTGTGAAGGTCTGTCCCGAGTGCGGCTCCACACACCTGATATGGGACTATGAAAAGGGAGAACTGTATTGCAATGACTGTGGGGCGGTTATTGAAGATAGTTTTATTGACCAGGGACCGGAGTGGCGTGCTTTTGATCAGGAGCAGGAGAAAAACAGGGCCCGTACTGGAGCGCCCATGACCTTCCTGTCCCACGACAAGGGTCTGGCTACTGAGATTTCGTGGACCAATAAGGACTCGTACGGCAAGAGAATACCGCACAAGAACAGAGCACAGATTTATCGTGTGCGTAAATGGCATCAGAGAATACGTGTTAGTAACGCGGCCGAGCGCAATCTCTCGGTGGCCCTGCAGGAATTGAACAACGTGTCGAGCAAGATGGGACTGCCCAAACACGTGCGCGAGACGGCGGCAATAATTTACAGAAGGGCGGTGGAAAAGAATCTCATACGCGGGAGGAGCATAGAGAGCATTGTGGCGGCGAGTATATACGCAGCGTGCCGTAAGGTTGGCATGCCCCGCACCCTTGATGAGGTGGCAAAGGCAAGCGAATTGAACAAGAAGAAAATCGGGAGGGCGTACAGGCATCTTACGAAGGAGTTAAATCTCAATCTCAAGCCTACCACTGCAAATTCGTATATTAATCAGTTTTGCAGCAAGCTGAAGCTGGATAAGAATGTGGCTACCAAGGCAGAGGAAGTGGTGCGGCTCGCCACGGAGAAGGGCATAACTTCAGGTAAGGGACCAACAGGCGTGGCTGCTGCTGCGATTTACATAGCCGCAAACATGATGAACCAGCCCCGTACGCAGAAGGAAATTGCAGATGTGGCGGGTGTCACTGAGGTCACAATTCGAAACAGGTACAAGGAGATATCCTCCACACTGGATATGGAAATAATGCACCCATGAGCCGGTGAATACTATGAAGGTCTTCGTTGTGGATAACGGAGGACAGTGGACTCATCGTGAATGGCGCGTGCTTCGAGATCTCGGAGTAGAGGCAAAAATTGTGCCCAACGACACACCCCTTGCTGAGTTCAAAGACGTGGATGCTGTGGTACTGTCCGGCGGCGCACCCAGCATATTCTACGAAAAAGATAAGCTTGGATTGCAAGAGGAGTACTTAGATGAGTTGCAGCTTCCGATACTGGGTATATGCGTGGGAGCTCAGCTTATTGCAGAGCATTTTTCCGGGCGCTGCGGCCCAGCAGATGTGCCAGAATACGGGAAGACGAGGATAGAGATATTGAACCACGATGAGCTCTTTGAAGGCATTCCCGATACGATAATTGTGTGGGAGAGCCATAACGACGAGATTAAAGATACGGGTGTGATGAAAAACCTTGCCTCGTCAAAAAACTGCAAGAATCAGGCGGTGAAGCATCCTACTCTTCCTATATATGGTGTTCAGTTTCATCCTGAGGTGGAGCACACGGAGTTTGGAGACAGAATATTCGAAAACTTTCTTAAACTGATAAAAAGGTAATTTTTAAATACTTTATTTATTTTTTAACACTGTGAATGTAGAGGTTATTGAGGGTCGTATTGGCGGGGGCACGGGAGTATATGTGAAAGAGGGAAAAATCACCCTGACCATGCGACTGCATTTTTACGATGGCGGGTTTTCTCATTCTACTGTTCGGGTGGAGCAGCATGATGATAAAATTGTGATTATCGCGGAGAGGGTTGAGCATATCAAAAAGCTTCTGGTGCGCAGGGAGTCGCTGGGGGCGGTGGTGTGGAGCATATTGCAGAATGAGTATCGTACGCTGGACCGTATGGAAGAGAAGGTTGAGAAACTTCAGAACGCATCCATACATTCTTATCAGCGCAGCATTCTTTACGATATAGTGGAGATTAAAAAGAACCTTTTTTTCATGCACCGAGATTACATTCGGCTCAGAAATATAGTGGAGGGTGCCATCGACGAGCGCTACGATGTTGCGGAGATGCGCAGAATTTTGAGGGATTTGAATGAAATGATAGACATAGTTGAGTATCTGATTGCTGGTACCACCACAGCCATTCAATTGATGCAGAACACGTTATCTTCAAAAATGAACGAGGTGATGAAAATACTCACTGTAATTGCAACCATAATGATGCCATTAACCCTTATTGCGGGTATATACGGCATGAATTTCCGGAACATGCCGGAGCTGTACTGGTACTATGGGTATTATTATTCACTTACACTTATGGCGCTTATCGCCGTGGCAATGCTGTGGTACTTCCACAAACGAAAAATAATTTAGGGATGGAAGAGATTGTACGAATCTTCGAAAGCCTCCAGCACGGGCATTTTCTGCCCGGATAAAAACGAAATAAGCGAGCCGCCACCTGTGCTCACGTGATCGAATTTGTCTGAGAGATGATATTTTTCTATGGCTGCAATGGTGTGCCCGCCGCCGGCCACCTTAAAGGCAGGGGATTCAGCTACTCCTCGTAAAACTTCTAAAGTTCCTATAGAAAAAGCCGGGATTTCAAATACACCCATGGGACCATTGAGAATAATCCCTTTTGCCTCTTTGGCCATATGGGCATACTTTATTGCAGTGTCAAGACCTATATCATATATCGGATTTGGGTCTGGCAATTCGGTAACGGGCATGCCCTTTCTTCGCCCTGAGTCGTTTACCACCACGTCCACAGGAATCTCTATTTTTTCCTCGTATTCATTGAGGAGTTTTTTGGCCTTTTTCACAAGTTCTTCGTAATTGTCAAACTCTCTGCGTAAAAATTCTATGCTCTTCTCGCCCAGCTCGTATCCTTTGGCGATGAGGAAGAAATATGAAACTACACCTCCCGTGAGCACTTTGTCCACTATCTCTCTGTCGAGAAAGCTTTCCGTTACCTTAATTGAATCTTCCGCTTTGGCGCCTCCGAATATGGCAAGTTTGGGTCTTGCTTTCATGTTAATGAATTTTGTAAGCATGGTGATCTCTCGCTCCATGAGTCGTCCTGCAAGCATCGGCATTTTTTTTGCAAATCCCACTAAGGTGGGCTGGGCCCGGTGTGCGGCGGCAAAAGCATCGTTTATGAAGTAGTCGCCATATGGTGCCAGATTTTTAACGATGTTTGTGGATTCAAAGTTCCCTTTTTTTAGGCAATATTCTTCTGCATAGAAACGAGTGTTTTCAAGAAGCAGATATTCTCCCGGATTCAGATTCGATATATAATTTCTGGCCTGCTCACCAAACAGGTCCTCTACAAATTTGACACGCGTACCCAGTACATTTGTGAATACCCTTGCATGTGATTTCAAACTCACATAATCTCTTTTTCCGGGTCTGCTTTGATGGGCCAGAATAACAACTCTGGAGTTTCTGAGCTCCAGAAGGGTCCGTCTATGGGCCCTAAAACGTGAATAATCGAGAATCGTGCCCGATACAGGATCAATAGGTGAGTTCACATCCACCCTGACAAAAACAGTTTTGCCCCTTAAGTTGAAGTCGTCCATGGTGAGATACTTCATGCATGGGAATTTCAATGCCCCCTATAAAATTTTTCTTGTTTCAGGGGAGTAAGATTTATATTGAAGTTGCAATTATCCGGGATTGGTGTCAAGATGAAAAGGAGTTCACGTGACTGGAAAAAACGCGGCAAGATGCGATGGAAATGGAGAAAAAAGAAGATGCGCCGCCTGAAAAGGCAGCGGAGAGCCAATAAGAGGTAATTTTACCCTTGATTTGGGGTTCTCTCAAACACATACACTTTCTTCTTAGTTGTTATGCGTAGTGTGCGCTCCTCCTTGAATACTTTAAGTTCCGTGCCTGGTGGTGCCACGATGGGCAGCGCGCCCCAAATTTCTTTGACTTCACCTCTGCACTCTTTCGTGTCGATTTCAACATCTTCATTGACGAGTTTGTACCATATCCCTCGATGAATTACATACCATGCATCTTCCCGATAAGTGTAATAATCCTCCTCCTCGCCGTATTTTATGTATCCGTCGTGCTCGCCGATATATTTTTTGGGAAAGAAATACCAGCCATTCTCCTTTTTTACAAGGTAGAATTTGTTCTGTTCAAAATCAGAGATGAGAAGCGAGCCGCAGAACGGGCATGTGAGCATGCTTGCATTCTTCTCGTTTCCAATCTGTGCTGCACACGTGGGACACTGCCATTCAAATCTCATGCAAATCCCTCCATTATTTTCTGCGCCATTTTTAGAGCACGTGCATTTTCGCGAACGTCATGCACCCTGAATATGGTTGCTCCACCCGCAAGCGCCATGACGTTGGAAGCGAGCGTTCCCTCCAGCCGCTCATTCACGTCGGTGCCCAGAATTTTTCCGATATAACTTTTTCTCGACACGCCCACCAGCACCGGCACACCCAGCGCGGTGAAGCTTCTGAGCGAGCGAATAAGCATGAGGTTGTCTTCTACTCTTTTTCCGAACCCTATCCCGGGGTCGATTATTATTCTGTCTTTTTCGATGCCAGAGTCCAGCGCATATCTCACACGTTCTCTTAGAAACTGAAGCACCTCTGAAACCACGTCATCATAGCTTGGATTGAGCTGCATATTCTTTGGCTCGCCTTTCATATGCATTATCACCACTCCTGCATCGTACTCGCGAATAACCTCAGCCATGCCTTCCTTTCTCAATCCGAATATATCGTTTACAATCACGGCACCGTGCTCCAGCGCTGCGCGGGCCACTTCCGGTTTGTAGGTATCTACAGATATGGGTATGTTCAGGTCTGAAAGCGAATCGATTATCGGTATGACTCGTCGAAGCTCCTCTTCCGTGCTCACCGGCTCAGAGAAGGGGCGGGAAGACTCACCACCCACATCAATGATATCCGCGCCCTGGGCAATCATCTCTTTAGCATGTTGAACGGCCCTCTCCTTATCTATGAATTTACCACCATCGGAAAATGAATCTGGAGTAACGTTAAGAATTCCCATAACTCTGAATGGGGGGATGGATATACGATACTTGCCTGCTCGAATCTCAAACTTGCTTTTTCTACAATTTGTTATGCATTCTTCCAACTCTTCTGCCAGGACCGCACCTTTGAATGGCTCCTTTTTCATTTTCTTTATGAGAATCTCAAACTGCCGTTCCGTGCCAAACAGCAGTGCGGGAGTTTTCTCGCATTTTAATCCAGCAACGCACCATGGCAGTGCGCATTCCATACCCGCAGCCAGTGCTTCCTGTTTGAGTATAATTGCACCTCGCAGAGGCACGTCCTCTATTTTTATCGTGTAAAATTCTCCCTTTTTTTCCATTATCTCTATACCTTCTGCGGATACACCCATTCTCTCCATCTCCCTGCGCAACTCTATGACCATGTGCGGATTGAACATAGAAGTATATCGTAATCCATAATTTAACATTTGCACACTGGTATGCCTTGTCATGGCAGAGGAAAAGTTAATAATCTCAAAAATATATGGGTATTGTGTGATGAACGTAGTATCGTTGGGCGTTAAGAACATAGACGAGTTTGTTCCGGGTGTGGGACCTTCGTCCCTTAACCTGCTTTATGGCGCTCCGGGTACGGGTAAAACGGTTATCGGTATGCAGTTTCTGGCTCACGGTGCGCGCAGAGGTGAAAATGTTCTTTATATATCACTGGATCAGTCTGCATATGAAGTTAAGCGCGATTTCGAGAGTATGGACATATTTATTGACGAACTCTACGTGTTCGATGCGGTGCCACTTTCAGAAAGCAAGGTGGAAGCTAAGCCTGTAAGAGAAGTTACGCCCATCACAAAGCTTACTCGATTGAAGGATATAACCCCTGCAAAGAAAGGATTTGAAGCGGATATTCTCTCTCTAAAGTCAACATTAAAAAACGTATTTGACCGGATGACATTTGATCGGATAGTGGTGGATTCTATCACCGCATTGCGATATTTTTATATGCGCGGTATATTGCCGGATAGCGGCGTGCATTCGTTTATGCAGTTTTTACTGAGCAATACCAATGCGGCGATACTCATCACTGCTGAGAATTTTGATAATTTGCTGGTGGAGAAATCAATGGTAGATAGTGTGTTTTACCTTACAGATGGGGATAAAGTTACTGAGCTCATTGTGGAAAAATCCACGGTGGCGTGCGCTCTGGACATAGTGCCCCTATCATTCACCAAGAGCGGGTTTGTAGTCGATGAGAAGTTCTATTTGAAGTACATGAAAAGGAGGGGGCGCTAATGCGGGCAAAGTTCGGGATAGTAGGTTTGGATAAGATGCTCAACGGAGGTTTGATAGAAAAGAAAGTGTATCTCATTGCGGGCGGTAATGGCTCGGGTAAGACGCTTCTGGCACTGAGGTTTCTTTTAGAGGGTCTTAATAAGGGTGAGCGATGTTTATACATATCCGTGGATAAGCCACCGTCAATGGTGCTGCAAAGTGCTATGCTTGGATTTGGCTGGAATCTGAGCAGACTAAGTGTTATGGACGCAGTTCCCAGTGAAGCGTTGTATTCTACCTCACCGTCAATCCGCGACATTACTGCGAAGGGTGAGATTACCATGGGGCATCAGGGTGGCGGTAAGCAGGTGGAGAAAGGTGAGTTGAGTGTGGAGGGGCTGGGAATAAAGCTTATGGAGCATTTGAAAACTACATCATATCAGCGAATAGTGATGGATTCTCTAAGTATATTCAAGAAATTTGCCGTTGCGGAGGATAAGGAGTTGCCGGGTGTGCACAAACTTTTCAATCTTTTCCAGCATATAGGAGCCACCACACTCATCACTACAGCCATTGAGAATGTTGATCTGCGTGCAGAATATCTTCTGAGCTCGGGAGTAATAGAAATCGAGAAAACACTGAAAAAAACCGGATATGAGCGATTTATCCGTGTGGTGAAGATGAGGGGCAGTGAGTACGATTCAAATCGTAAGAGAATGTATATCACAGAAGATGGCATATTTGTGCTGAGATGAAACTTTATATACCCTAAAATTTATAGTGTTTTAAATGTACTCCATTCCCGATGAGACTCTTGTGAGAGAATTAATACTTCGTGTGCTTCATGAAAAATATGTGGTGAGCTCTCAAGCTGCACTGACCCGGGAGGTTTTGAAGCATTTAAAGCGCTTGAACGAAGAGTTTTCCATATCTGGAAAGAGACTAAGAAAAATCGCTCTGAAGATGGAAGAGGTGTCGGTGGAAATCCGGTGCAAAACCTCCACAGAGGAAGTGTTTCATATGGAAACCTGCCCGGTATGCGGTGAGAAAATGGAGCGCATAGTGAATTTAACACTGGAGGGAAAGAAAATAGTGGTGGGATTCAGATGTTCATTTTGCCCTTACTGGACCGGCAGGAAACTGCGCGTGCCCACAAGATATATATTTCGACTCGTTTAGATTTAAACCCAGCCAACGCGCTCTAATTTTCGTTCTTTCTTGGTCTTTTTCTTGTACTCTTTGTAATGCTCTTTACAGAGATGCACCTTTGTGCCCTTTCCACCGAGGTCCAATACTGCTTCTGCCTTTTTTCGCGCGACTGTTTTCACTGCCTCGTTATCGCACCCGACCACATCGCATTTTTTCTTGTCTGCCATAGTAGGGTTAATGCTTTGTAAAATTAAAAGGTTTTTCAAAGTTCGAGGTATTGTTGGCCTGAATATTCAGTTCATGCGGAGCGGATGAACAAAAACATTAAAATGGGTGGTAGTCATATTAAGGTTCACGCGTGCTGAGGTGCTTGCGATGAGATGGCAGATACCGGCAATAATGATATTTGCGCTTCTCCTGACGCCCGGAGTGCTGGGCGACTGGAATGCGGACAACCACGACCTGCAAAACACCTCGTCAACGAGAGAGCCTGGCCCAGCGCCACCTCTCAAATTTCTCTGGAATCCAAACAAAATGTACATCGGTGGCGACTGGCTCACGCCGATTGTGCACGGGGGCGTGGCGTATCT
>JAADDK010000003.1 GCA_013154005.1 Methanobacteriota archaeon
GTGCCGCACAGCTACATGTTTGTAGATAATTTTATGTATAGGGATGGCAAAATATACATAGTGATTTCTTACACAGGAAACGAATCAAAAGGATATGTGAATCTTCTTGAAATAAACGCGAAAACCGGAGAGAATGAGAGTTCTGTGCCGATAGAAGACCTGTACGGTCATCTGTACTATGATGATTATATGGCTATGAATGGCGACACATTATATGTTTACAACACTAACAGTTATGTTGCGGCGTTTAATATCAAAAACGGAACGATGAAGTGGTTGTATCAGGCACCGAATCCACTGGTTTATGTTAATCGTGGGACACTGATTCTGGAAAATAATACCGTGTACATACCGGTTATTGCCAAGGGAATAATAGGGATAATCGCACTTAACGCCAGCACCGGGCGGGTGCTATGGCGCAGAGGGATAGACCATAGTTGCGGCTTTTTTCGCTACACTTTTGCCTATTCCCCAGAGTATCATATGATTGTTCGGGTAAACGAGACGGGAAACTTAATAGCGCTGGACTCGCGAACGGGAAAGGTGCTGTGGGTGGTGAATCGCACATATGATGGAATAGCCATGTCTCAGACAGCTACCCCAGTAATTGCGAAAAATTACATCTATGTGTATGGACACGGGCACAATTTAACCAGTGAATATTCAAATCAGGTAACATGTGACATTTTAAGAGTATACAATATTACGACGGGAAAGATAGTGTATCAAATGAAGTTGCCCCCAGTACAGGGGGAGGATTCACTTAACTTGCCAGATATTGCAGTGAACAATGGCAAAGTGTTCATTCCGAATATGTATTTTTATGTGATAGTGCATGGCACCACCAGCGAGAAACAGGAAAATGATGTGTGGTACTATGCTGCAGCGGTAGTGATCGCGATTGCGGTGATTGCAGTTGGAGTGCTGGTGTATATCAGGAAAAAAAATTAATTCTTACTTTTTTCTCTCCTGCAAAAGATTTATGGTAACCTAAAACATAACCCCGGCCATGAATGACCTTGAGGAGATGCTTAAAGCCATGGGCCTTCGCTCGTGGGAAGAGCTTTACAGCGACGTGCCTCGCGAGGTATGGAAAGACAAAATTGACATACCTTCAATGACCGAAATTGAGCTTTACAGGTACGCCAGAGCGCTTGCGGAAAAGAACAGGGATTTTCTAACAATGCCCAGTTTTCTTGGTGCTGGCGTATATATTCATTACATTCCGCCCGCAGTGCTGGAAATTGCCGGGCGCTCGGAATTTTACACCTCTTACACGCCCTATCAGGCAGAGATTTCGCAGGGCATGCTTCAGACATTGTTTGAGTATCAGAGCGTCATTGCGGAGCTAACGGGCATGGACGTGGCCAATTCTTCAATGTATGACGCTTCCACCGCGTTAGCAGAGGCCGCGCGCATGGCGTATCGCATCAATCGCCGTAAAGAAGTTCTTGTTCCGGAAAATCTGTACTGGGAGAAGGAGAGCGTGCTGAAAAATTACATTGCCGGGCTGGGAATGCAGATAAAGAAATATCCGCTCAACGAGAAGGGCATGGTGGATATTGAAGCGCTTAAAACTATGGTGAACGAGAACACCGCGATGGTTTACGTGGAAACGCCCAATTTCTTCGGTGTGATTGATGAGAAGGTCACGAAGATTAAAGAGTTGCTTCCTAAAAAAACCATCTATGTGGTGGGTGTGAACCCGCTTAGCCTTGCTATCTTGAAAGCGCCGGGCGAGTACGGCGCGGACATAGTTGTGGGCGAGGGCCAGATTCTGGGCAACCCAGCGAGCTTTGGTGGTCCGCTGCTTGGCATATTTGCCACCCGCAAAGAGTATGTGCGCAAGATGCCCGGCCGGCTGATTGGCGAGACGGTGGATGCAGAAGGACGAAGAGCATTCGTAATGACATTGCAGACAAGAGAGCAACATATACGCCGCGGGAAAGCGACGAGCAACATCTGCTCCAACGAGGCGCTGTGTGCGGTGCTGAGCGTTGCATACGTCGCATACTACGGTGCCAACGGCCTTAAAGAGCTGGCAAAGAAGAACATGGACAATGCGCGCATGCTCATGGCCAAATTGAGAAATGCTGGATTCCGCGCGCCGGTGTTTGACGCACCGCATTTCAACGAATTTCTGGTGGAACTTCCCGGAAATCCGCACAATATAGCAAAAGAACTGCTGAAATACGGAGTGCACGGCGGATTGCCCGTTAATGAAGGGTGCTACCGCAATGTGCCCAATTCCATGCTTCTCGCCACAACGGAAATGCATCGTGAGGAGGATATGGATAAACTGGTAAGCGCGCTCAGGGAGGTGGTCTGATGTATCGTCAGGCAAGATATGACGAGCCTCTGCTCAGCGAGCTCCACGGCGCGAAGGAGAAGAACATCGAAGTGTCCGTGCCCGAATCTTTGAAAAGAGAAAAACTGAACCTCCCGAATCTGGAAGAATGGCAGGTTGTCAGGCACTACACGCGCCTCTCGCAGATGAACTACGGCGTGGATATCAATACTTACCCGCTCGGCTCGTGCACAATGAAATACAACCCGAAGATAAACGAGGAGATTGCAAAATGGTTCTCTTATCTTCACCCGTATCAGGAAGAGGGCACGGTGCAGGGCGCTTTGCAGATAATGTACGAGTTGCAGGAGATGCTGAAAGAAATAACAGATATGGACGGCTTCACGCTGCAGCCGGCAGCGGGCGCGCATGGCGAATTTACGGGCATGCTGATAGTTCGCGCGTACCACGAATTGCATGGCGAGCTGGAGAAGAGACGCAACGTTCTGGTTCCCGATTCTGCGCACGGCACGAATCCTGCGAGTGCGGCCATGGCAGGGTTCAATGTTATAGAGATACCGTCCAACGAGCAGGGCATGGTTGATTTAGAGGCGCTGGAAGCCGCAACGGACGAGAGCACCGCAGCATTCATGATAACGAATCCCAACACGCTGGGCATATTCGAGGAAGAAATTCTGGAGATAGCGAAGATTATGCACAAGAACGGAGCGCTTCTGTATTACGATGGTGCGAACCTCAACGCCATAATGGGCGTAACCTCGCCCGGCATAATGGGCTTTGACATAGTGCATCTCAACCTGCACAAGACATTCTCCACTCCGCACGGCGGCGGCGGTCCCGGCAGCGGCCCTGTGGGCGTGCGTGGCGAGCTGGTGGATTTCCTGCCCGTGCCCGTGGTGCGCTACGATGGCTCGCGCTATTATCTCGATTACAATGTGAAGCACACCATTGGCAAGGTGCGCTCCTTCTACGGTAATTTTGGCGTGATGGT
>JAADDK010000060.1 GCA_013154005.1 Methanobacteriota archaeon
CATTCCCTCTTTCATTTCCAAGTTCAACGCTGATGCAAATGCGCTGATTGCTATGATACCAGCGATCAGCACTACTACTCCAGCAAATATTTTTCCATATTTCATTTTCCTTACCTCCTATATGCCCCATGAAATTGAAGCATAAATAATTTTTTGGCGATTTTAACCTCAACAAATGTGGAAAAAATAAAAAAATTATTTTCTTTTTCTGATTGTTAGGGTAATAACCAGGATGATTGCCAGGGCAGGGATTGTTATGCTCATTTCCGGTATGGCTTCACTGTTTACTTCTTTCGGAGAAGGACTATTTTCTTCATAAAAGTCATCAGCAGGTATATCGGTATCTTCAGCGTTGTAGTATCTGGCAAGAGAATGTCCTGACGCCACGGCCGGAGCAGCGTTGTCAGAACCCATGTCTCCTCCATTGCCATACCACACAGCATCTATCTCCACGCCGGAGGAATCAAACAGGTGAATATCATCACCCGTGTTGGCCAGGGTTAATGTGCCGCTTACAGATACGTCAGAGATTGTATTGCTTGTATTTGTATCATAGTCTGGAGTTACTCCCGGAAACAAACTATTAAATGAGCCCTTGTAGGTGGCATCATTTACGATTAAAAGGTATCCGTATGCAGAAATGGTTGCATCTGATGGAAAGACCCATTCTCCCTCTGCAGAAGTATTGTTGGGACCATCTGCCAGTTTCCATCCGGATAGGTTTACGGCGCTGGCGGTGGGATTGTACAGTTCTATCCATTCGCATTGCGGTTCGGAATACCCCGCAGGCGCATCGTAATAAATTTCATTTATCACCACATGATTGGCGGTGGTTCTGTATGCAATTTCGGAGTTTGTCCTGATGGTTGCTCCTGCATATATGGTTATGGTTGCAATTACCATAGCCGCAATTATTATCGTTGCAATCAGTGTATGACTATTGGCGCCCACTCCGCTTCTGGCTTTGCTGCTTCTCGGTGTTTTCTCTACAAACCCGTATTTTGAACTCATCTCAATCATAAATATACCCCGCCCGTAAAGGACATTGTATATTTATATATTGTTATCTCATCTATTCGGTTTCATTCAATACCACATATGTTTTTCCAGTTGAAAAAATTACGGAATTATCTTTTAAAATTTTATTGACATTTACTTTAATTGGGGGCATTGGACGCATCTGGGCACCTGAACTCCATGTGCTTGAGACTATCCAGTAGTGCGTTGTTGGAGGAATGCCATGAGTTAATTCATACGGCAGCATGTAGCCGGACTTTATGTCGAATGAGTTATGTGCAATATGCCCTATTCGTTCATCGGAATCCACAGATACATTGGGGAAATAAGTGTGAAGCCATTCTGCAGTGTGATATTCGTCTGCATAAACGAAGGAGTTTACTCCGAAAGCTTCCATTGAAAAATATGTCATCGGTGTAGTGGTGGAGATTATTAAAAAGACTAATGCATAGGTGGTGACTTTTCTGTGGCGAGTCTGTGCCGCGGTAGCAAGTGCGGTAAACCACCCGAAATCCAGAAAATCGAAGGTTCTGCTTATGGATACATATGAGACAAGATCAAAACCTCTCAGGAAGAAAAACAGAATCATGTGGATTGGTGCGGCGAGCGTGGCCAGATACAGTTTTTTGAGTTTGTGTTCTGTGAGAAGAAGAATAACTAAGCCAGAGGCCACTAACGGTAGGACTAGCAGGTACCCAAATGTGAAGATAAAAGTATATTTGTTAAATTTGGGTGTGTGTGGAAATATAGGATGCACAAAATAACCCGCAAATAGCGCCACCGGAATAATTGATATTATGATGAAGTATTTCATCTTTATTCCTCTGTATCTCGATTTAAGAAGTCTGAGTGTTAGAAGAGTTACTGCCACTATAAGGGCAAGAAACAGCCAGAGGTTTCCGGAGGGTGCCAGCTCATTTAAACGATTGAAATGCATAATCGTGTAATATCCCGCCAGATAGCACCACAGGGCACTTACCGCGATGAACCATCCCCAGTCTTCTCTTGAGGGAGGAGTATGGGATATGTGACGAGAATAGAAAGTATAAAGTGTTTCATAACTTAAGATTAAATATATGATAAGGGCCACATAGTGGTGGACCAGAGGCATAAGAATCAGAAGAAACAGTGAAATAGAATTTCTTTTTTTGTAGGTATACAATGCGAAGGGCATAAGCGCGAATCCCAGTGCCTGTTTCCAGATCAGCGTGGTCATGAGCACATACGTGCCACTTATGGTGAATAATATGGCGACAAAAGCGGCAATATCGTCTTTGCCCGTGATTCTCTTTGCGAGAAGAAACCACCCAAATATACCCAGAGACACTATGAATGGAAATATGTACGGGAGAAAATGCATAACCGGCACGCCGGTCAGTTGCGAGATGGATGCAAGAAGTGCATTGAGGAACGGAGTGACAGGAGTGTGATGGTTGTTATAAGCCACACCCGGGGGCACACTGAGATTTCTGTAGTTGGCTATATGCTGTGCAAATCTGGCCTCCAGCAGAGCATCGTAATTATATGGTAATGAGCTCACGAATACAGGATAGATACGAATGACTACCGAGAGGATATAAAGAGTCCCCAGAAACGGAAGCTTCCATTTCATTCAGCAGGGGATACAAAGAAAAGTATATTATTATTTCTTAGACACAAACCTGTTTCCTTCTATGTAAAATCTTAGTGGTTCTGGAAGGTCCTCACGTACGCCTATCCGGTGTTTTTTCACGATACTTATGTTTTCTCGGGGGGCGTCCGCCACCATGACTTCATCACCCAGCATTTTTTCGTTCATGTTGCTGGTTATTCCAAACGCTCTGCTCAGTTTACCCGGCCCGCTGCACAGCTCTTTAATCTTCTCTTTTTTGCGATTTTGTCGCATAATTTCCAGACCCGCCAGTGGCTCTATTGCCCGGAGCAGTACCGCCTGCGCATCTTCACCATCTGCGGTAATATTGAACATCCAGTTTGCGTGCACCATGTACACAAATATATGCCCTCCCGGAAGCCACATCCCACGGTTATAGTCCTTTTTTCCTCTGTATGCCCGGGATGCTGGGTCTTTATCACCGTAATATGCTTCAGTCTCCACAATTTTTCCCACAATAAGGGTATTTGAGATTTTTCTCACCAACAGTTTTCCAAGAAGCTCCATGGCGACCTCTTTCGCATCGCGCATAAAAAACTCCTGTGGCAGGGGGGAGATGGGTGTGAGATATCGCTCTTCGGTACCCACCTGCGCAACCGGGATTCGGGTACTGAGAAGTTTATTTATATCAACCTCCGTGGTTATCAGAACCCGATGCTGGGTACTCATCAAACTCGCGTCTTTTATGTTGTTGAGTATCGCTACACCCCTCTTTTTGAATCTCTCGGGTACCGACCCCACAATAACATCAATACCATAACTTTCCACAATGGACGATATATTACGTGTTTTCTCATCAAGTATGTAAAACATAAGAATTAATAGCTCCAGAACACCTTTGCGAGTTCAACTATAACCGCAAATGCTATGGCCATGTACACTACTAATTTCGGGTCTATTTTCGGACCCTTTGTTTTCTCTTCCTCAAAGTATCGTATTAAACCCGCGGCGGATTGAAATCCGGTGCCCTTGTTCTTCTTAGCCATGGATTCTGCAATGCATGTTTATAACTTAAAAGTTTCGCTTTCTTGAGCAAAAAATACACATACAAAAAATAAAAAAGAAAGGATGGCGGCTTCATCGTCTTTTGATGACCACCACTGCAGCTACAGCCACGATAACTATGGCCGCCACAATGGCACCTATGATGAGGGGATTGCCAGTTATTTCACCCAGCACGGTGGGCTGACTTTCCACGTCCAGTGTGTGGTCCGAGAAGTGCGGAATGTACACCATTACGGTTACATAGTTTCCATTATCTACCACCGCATATTTTCCTTCTGTACCCTGGGCTGCCAGAACCTCGGTTTCACTGCTCATTTTGAGTTCTTTTCCGTCCAGTTTCACTTTTATCTGGTGCTGTGCATCGTACTGCATCTGACTCTTGTTGATGTCCATTATCATTACCTTGCCTTCATGAGATTCTGCCTGCACCTGTACCTGAATCTTGTTCTTCTCATTGTTCTGCACCTGCACGTTAAATCCGTAGGTGTAGTTCACGAAATCTTCCCTGTTACCGTGTATTTTAAGCTCACCACCGACCTTGCCCTGAGCAATTGCGTTCATGAGCTTCTCTCTCAGTTGCTCGCTGAGGTGCTGCCATGTTTCATCACTGATGAATACTGCACTTCCACCCTTGAAGGAGTAGTTTCCGAAGTCAAACGTATTTGTGCCGAGGGCAATGGTTATCGTATTACCACTCACCTGCGCGGTTCCGGTGTAGATTATTGTGCCTCCAAGCGTGCCGGATATTTCCAGAGTGTGGTTACCGGTTATTTTTGCCTGCTCGCCAGGGGCAAGTGTGTATGTTACGTTGTTTTCACCGTACTGCACTATGTGCAGCACTCCGCTGGGCACATCATGGGCCGAGACCATGGTCCACGTGGATTTGAATATGGGATTGTGCATGCTCATGTTCCAGTCAGGCGCAGCTCCTATTCCCAGATACGTCAGGGTAGAGCCATGAACGGTCACTTTTCCAACAGTGGGTGATGAATATGTCACGCTGCTGAATACGGTGGTGCCGTTAACCACATAATTGGTTATCTCACCGTTTTGCGGGTTTATGTTGAAATCCACGAAAGTTCCTGTGGCCACACCGTTGGTGTAGTTGAAAGTTCCAATATCCATATGAGTGTGCCCGTGCATACCTCCATCGTTCATGTCTCCGTGTCCGGATGCGTCACCGGTTCCAGACATGTCTCCTGCCATGGCCATTCCGGATGCTAATAGCAGCATCACGGTTGCCAGACCTATTATTACTCCTTTTTTCATCATCTATCACCTAGGTAAACATCTCGGCGAGTATATAAGGCGTTTGTGGTACATCATTTGAACATTGGTACAGTTTTCGAACAATGCCTGCTACGAAAAGATTTATTTAATAAACTTCATTGTGGGTGTATGCTTAAAACTCCGGTCATTCTGGTTAACTTCAAACTCTATAGTCAGGCATCCGGCAAAAATGCGGTGCGTCTTGCAAAGCTCCTGGATTCATTTGCAGAAGAGAGTGGGGTGAGTGTTAGCGTGGCCGTCAACGCGCTGGATTTCTCAGCAGTTAGCGAGGCGGTGAATATTCCCGTGTTTTTGCAGCATGTGGACGCGGTGGAGTTCGGTGCGCATACCGGCAGAATAAATGTGGAGCTTGCGAAAGAGCACGGTGCTGCGGGAGTACTGGTGAATCATTCTGAGCGCAGAATGCGTATTGCGGATATTGAGCATGTTGTGAGTCATGCCAAACAAGTCGGGCTGACCACGGTGGTTTGCACAAACAACCCCGCGGTATCTGGCGCGATAGCCGCACTGCGTCCGGATTTTATTGCTATGGAGCCTCCGGAGCTGATAGGCGGCAATGTGTCTGTATCGAGGGCCAGGCCCGAGGCAATAACTGAGACCATCGAGATTGTGAGAAAAATAAGCGATGTACCCGTGCTGGTGGGTGCGGGTGTGAAGACCGGCGACGACGTGCGTAAGAGCATCGAGCTGGGCGCGGTGGGCGTGCTGGTGGCGTCGGGAATAACCAAGGCGAAGGACCCGAAGAAGGCTATCGAAGAGCTTGCGGGGGGGTTGTGATATGGCAAAGCGAAGAAAGGTTAGTGAAGACGAAGAGGTGTTCAAAGAGCCGGAGTTTGACGAGGTGCAGTTTCTCAAAGATGAAATCACCAAGGCCAAGGGCATAATCGTCGTGTTTCTGCTTGCAATCGCTGTGGGGTTTGCGTCGGCGTATTTGCAGGTTTACGGTTCTGTGTATCTGGCATGGGGACTGGGAATTCTGGGGGCAGTGTCTCTAAAATGGCTGCTTCCCAGCATGCGCATAGGATTCAAAGACAGCAAAACATGGGCGTTTGCCATAATTGCATTTCTTCTGATATGGATTTCTATGTGGAGTGTGGGTCTGAATCCACCGTTCAATGATGTGAGCCCGCCGCAGGTGCGCGTGGTGGAGGTTTACAATGGCACGGCTTGGGTCATGATTTACAGTTATCAAGCTAGTTTTAATGCGGAAATAGCTAAGCAAATAAAAAAGAATAAAGATAATCTCAACTGGACGAGTGTTTCGAAGATACGTGCAGAGGTCACGGATAATGTGAAGGTGGCCATGGTGGAGATAAACGGTGATATGGCCACGTTTAAAGATGGCTATTACGAAGTGTCTGTGGAGCCGCCGATAAGCGATATTATTATCACAGCAACCGATACGAGTAATCACGTGACGAAACTTACCGTTTCCAAGTAAATTCACGCTTTAAAAATTCGGTGAGTATTTTTTCATCAATCTTTTTAATAACCTCTTCGGTGCTGAGTATGCGCATGGAATCTTTATGTTTTTCAAAATACTTGCCCAAGTTGTAGTTCTTCACCCCCGCTCTGAGCACATCGGGCAGTGAGGTGTGCTTTCTCTTTCTATCAACATAAAGTCGGGAGTTCACCACGTACGGGCCGCTCATCGCGTTGTGCTCCCATTTTTCTAAGAATTTAACGGCGTTTTCGGTCCACACCGGCGGGCCCTCATGCCGCTCGATGGCGGGAAGCTTTGCTCTCTCAAATTCCATCAAAAACAGCACTTCGTCGTGGGTGGCGTATGCCTCGCCGTGAAGTGGCATGAACTCGTGAAGTATGGCCATAAACGCGCGAAGCGTTCTCTGCATCTGCGGATACAGAATATCGTCCACCATGTTCGGTTTTGAAAAAATCACACACGAGATGCATGTGCCCCGCTCTTCGATGGCGTGCTTTAAATCATGGCGGTTCATTTCTCGAATTGGGGGCGGAAAGAAAAATCTCAGTGAAGGCTCTTTAATAAATTCTTTTGCGGCGATGATGAGCTTTGCCTTGCTCTCCTCCGATACCGCGGACGCCACGTTCCTGTTTGAGTCTACGGGGTCTATGAACACCACCGGTGCTTTGAACTCTGCGCCACCGTTGCCCAGATGCAGATACACCTTCTTTTTCCATTTTGCAATTTCGTGAAGCGCCCTGCTAAACGAGCCGTATTTTATGATGAGCAGCTCGCACAGGTATCCTGAGAACCCGGCTATGCGCGCTTCTGCACCGTACACGCCTATCCCTTTCATGAATCCTTTGAGCAGGCGCACCTCGTCGCCCTGCCCTTCGTGCAGATGCTCTTTCACAAATTCCGTGTGAAACGGCGTGCGGTCCACGGCACTAATCTTTTTCTCAGGGTCGGTGATGCGATAGCACGGTACCACGTCCACCTCGAATCCTCTTATGGTGCCGTGAAGATACGGGTGCTCGGCATATTTTTCTATGCCGTTCGGAATGATTTTTCTTGCGAGCTCCAGTCCCGTTTTTTCAAGAGTTTCTCGCGGCATGTCTGGCGGGAATCGAATGAACAGGTCTATATCCGGGTCGGACAGGTACGTGCCCTTGGCCACCGAGCCCACCAGCACCGGGTCGGCATCCACACCGCTTTCTGCAATGACCTCTCTGGCTTTATTGAGCAGATACTCTACCACATTTTTAATCTCTTTTTCACGCTCAGGTGCGGGGCGCAGGCGTTGAAGCGCCTCGGTGATTACTTTCCGCTCATTATCGATATTATCGCCTCCGCAGGCTCGCCCCCCGCTTCTTCAAGCGCTTTGCGCGCTTTTTCTTCACTGCACCCGGTTTGCTGCATCACGAGCTGCACATCTTCATCGCTGAATGGTGCTTTCTCCTCTTCCTCAGCTTTTTCAATCTTTTTCATCTCACCGATAACCTGCAACATTTTCTGACCCTGTACCTCCATTGCCATAATCTGCGGGTCCTCTATTACGTAATCGCCGTCGCGCGCTTTTATTATAATCTGGTACGCATCTATCTCCTTCGCTTTGAGCTGTCGCATCAATCTCCGCATTTCCCTTGAATTCATCATAGAAAATGGAAAAATATCACAGTATTAAAACCTTTCATTTTCCGCGCAGGGCAAATAACACCACGCCGAGCATGGATATGATAAATGCCGAAATCATGAGATACACATACGAGTTTGTGAGATACATCACCGCACCGCCCAGAAACGGTCCTGACGCCGCGGCTATGCTTATCGTGGAGTTGAGGAATCCCGTTGCTGTGGATTTCTCCGGGTTTGTCTCGGTTAAATGTTTCAGCGCGCCCACGTACAGAAACGACCATGAAAGCGCAAGTGTGACCTGCGAGGGAATGAGCAGATACACGTTATTTATAAACGCGTAGCTCAGAAATGTCATGGAGCTGAGCCCCAGCCCTGCAATAATTAATTTTTTGGGCGTGCCCAGATCAGTGTAAAAATACATCACGAAAAACTGCACCATGGAGTTTATGCCCATGGTGGCCGCCTGCCAGAACGCGTTGCCGCCAATGCTTCTAACAAACAGCACCCAGAACGTCCATATCATGGTGCCGGATACATGTCTCAAAAAATACGAGGTGTAGAGCACCCAGTTTCTTTTGAACACATTCACTGGAAATAACGGAACGCTTTTCACGCGCACTCCGCTATCGGGCACGGTCAGTGATATGATAAACGCTCCCAAGAACAGAAATGAAGATAGAAGAAACGTGTAGCGCAGAGCAAACAGCATGCCCACCGCTCCCGCCACGTAGGATCCCAGGGTCCAGCCCATTGCGCCCCATGAGGACAGTTTGCCCATTTTCATGCCGAAATCGTGGGCAATGGAAATCACGGCGGCGGGATATATGCCAACCGTGAACCCGGCAATTATTCTGAATATGAGCAGAGATGTATAATTAAAGTAGAAGAATTGCAGAAAAAACGCGATGGTTGCCAGTCCAAGTCCGACAACGATGAATCTGCGCCTGCCGTGCAGGTCTGCAAGGCGCCCGAATATGAGTGATGATGAGAAATACGAAATGTTGTACGCGCCCACCACCAGCGCGATTTCCAGCCAGTTTGCACCTAAATTTTTTGCAATCTGAGGCACGAAGGTGATGGATAGCATAATTGCAGAATACGACAGAACCTGTATGCCGTACAGTTTTTTCACAGTCAGGTAATCCCCGCGAGGTATATAATTGCTTCTTAATGCAAATGTAAAAGTTTCGAAGACGTAAGAATTTGGGGATGATAGCAAAAAATGGGTAGTGCCGATTAAGGAGATAGTTTTCATCTCGCACATGATCCGGACGTCATGGAAGAATGCATGAAAGATACGGTGAAAACGCAGAGACTAAGAAACTTAATCCGGCTGTGTGTGGGCGAGATTGCGGTTATTGCAGTAGGAATTATTCTGGGGATCCTCAGATATGGTCTCTGAGGGCGTCGACATAAATGCGATTCTCAGGCACGGTGTCAGCGAAGAATGCGAGTATTCTTACTATACCGTATCCGGCACGGTGGCGGGTGAAAATGAGCAGTTTATAATGCTGAAAAACGTTTATATTCTCTCACGTGGTGCGCTACACAGGGCGGATATGCTCGCGATTGCAAAGGATAAAATCGTGGATATTGAAATTGGAGCGTCGGAAGAGTCGTTGATTCAGAGCGCGGAAGATACAGCGATAAATAAATTAAATGAAAATTACCTGTTTAGGGGCAGCATGCTTGGCATGGTGCTTTTTTCCATCACGGTAATCGCATACAAGTTTCTGTACTGAATCGTTAATTTAATATCCCTTCACATAATTATCCCCGCTGCGCGGGTGTAGTCTAGTGGTAGGACGGGGGCTTCCCAAGCCTCTAACCCGGGTTCGAACCCCGGCACCCGCATCCCTTCGAGTTCTGGATTTGGATTTTGTATTAATTGCTCTTTGATTTAAGTTGGTTCTTCGGATTTTGGCGTTTTTTCTGGGTTTGTATGAGAATTTTCATCTTTTTATTGCCCTTGGGTTCTGGGCTAATAAAATTCTCGGATAATTAGATGTTTTTCAAAACACTCACTTAAGTTGTAGTATTTGAACTGGGGAGAGGATAAAACTGCTTAGCGAGGCTCTAAGCCCAACTAACGACACATGAGAATAAATGAAGCGTATCGAATATGAATGTACTATAAGAAGCGTAGCAAAGAGTACCTGGAGAGACGAGGAAAATCCCACAGGAATTTTGTGGGTAAGCACAAGTTATGAGCAAACAGAAAGGACTGGGCGGGACGTGAGCCGCCAGGCGAACGTTAGCCCGTCCACGAGCGAAGTGAGCAGACCGGGCGGGAGGAACAAAAAATTTATTTTTTGTGACTAAGCACAGTACATTTTGAACGCAGTGAAAAAAGGACTGGGCGGGAGAAAAATTCTGAAAGAATTTTACGACTAAGCCCGGTACATTTCGAAGAAATGGACCGGGCGGGATTTGAACCCGCGACCTCCACATTGCGAATGTGGCGATCTTCCGGTCTGATCTACCGGCCCAGCGAGAAGGTGAATGCTCGCAATAAACTTAAATTTTTTGTTTTCCGCTCATTTTGTTCGATTATTGTACTAATCTTCGATAATCGTACCAAAAACATATTAAATAATAACAGTATGGTTTCAAATATGAACACAAAGATAGTATACGGAATAATAGCCGCCGTGGTGGTGATAGCATCCGCGGCGGGAGCGTACTGGATACTTACAGCGCCAGCGTCGGAAAACAACAACGAAAACGAGGGCGGCAATGGCGGAGGTGGTGGAGAGAACCTGACCCAGATTCGCGACTACATTTATTCTCTTCCATATCAGAATCTCAGCGCGGAGGAGATACAGGGCATGCAGTATATGCGCGAAGAAGAGAAGCTGGCACATGATGTGTACATATACGCGTATAACAAGTACGGCACCAAGATATTCTACAACATCGCGCAGTCAGAGAGCACGCATACATACATGGTCTCAGTGCTGCTGGATAAGTACAATATAACAGACCCGGCAAAAGACGAGCCTGAGGGCGTGTTTAAAAACGCCACGTTGCAAGCTCTCTACTGGCAGCTGGTGAGCAGAGTCAATGAAAGCGAGAAAAGTGCACTGATCGTGGGCGCAAATATCGAAGAGCTGGACATCGTGGATATTCAGCACTGGATCAACAAGACCGACAACCAGGATATCAAATACGTTTACACACAGCTAATCAACGGTTCCGGGAATCATCTGAGAGCATTCGTGTCCACATTGAGCAAGATGTACAACTACACCTACGAGCCGGTATATCTGAGTCAGGAAGAGTACAACAGAATAATAAGTGGAGAGAATCCGTGAGGTGAATGAATGAGCATCGGTAATAAAGGCAACAAAGGTCTGTGGATTGCAATAATCTTTGCAATCTTACTTGCGTCGTTTCCGCTCTATGGCAGAGCCCTTGGAGATGCCCTGTTCGGGCCGGAAAACACGCATACAATGACAGGCACGGTGAAAGAGAAAGGCTCGGATTACATAGTGCTCTCATCTACCAAAATCTACCTGAAAGGTGATTGGCAGTACAACGGCACAACGTACACATCGGAAGAGCTAATTGCACATATCTCGGTGGGCGAGAGGTTGACTGTTGAGTACACTGAAAATCCCAGATGGGGCGCGATGGCCGAGAAGATAACCTTCCCGGACGGCTCCACAGCAGTAAAGGAGGAATGAGCATGACCAAAAGACCTCTGGAATATAGAGTAAGACAGATTACAATCATAATAATGTTCATCGGAGCGGTGATTGCGATAATCACAGGGATAATAATGTACATGCGCGGCGTGGACGCTCGGGGCGGTGCAGACCCGTTTCGCCTGAGTATTGCGACAATACATGCATGGGCAGGGTTCATAGCTGCAGGCATGCTCATAATACATCTGTACCTGAACCGCAGGCCTTTAGTGCGCTATATCAAAGGACTCTTTTCTTAATTTTTATTTTTAAATCTGGCTGAGATAGTGGAGAGTTTTAAATACGGAATTTTATTTACTGCTTCCTCATGGAACTCTGGTTTGATGAACTGCATACCCCTAACATGCGGCTGGGGTTCAGAATTAAGCGAGAACTGGAGCATGTGCGGTCTGAGTATCAGGATATCCACGTTTTTGAAACTTATGATTATGGCAATCTTCTGGTTATAGATGGCACGGTCCAGACCACCGAGCGCGACGAGTTCATTTATCATGAAATGATTGTGCACATGCCCATGCTCACCCATTCTTCGCCTGAGCGGGTGCTGATTGTGGGCGGGGGCGATGGCGGCGCGGCGCGAGAGGCGTTAAAGCATGAGCCGGAAGAGGTGCATGTGGTGGAGATTGATGAGAAAGTTGTGGAAATCAGCAAGAAATATCTGCCCGGAATTGCCTCCGCATATGAGGATTCACGGGTGCACCTCCACGTGGAAGACGGCATAAAATTCGTAAAGCGCAGCTCTAAATTTGACGTCATAATAGTGGATTCAACGGATCCTGTGGGGCCTGCTGAGGGGCTGTTTCATGAGGATTTTTACAGGGATATTAAGAGCGCTATGAACCCGGGAGGCGTTATGGCACAGCAGTGCGGCACGCCGGTGTATCACCCGGAAGAGCTGCGTAATGCGTATCTCGCTCTATCCAGAGTGTTCAGATACGTGCGTGTGTTTCTTGCATATATACCCACTTACCCGTCGGGAATGTGGGCGTTCGTGATGGCCAGCGATTCTGAGATAAAAAGAAGAAGAAACGCGGATTTTCCCACACGCTATTACAGTGACCGGCTTTACAGTTCAGCCATGGTCCTTCCAGAGTTTGTAGAAAAATACTGCAAAGATGAATGCAAATCCGATTAATCTGGAATCCGGGGCGCTCTGGCCGGGTACGTGGATTTTTTCGTAAACCGTATCCTGCCCGTTTGCGGTAATGATCTTTCCTGCGAGAGTGTGGGTGCCCGGTGATGTGTGTATGTGCACCACTGCACGCTTGCCCGAATACACATTTTTTCCGTCTAAATATATTTCAAATTTCTCTATTCTACCGCGACTTTGAGACATGTCCACGCTGATTCCATTGCCTTCGATGGTGCAGCGCATAATGGCTTCGGGTTCGGGAACGGCGTGCCAGTCGTGATTGAATACCTTCTCGTAGTAGTTCACTGCGCTATGAGAATGAAGCACTATGGATACTTCGCGGTTCTGCATCATGGAATAATTTCCAAAGTTCATACTTCCCAGAAGCACTGCGTTGGTGCCAATCATCATCTTTCCGTGCAGCATGCGAACATGCAGGGCCTGACTGTTGAATCTGTGCATATCGTACCCTTGTTTTGGATATTCCACAAGTATTCTCCGGGCACGGGGATATGCCTCCTCAAGCGGAAGCTCACGAAGGTACATGGCTTCCACGTCCAAACTTTTCTGGCTTTTGATGAACCTGTCAAACTCTGCCATCGAGAAATCAGGCGCGATTATGAAGCTCACGGTGGCGCTAAGATTCTCCGGTGCGAATTCGGAAGCGCGCACTTCGATGCGCTGCGGTGCCGGCGCATGAAATATGAGGTTTTCGTAAGCTCTGATATCCTGGACGTTTTTTGAATCATCGTGAAATATTTGTTCAAGATATGCGGCGATTCTGCCATTTCGTACAATCACTCCAAATCCGCGGTTTCCACAGGGTGTGAGCGAGTCCAGGTTCTCAGTCAGAATCATGGCGCTTTTATTATCTCTCACCATGAACTTGGCATGCACGAACGTGTATCTGTTATGCGCTCCAAAGTTGCTGACCATCATCTTCACCGTTATTCCGTTCTCGGTGAGCATATGAAGTGCAAATCTTTCATCGTTTCTCATGCCGCCCACCGGTGCGCCTTCCACGAGTACGCTGACGTTCACACCTGCTTTTTTCTGAGCAATTAATTCCTTAACCACCTGCAGGTCACTTAGAGTGTACATCTCCAGCTCCAGGGTTTTTCTTGACTCTCTTATGAATCTGAGTATCTCGCCGCGGTCGTCTGGAAGTGTGAGAAGCTCCACATTTGCCTGCACTTTTAAATTTTTAAAGTCGCTCTGTCCGATTCGATGATAGTTGCTCCAGTCAGCGGCGGTATCGGTGTCTTTTGCGCTCAAACGCCTTAAAATGTGTCCTTCCCGCACCTGCACAGGAGGGCCGTTCCAGCCAGCTCCCGAATAATTAGAGTTTCCGTAGCTTACCATGTCTATTACGTTTCCATCTTTCTCCAGGGCGAGCTCGTCGCCGGAGTTGGAGAGTGCGAATCTTCCAGTGTGGGGTAAGGTCATAAAAGTATAGTTTGGGAAAAAGCCGAAGAATCTTTTAAATGCGGTTGCGTTCTGTGCTATGTAAATTTTCGCTCCGGGAGCCACTGTTCCGTGGAGTAATACGGTACCTTCAAAATCGGTGAGTGTTAGATTTTCAAGTGTAAGCGCGCTTCCGGTGGGGTTGTAGATGCACACGTAATCCATATGTGTGCCGGGATACGAATACGGTGAGACCTCATAAATCAGAAGATGCCCGGCATGTGCTCCTGCCGCTCCTCCCCCCGCAAAAAGGAGCAAAATAATGGGAATCAGTGCTTGATTTTCCATTCTCGCTTCTTTTCTTCCATGCGCTCCACGTATTTATCGCCAAGCTTGTACGCAATCTCCTCCAGCTCGCGCAGGTTTTGAGTGAACTTGCGCTTGCTATCCGAGTTGATGTATTTTTCAAACTCTCTGCGCTTTTTGATAGTGTCTACAGTGTACCATGCACCCGCTGTAAGAAGTATCAGCCCGAGGGCAAGGAACCAGAAATTCCATTCACCTGCCCATGCGGTAAGTTGCTCTAAGTACTCGTTCTTACCAAAGAAATCCGAGCGTTGAAGCACCCAGTAGCCACCCGTGATGGTCCAGTACAGACCCAGGGCGAACAGGGCAATGCTTATATAAAGTATGAAACCCCGCAGTTTTCTCCAAGACATACTGCGAGTATCCTCTTTTTATTTATATTATTTTCGTTTGCGTGTGGGCGTGCTTTTTGTGATGGTGAGTAGGGGTTGGGTGCATTAAGTGGAAATTATGTGTTTCTGTGGGTAGAGTTTACGATGTTTTTTCTGGATTGTGGTATGCGTTCGCGGGGCACATTTGCACGGCGGTGCAATATTTATTTCAAAAAATTTAAATAATGAATTTATATGAACCCACACAGGCCGG
>JAADDK010000061.1 GCA_013154005.1 Methanobacteriota archaeon
AAGTAGTAGGTGCAACTTTTACAGAGCCAGAAGGAGAGGCGAGCCGCAGTCATAAGCCTCAAAAGAACAGGAGCCTTACACCCCGCCCCCCGGCAGCCCCGAAGCCGCGCTGATCGGCGGCGCGCTGCTCACTCCGGGCAAAACCCCGCGGGCCGAGCGCGACCTGCCGCCGTAGCACACCGCACCGCCGTGGGATCACGGCGCGGGGGTGTATCATTCTGATGTGAAAAAATTCCCGCCCGTTGATCTGTCGAGGTGGAAACAACAGGATTATGCCCAACTCCCGTATTCACAGGAATTAACTTTGCATCTTCCACTTGTGATTGAAACCGGAGTGAAATTACCCACAGTGAGCATAGGCGGGGGTGCGCATGGAAGTTTAGGTATGGGAATTTATAGTGACTTTGGTAGTTATATTGTTGCCGGAGATACCACCGGTGACCTGCAAATTCTTCAGCCTTATGTGGGCGGCGGTGGTACGTCTGGTATATTTGCTGAGATTACGGGAGTATTCTTCATCAGCAATGCTCCGTTAGAGAAATGGCCTGGGTGGAGCATAAACGTGGGAGGAAGTGTTGAAGTGTTAGGTTCTATTGGCATAGACGCTGTGTTATGGAAAGACGAGCAAGGGCACCATTATTTTGGCCTTCAGATAACCCCAGGAATAGGATTCGGCTTTAGTCCGGAATTTGGCCTTCCCGTTGAATTTCACGGTGGCGTATCCTACATAATACCTCCTTTATGGAGATTGAAGAGATGACATGGAGCGAAATTTTCATTTTTGTTATTTCTATACTGTGGGTGTGGGGAATCGGCGTTGCCATGCTCCAATTCCCAGGGGGCGTTTTTGCAAATTTGCTTCGCAAAATGGCGCAATGGGGATTATGGCTCGCGGAAAATTGTGAATGGTGCTACTTGACTTGGACGCACACTCGTGTATGGACGCCTGCAGGAAAAATTACATATTACGATATGGTACAACATTTGGCGCAAAATCCCGAAAAGGCAATACGTAAATATGCTCCTTGGATGATTCCACTTTACCGTTTCATCGCGGTTATCTGGTTAGGAGGAGCCATTTGGTTTACCAGTTTGTTTCTACAGATTGTGAGATAAGGAGGTTGAAAAGATGGAAAAGTATTACGCTGATGGTTACCACCTTCAAATGGGATTGACCGATCTCGAAATTCTTTTCACTCGCCGCGGGGATGAGCAAGTGGTGGTTACGATGTCCGTTGTCTTGGCCAAAACGCTGGCTCAACAATTGATCGAGGCGGTTCGTTTGTATGAGGCTCATTTAGGTGAATCTGTACCCACAGCTCAGGAATTGGAGGAGAAGTTTCAGAGCCGTCAAGGAGAGGTTGCTTGAAGGAGATGGCCCAATAAATGGAACCAAGGCTATATATAGTCCCCTTAATGAGAATGAAAACAAGCAAATGCACAGATAGTTGAAAGGACAAGTGAGCGCAGGTGCTAGACGCGCAGGCTGGTGGAGCGGGTGCAAGCGAGGAAATAGTTTGGAGGAAAATACAGCACTACACTGGAGGAGGACCTGATAGAAGGAGAAATTATTGGTCCGCATTATGCGGTAGGTGCAAACCAGTACCTGAATTTTCCATGATGCCACTCCTTTTTTCTCTTCTCTCACTCTCGGTGGTCCGGAATCTGCGCTGCTCGACGGCGCGCTGCTCATTCCGGGCAAAACCCCGACCGTGGAGCGCGAATTGCCGCCGCAGTACACCGCGCCGCCGTGGGATCATGGCGCGGGCGCGTATCTTGGCGCAAATGGTTATCCCGAAGTCGAGACGAGAGGAATCTCTTGCGCTTTTCCCTCTACGCCATCTCAAGCAACAGAATGGTTACTCTATCGCATGAACAATGCATGTGAAGGGAACCAGATTGCGCGCCTGCAAGCACTCAATCAATTGGCGAAATGGTCGCTTGTCTTGGATGAATTCCCAGGGGGCATCGTCGCGGACGCCATTGGGGCAGCATCTGAAGGCTATGCTTTGTATTCTTGGTATCGTATGGTGCGTACAAATGGGCCGTTGAACTTCAAGAACCCCCAACAAGAATTGTGGGAATGGGAGGAAATTGCAGGGTATTTTTTAGATCTGGCAGGCGTTTCCGTACGTGGTGATGTGCTTGCCAATATTTACTATGGCTATGCGGGGCGCGAGGCAGGATTCCCCGGTTGGTTGCTGCAGGCCGGGGCAGGGTTTTATAATGGGTATGAGTATGCCAAGAACCGCATTCCGAATTGGGATGACTTATCTTGGAGAGAACGTCTCGTCCCCCTCTGGCAAGAGTGGCCGAAACAGTGGTTACGGACGTGGTTCGATGCTCCTGCAGACAATGCCGCCATTCGAGCCGGGATGGACATTTTTGATAATTATGCAGCCGATGGGCAGGAAATCGATGAAGAAACCTTGCGCCGAGTCCTACAAGACTATGATGAGATTCATTTTAGTGGAGGAGAATAAATGAGAGATATTTTGAACTGTATTTCGGATCACGCCCTTTTTCTGAGAGCCTTAAAAACAATGCCGTTTGGAATTCTGCTGGCCTGGGCTTGGTTGAGTTTTATTATGCTCGGTATATATTTCACTTGGCGCGGAATTCAAGGAATAGGTTGGCCGCCGCAGAGTGCAAAGTGGTTATGGCAACTTTTGAAGGTGGGGTTGAAGGTTGGCGGAATATTGCTTTTGATGCGAATGGCGTTGGCTATTACTGTTGAAAATACCGCTTTGCGCCTTCCCCCTTCAGGCCGAGGGGAGTGGCGTTGTGCAGATTTACTCATCAATGCTGATGCTGTTAATCCCATGTTTGCAGGATGGAAATGGGAAGAAGTGACAGATGTAGTTGAAGCCGATCCTGCATCTAACTGGGAATCCTTATGGTTCTGCCGAGCATATTTATTGCCTCCTGGTGCGGAGGAGGTAGAGCAAAAGAAAGAAGAAGTTTATGTGTTCATGATGCAAAGCGCGAATCTGACAACACCGCGATATGTTTGGCACGAATGGGGCGAACAGTATCAAAAATCTGTGAATGCAGATTGGGTGAAATCTTTTGTTTCACCCTATGCCTGTGCCTGGCGATGGGTTGAAGATCATAGGGGATCTATCATCTATTATGGTATATATGACGAATTTGTAATTTTCATCAGGTTTAAGGGCAACATAACCGGTCACCCAGAAGCCATGTTATCTTTTCTTCGGGCACAGGATGAGAAATTAGGAAAATGGATAAAGGAAACTCG
>JAADDK010000064.1 GCA_013154005.1 Methanobacteriota archaeon
TTCTGTCCAATTTTCTGGTGATGATTTACAGCATCGGCTATGTGCAGGGATTTATAGGCGATAAGTATTTTGCCATTCCGTTCTACATTCTCGTTCCCGTACCGCTTCTTTTTGCGTATCTTGAGGGTGTGGCCGCATACATCTGGTACCTGTTTCTGGCTGTGTGCATCACCGCATCGCTCACACTCTTCCTGTTTTACGGGCTCAGAGAGTATGTGAATAAACTTTTGAGCAAGCCGCTTTCTTACAAAAGCACCTCGTTGCAGGAGTTTTCTGAGCTATTTGCACTAGTGCTGTTTCTCGCAGTGCTTGTGACTTTTATAATGCGCCTTATGGGTATAAGCACCGAGGGTATCGGGCTGGACAAGATACCGCTTTACGCGCAGATGCTCGCGTTGCTTCACGCATCGGTGTACGAAGAGCTTGTGACACGTCTTGTGTTCGTGGGCGTGCCCGTTTATCTCTGGCGCAGCATCGAACGAAGACGCCGCGGAGAGCGGGGGATAAGCCCGATACATATTTTGGGCGGTGGCTACAAGATTGGTGGTGTAGAAATATTCTTCATATTGCTGTCCGCCACAATATTTGGCGTGGCGCACACTCCTGCCTGGGGCTGGTGGAAGTTCGTGCCCGCGTTCATAGCAGGTGTGGCAATGGCTTATCTTTATCTGCGCTACGGCATACACTATTCGATAATGTTTCATTTTGCCACAGATTTTATGATTATCGGAATGAGCATGAGCAAAGTGGACATGTTTTTCATGAGCGGAGTTTACATAATTCTGATTGTCCTCGGAATAGTGTTCACGGTGTCTTACGCAATAAAAATAATGCAGTTTTTCAGAGTCATGCCCAAAGAAAAAGAAGGTGCCAAGCAAAAAAACGAGCCGCCGGCACCTTGGATAGATGCACGCTGTCCCAGCTGCGGCTCCCAGCATTTCAGGTACCTTGATGATGGTCGGCTCCAGTGTCTCAACTGCGGCACTACTTTTGAATACGGGTATCAGGAGCAATCTCTTCAATCAGCTCCCGAATCTCAGGAGATTCCACCACCACCGTGATATCACCAAGGGGTGCGTCGCCCACAGAAAAACTTATTTTTCCTTTTGTTGCCACCTGTTTGTTTATTCTGAACTCAAGGCGCTCACCGTGCAAATTTTTCAGAAACACGTGGCGTGCAGCGTCTCTTATGCGCATCTCTTTCAGAATCTTGGCAAACTCGTCAATACTTTCCGAGGTTGCGGTAATCTCTGATTCTTTGACCTCGAACACCGCGTCGGGAAAGAGCAGAAGAATGGCATCTTTAATCTTTTCCACGCTCTCTGTGGGATACACGGGAGCACGAATTTTTATTTTCACACCCATATTGCGTGCCTCCTGCGCAGGTCCTCTTCGCTCTGCCCCGTGCGCAGCATGATTTCCGCGATGATGGAGTCGAGAAGAATCACAGTGGAGATTTCAAACAGTGTGCCCAGCGGTGCAAGGTTTTTGTCGGTGTTTTCGGGGGCGACGGTTATCACCACGTCTGCCCGGTGTGCCAGCGGCGAGTCTGCATCTGCGGTGATGGCAATCAAATGCACACCTATATTCCTCACTATGCTCGCGGCGAGCAGCGTGGATTTGGTGCGTCCGGTATTTGATATGAGCACCACACAGTCGCCTTTCTTCACTATGGGCGTGATGGTCTCGCCTACGAAGTACGACACGAGCCCGAGCTGCACCAGCCGCATTGCAAAGAATTTACCAACAAGTCCGGAGCGTCCTGAGCCATACACAAAAATTTGCCTGCTTTTGAGAATTATGTTTATTGCCTCTTCTACACTCTCATCTTTCACATTATCTAACGCTTTTTCGGCAGAAGAAAGAATATAACGATAAGAATCACGAAACATAAAGCATCACTTCTTACCGAGCCGGCGGGTCAGCACTCTTTCGGTTATGGTGCGCATGTACGAGGCATCGTGCTCCAGGAGCGGCGAGGCAGATATGATGGTAATATTGTACTCGTTGTTGCACAGCGCATTGGCAAAAGTTTCAAACTTCAAATCTCCGCGCTTGATGGGTGTGAGGCGAAGCTCGTTGGCGTTTTCGTATTCCACGCCTGAAAATTCAACATAGTGCTCATCGCCCATGTACGGCTCCACCTTTTCAAGAATATCCACAAAATCCTTCTCGTTCTTAAGTGAGCCGTTTCCTCTTGCGTGTATATGGGCAAAATTCACTATTGGCAGGGTGCCTTTCACCTTCTTTGCGATGGTGAGAATCTCGTCCAGGTCTCCGAACAGCGCCTGCTTGCCCGCCACTTCAAATCCAAGCTTCGGCTTGAGTTTAAGCGCTCTGTACTTCTTTTTGAGAAGCCGCACGTTGGCGAGCACGTTCTTCATCGCGTCTTTCTTTGAGAGTGAGCCGTACATTCCTATGTGATTCACCACGATATCCGCGCCCACCTCGTTGGCCAGGATACCGCCCCAGATGATATGGTCCAGAGATTTATCCGTAAGCTCACCGTTGCTCACGAGGTCCATGTAGTAAGGCGTATGAAATGTGAGTCGCACATCGAGCTCTCTGGCCAGCGAGCCCAGCATTTTCAGTTCTTCGTAGCTGTTTGCAAGGTTCCAGAACAGTTCAAACACTATGTCGTCCTCTTCCAGGGGCTTTTCTATGCCGATGGGTGCGTAGTTTCCCTCATCGTCCGGACGAAGCACCTCAACGATAATGGAGTCCTCGACCTCTCTCGGCTTGAGTCCAACTTCGTCTATGACGTTGCGCTCCTGCACGTTCACTCTCAGGAATTGAATCTCCATTGCGTGCAGTCCCATTCGATGAGTGTCCTCTATGGCATCTTTGAGTGTGCGACCTTTGCATGAAAGTGGAATGCCTGCAAGACCAAATCTGAACATCTGTTGAAGTTATGCGGTTAGAGGTAATAATATTTTCGCAGAATTTGCATTGACGGCGTAAAAAATTTTAAATACCTCACCACATTGAACAATTGGATGAACGCTCCTAAGATATGGAAAATATGTGTCATCGGTGATCGTGCCGTTGGTAAGACATCGCTGATTAAAAGATATGTGTTCAACTCGTTCACGGAGGAGATGGACGAAACGGTGGAGAGCAAAGCGTATCGCAAAAAAGTAGATAATACACTTCTTATGATCTGGGATGTAAGTGTGTATGAGCAGCATGTGGACCGGGTGCTTTCCGGGGCAAAGGCGATTATAATCGTGGGAGACATCACTCGCGGAGAGACCTACGAGACCATGGGCAAAATCGGAGAGTTTCTGGATGGACACCGGGCCATGAAGATATTCGTGGGCAATAAAGGAGACCTGAAATATCGTGCAGAGTTCTGGAAAGATGAGATGCAGGAGCTTGCCGGAGCGTTCGATTCGCAGTACATATTCACCAGCGCGAAGACCGGCGAGAATGTGGAGTCGCTTTTTAATATGATTATCGAGAGCATGTAATTATGCAAACATTTTTTAACGTACCCGGTTATCCTGCTGAGATGCAGGGAATACGGGTATGCGGCAGAGAGGCGGACCGGCTCAGAAGCAAGGGATACGGCAGAAATGATGGGCGATGCATAGTTTTGAGTTATGAAGAGGCAGTGTATCTGGCGGAGCAGGGCACTGCCGGGCTGAACTTTGAGAAGGTGTTTCGTGAGGCGATTAGTATCCCGGGGTTTGATACCCGATTTTTCGTGTATCGGGACCTGCGCTCCCGTGGCTACGTGCTCAGTGTTCGCGAAGACTGCTTTTTCGGTAAGAAGAGCTTTGGTATGTGCTTTTATCCACATTCCGATGAAGAGTGGGTGAGTTTTGAAATGCTCGTTGCGAGAGAGTTGCCGCATATAATGGCGGTGGTGGACGGAGATGGTGATGTCACATATTATATGGTGGAGCGCGCGGAGCCGGAGGGTGAATGCCACGAGCGCCCCGGCGTGGAAGATGTGATAATGGGTGAAAAGCGTGTATTCTCACTCGGCCGCGGAGATACGGGCACGTTCGGCAGAAACGAAGGTAGATTCAGGCATTTTTCAATGAACGAGTATTATTATTTGACTGGCACGAGAAGCGAGAATGAGATATATGCCGTTTACGAGGACCTGCGCTCTCGGGGCCTGATTGTGAAATCCGGGTTCAAGTACGGCACGCATTTTCGTGTTTATGAGCGAAGTATGGAAGAGCATGCGCGGTATCTCGTGCATGTGCTCAGTGAGGAGAGCATGCTTCAGGTGAGCCGTGCCATTCGGGTGGCGCATGGGGTGCGAAAAACCCTGCTGCTTGCGAAAAAATGCGGTTCTGAGGTGAAATACATAGCAATTTCGTGGCTCAGGCCATAATTTATATAACAAAAAAATCATGCCCCGTGTGCAATGCAGAACGAAAAACTTAAAGCCATGCTTATCGTGGGGCTTCTGATAATTGCCATAGGAGTACCCGCGATATATTTTGCAACCACAATCCAGGGCGAAAGGGATATGAAACCGGTGGCGGTGATAACCGCTCCCGATGTGGGGCATATTTCCGTTCCGGTTGGTTTTTCGGCACAGCGCTCTTACGATCCGGATGGTCGCATTACGCTTTACGTGTGGAATTTTGGAGATGGCACCACCTCGGCCGGTGAGTTTGTGAATCACACGTACAGGAAGGTGGGTAATTACACTGTCAAGCTCACCGTGTATGACAATGCAGGCTCTACGACCACCACTGAGAAAAAAATAACGATAAAGTATTACGAAGAAAGAGCGAGAAAGGTGAGCGTGAATGAGTTGCTGCGTAGCACCGATGAGTACATGGGCACGGAAGTTATCGTGAAGGGCGTGTTTGCCGAAGGGCGCAATTACAGTTTCTTCATGGTCAACGTCTCCGGCTCGCGGGGGATAAGAGTTTATGTGGAGCCCGGCGCGCCGCGCCCGGAGTCCGTGAATTACGGGGATCTTATGGAGGTGCGCGCACTTTTCACGGTGTATCAGAACTCGCTGGAGCTCAAGGTGGAGAACAATTCCAAGGACTATGTTCGTGTTGTTGGACACAACGCACCTGTGGCATATGTGAGCATAGCTCCCGATGACTGGGAGCAGTACAACAACTCCCTGGTCTCTCTGAACTCCAGAGTTACGGACGTGTATGCATCGTACCGCTACAAGATGGATAACATCACCGTTTACGTGCAGAGAGGTGCATCACACACGGGCACGCCGGCAATTGGCGATTACTTCAACGTGCGCGGCTTTCTCACATTTTACAAGCCCAGAAATTACTCAGGATACATGGAGCTTATAGTGCGCAACAACACGGCCGATTTTTCAAAGTATGTGAACTCTTCTTATACCCCCACGAGCATCAATTGCATACTCAACACTCCCGAAAAGCTGTATCAGTACGCGGTGAACACCACTGCGGTGGTGGTAAATGAATACGCTTCCTGGCGCTTCTGGGTGGGTGGACAGGAGAGCAATCGCTCCGTGCAGGTTTACGTCGAAAAAGGCGCGGTGGTGGACGGGTACATATTCACCGGTGCACAGGTGCAGATTAAGGGCATGCTCACGGAGTATAACCATACGTGGGAGCTGAAGATTCGCAACGGCACAGACGATAAAGTTGTGGTGCTCAACACGCCCACGTACATCGATGCATCGGTGCCCGAGCTGCTGAGCAACGCATCGCTTCTAAACAAGAGCGTGCATTCGTGGGGTGTGGTGAGCTGGACTTACCATAATGCCACCAGCGGCCTGACTCTGTTCGGGCTTTATTACGGTGGTAAGGAAATAACCGTGGTCGGGTTCAAGGGTTCGAATATCAGCGATATGGTCAGTGGGTACCATGCAGACGTGTACGGGCTGTTCACCGAGTACAAAGGAGAATACGAGATAAAAATCAATCCCGACTCTTACGACCATGTGGTGTGCACGCCCCAGAACTACACCGAGGTGAACATCACCGCGATTCTCAAAAATCCGCTGTATTATAATAATACGCTGGTTCACATTCCGTATGCCAAGGTGGTGGGCGTGTACCAGAGCTGGAAGTTCTGGGTTAGCAATAACACCACAAATTCTGATGATATAACCGTGTATGTTGAGAAAGGTGGAGTGGTCAACGGCACGCCCGTGGCGGGAGCCACCGCGGAAATATGGGCGATGGTCACCGAATACAACGGCACGTGGGAACTGAAGATAAGAAACGGCACGGCGGACCGGGTGGATATCGTGTCCAACGTGAGCTACACGGAGGTGAGTATTGATACTCTTCTTAACAACGCCACGCCTTATAACAACACACTGGTTTACGTGCCCGAAGCGGTGGTAAAGAGCATTTATAACGCCACGTGGCTGTTCTGGGTGAGCAATTCCACAAACAATACGGAGGATATAAGCGTGTACATTGAGAAAGGTGCGAATAACAGCGCGAGTGTGTACGTGGGTGCCAAGGTGGCAATCTGGGGGCAGGTCACGCAGTACAACGGCAAGTGGGAACTGAAAATAAGAAACGGCACACCGGATAAGGTTGTGAATGTGAACGTGGTGAATTACACTAACGTGTCTCTAACCGCCATATTGAACAATGTGAGTGCGTATAACAACACGAATGTTCACATACCCAATGCCACCGTGGTGGGCGTGAGCTCTTCACATCTGTTCTGGGTTAGCAACAATACCACAAATTCTGAGGATATCACCGTTTATGTGGATTTTGGAGTGAGTGTGCCCGTGGTGGGTGTGGGCGACATACTGGAAATATACGGCAGGGTGGAAGAGTACAATGGAAGTTATGAAATTCATGTTCGTTCCGGCACGCCGGACCGCATCGAGGTTCTGTACTCGCAGGCAAAGTATGTGAATTTCTCATATATCCATGAGGTCAATTCCACAGGTGCGCTGGTGCATCTGGGAGAGCAGGTCATAGTGAACGGCACGGTCATTGCAGAGCCAGACGTGTTTTCTTTCACAACTTCCACAGGTACGAAGATACTGAAGTTCTACATCGAGAACACCACTCAGAGCCCGGCGGGCGGAGTGGTGGTGTTTGGATACGGACTCAATTATACCGCTCTGAGCCTGACTCTCGGGGACCGTGTGGAGGTGCGCGGCACGGTTGCACAGTACAATGGTGAGGCAGAGTTAAAAATAACCTCGCTGCAATACATCAAGCTGCTGGGCACTGCCACAGCGCCAGCGCCGCTGAATCTGAGCACGGGATACTTTGGAAACTGGAGCAGTGCTGAGAAAGTGGAGGGCATGCTCGTGCATGTGAGCGGCACCGTGACGGAGGTGAACACCACTTACCATTACATTTACGTCGATGACGGTTCGGGAGCCATCGAGATTTATTTCCGTTCGTCTCTGGTGAGCATGCCGAACGTGTCGGTGGGTGATAATATCTCGGTTACTGGAATCGTGAGCCAGTACGATAAGAGCTCGCCGTACACCGGCGGCTATGAGATACTTCCAAGATACGCGGGGGACGTGAATATTACCACGAAATCAATATCTGCGCATAAAGTTGTGAATGAGAAAAATAAAATGCCATTTGAGGTGATTGTGTGGAAGAGAAGATTTGCCCTAATTGCGGAAGATATGTTGGTTCATTAGAGGTGTGTCCGTACTGCGGCACGAAGATGCCCAAGCACACCTCGTACTACTACGCCAAGTACGGGTCGCTGACGTTTGCGGTGCTGGGTATAATTGTTATTCTGGTGCTGGCTCAGAACATGCCCGTGCAGTATGTGCAGATTAAAGATATAGGGCCCACGTATAATTATGCGCTCGTGGAGATTCGTGGCATAATATCCTCCGCGCCTTCGCTGGTTGTGAAGTCCGATGGTGCGGAAACCCTGTACATCAATATAGATGACGGCACCGGCTCATTGAGCGTGCACGTGTATAATCCCGTGGTGGACCGGCTGGCCAAGGCGAACAAGATTCCCGGGTACGGAGATTTTGTCACGCTCAAGGGCGAGTTATATTTCAGAGGTTCAAACCGCTATATGATTGTCAATGCCCCGGAGCAGATACAGATAACCCGCCAAAGCGGAGTGGCCACGAACGTGAGCCAGATTAACAACATTCAGTATCCCGGCGGCAACTACATGCGCGTGAAGGTGGTGGGCCATATTGTGTCCTATCGAGTCACTTCCCGCAATTCTTACGTGCTCAATTTCACCGACGGCTCCGGATACACCACGGTGTACATACCGTCGTATTTGGTGGTGCTGTATCATTTCAATGTGGATAACTACACATCGCACAAGATAATGGTGTGCGGCGCGCTTGAATGGTACGGCAGCGAGATGAGCGGCTCGTGGGAGATTATACCGGGTTCAATTAACGATATGAGGGTGGTATCATGAAATGTCCCAGCTGCGGACTGGAGATTCCTGATGACACGGTGATTTGCCCGTACTGCACCGCGCATGTGAAAAAGAGGGTGCGAATAAAGACGCTTTATATTCTCGCGCTATCATTGATAATCGTGTCCTCCGTTTATGCCACGCTGGCGTACACGAATTCTGGCGTGGGTGTGAGCAAAATAGCCAATCTCTCGATTGATGATAATTATCGCTTTGTGCACGTGCAGGGCACTGTTACCGGGTACCCGTTTGCTTACGAAACTCCCTACGGTGTATCACAGATAGGGTTCACCATCTCTGACGGCACCGGGCAGCTAACGGTGAAGATATACAGCAATCTGGTGGCTCAGGCGGTGAAAGAGCACAAGGTTCCCGGGCTCGGTGATTGGGTGGACGTGCAGGGCACCTTTTCTTACGGTACAAGAAAATCGCTCACGGTGAACGATTTGTATCTTCTTCAAATAAAGCACACTGGATACAGCGAAGAGAACGTGAATAGCATTGCCAGCGCCACGCCGTGGACTTTCAAAAATAACGAACCGGTAACGCTTAAGGGAAATATAACAGGAGTGAGGCAGTACAGTTTCGGATATATCGCCACTATTGACAACAGGGTTGATCTCCTCATACCCAAAGCGTACACCGCGCTCAACATGCTCAATCTCCGCGAACTTGGCTCTGGCGTTGTGCAGTTTTACGGAGCGCTGCTGTTCTATCAGCCGGTGAAGCCGTCCTCTGATTACACCACTGTGAATCTTTCAGAGGTGATGAAGGCGCCCGAATCGTACAATAGGACGAACGTGCACATACCATGGGCCGACGTGCTGGCAAAGAACGACACCGCGGGCACGCTTCTGATACGTGCCAACGAAACGAATATAACCGTGTATGCAAAGGATGTGCGCAGATACCGGGTGGGCGACCATGTGGAAATACAGGGCAAGTTTGTAAATTATCACGGTGAGTGGGAAATAAGCGTCCTTCGCAAGACGGATTTCATAACCACGCCGTCGTGGGAAGTGGTGGCGCATCCGTCCTTCAAGGTTATAGAGAAGAAGAGCTATGTGAATGAGACGCCGGAGAGGCTCAATTCTCTGGTGCGCATTTCAGGTGTAGTGGCAGATTTCAGGCCGCTCAGCTCTGGTTATCTTATAACGCTGTGGAGCAACAATTCCTCATATTCTGTTTATGTGGAGAATGTAATGAGCGTGTCCGGGGCTCTCAACTCCGGCGAAAAAATTGTGGTGAAAGGTATGGTTACTGAATATAACGGCGCACTGGAAATAAAGGTTAGAGCGTACACCGACGATTCGGTGGAGGTGATAGCATGATGCTTTCTTACATACTGATGGCCATTCTGTTCGTGCTCATCGGCACGCTTATTGGCTCAATGCTGTCAATGCTTCCCGGATTGCACGTGTACAACGTGATTGGCTTTTTCCTGCTATTCTATTTTACCATGGGACTCGTGATAGACCCGATGCTCATGGTGCTGATGCTCATCGGCATGCTCGTGAGCTATGCGTTCGTATTTACCATATCTTCAATTTATTTCAGCGCTCCTGACGATTCGACGATGTTCATTTTGATGCCCACTCAGAGATACCTGAAAGAGAGAAAGGGCCACGAGGCGGTGGTGCTCATTGCCACGGGCGCGCTGGTGGGCGTGATGGCCATAACAATCTTTGTGCCCATATTCATGAACGTTCTGGGCATAGTTTGGGATATTGCCATGCCAAACATTCACTGGATTATAGGTGCGGTTATAGCGTATATGCTTCTGTCCGAGTTTCCCAAGGACTTTGGCAGGCACAAAAACGCGCTGCACGGACTGAAAGAAGCGTGGAAAACCATACTTGCAGGATATCTCACGTTCTTCCTCGCTGGACTGCTTGGTGTGATTCTGTACAGCAAGACGATTATTCCCGCAAACCACGCGTTTCAGAGCCTGATGGCGCCGCTTATCGGACTTTTTGCCACTTCGTCAATCATTCTCAATCTCATATCAAAGTACGAGATTCCGGAGCAGAATATACCTAAAAGCGTGGACGCTCAGCCAAACGATATCACACACGGCGCGGTGGCCGGCTCCCTTGGCGGGCTGTTCGCTGCGTTCATACCCGCTGTGACGGCGGGTGTGGGCGGTTATATGGCCTCACACGCATTTGCGCAGAAGGGCGATAAGAGCTTTCTGGTGTCGATGGGCGCGTCTCGCGTGGTTTATTATGTTGGCGCCATAGCACTGTTTTTCCTCCCAACGCTGCACCTGCGCCGCGGTGCGCTGGCTATGGGCATAAACCTGTTCTTCACGCCAGAGACCGTGGGGCAGTTCTATCTGGTGGATGCGGGCATTGCGCTGGCTGGCATAGTTTCGTTTTTCATAGTGCTCTATCTCTCCAAGTTTCTGGCGCGGGTCATACCGAAGATTAACCCGAAGCTGCTGAACATCGTTGTTCTCGGCATAATCATCGTGCTGGTGTACATCATGACCTCGTGGCAGGGACTGATAATCATGTCCGTTGCCACCGCCATCGGTCTCGTGCCCGTGCTGTTCAATTCCCGGCGCTCGCACTGCCTTGCAGTGATTCTGGTACCCATATGGTTGAATATGAGTGGAATAGCGCTTGCTCCGTATCTCGGGCTGTGGTGATGCAAAATGAAGGGCTTTGCACATTTCCTGGCAGGACTCACAACGGCAACCTTCGTGGTGGTCATCGCGAATGCGTTTTACGGACATAATATGATTGCCAATGCTATAATTCAGAACAAGGAGCTGATTATCATTCTCGGCGGAATATTCGGCATACTTCCCGATACCATTGATTTCCGATTTGCCAAGTATCTGCAGAAACATGATTACGAGGTGGATATGGACGAGTGGAACATTGACCCGCAGCGTGTTGCCGATACACTGGCAAAAGCGATAAATCAGGCTCATGATGAGAACCGAGAAGTAAATGTGATGCTGCACACAATAAAAATCTCATCTGACCAGTGGCGGCAGTACAACGTGCGCTTTGATACTGAGAATAATAAGGTGGTCTGCGAAATCGGGCCAATCATATCCGGGTTTGAAAAGAGACCGTACATAAACACGTATCTTCCAGAGGATAAGGCATACGCGGAGGCGGAATTTAAGCCAAAACTTAATTACGGATACGACGCGGTCACGCACGTGGACATTCTCTCCGGTCCGGATTTCTCGTTTTTCCCCGAGAAAGATGGCAGCGTTCGCGCGGATTTCATACCGTGGCACCGGCGCTGGGGCCACAGTATCACGATGGGCGTGCTGTTCGCGCCTATTGGATTCATGCTTTACGGCTTCACGCCGCTGGGCTGGACTGCGTTCTGGATTATAATGCTGGGATACTGGTCTCACATTCTTACTGACCACTTTGGACTTATGGGAAGCAATATGTTTCCTCCGTTCACCACTCGGAGGGTGCCGGGATTCAAGGTCACGCGCAGTATGAGCACACTGGCAAATATTTACACAAATTATACGAACATAATGCTCATGATTTTCAATATGAACGCGTGGAGCCCGGTGCTTTATTTCAAGATGCCGTGGGCCACCATGCTGGGACTCACACGCTCCAACTTCGTTGAGTGGTACATAGTGTCGCTTTTGAACTACATTGTGTACTACATACTCCCGCCGATTCTGGTATCGTATTTCGTGGTGGCGTACATACGAAAGAGAAAAGGCATCGAGGAGCTGAGCGATAAAGAAGCGAGGACGAGAGAGCAGATGGAAGAGGTAAGCGGCGTGAACGTGTGAATTTAATTCACTAGTTTTTATTTTCTATTTTCTCCGCTTTTTCTCACTCTTTTTTGAGGAAAGATTTTTATTATGGACGGTTATTCCATATGCGGTGAGTAATATGTATCCTGAAGACCTGAAATACACGAAGACCCATGAGTGGGTGAAAGTCGAAGGCAATCGCGCGAAGGTTGGAATCACACATTATGCTCAGGAGCAGTTAAACGATATAGTTTATGTGGAGTTGCCGGAAGTGGGCACGCATTTCAATAAAGGCGAAGCATTTGCGGTGGTGGAATCTGTGAAATCCGCATCGGATATTTACATGCCTGTGACCGGCACGGTCGTGGCTGTGAACGAGGATATCGTGGATAGCCCTGAATTGCTTAACGAGGACCCGTACACCAACTGGATGGTGGAGATGGAGCTGGAGAACCCTGCCGAACTCGAAGAGCTTATGGACGTGAACACGTACAAAGAATATGTTGAGAAAGAGGAGCAGAGCCATTGAAGTACAAAGACCATTATTATCATCTGGCAAAGCGAAAGGGTTACGTCAGCCGCGCGGCATTTAAGCTAATTCAGATTAATCAGCGTTTTTATTTAATTAAGCGTGGCTACACGGTTCTGGACCTCGGCGCCAGCCCCGGCGGGTGGAGTCAGGTTGCGCTTCGGCTGGTGGGCGAGGAGGGCCGGGTAATAGGCGTGGACCTGAACCCTCTGCGGATCCGTGGCGTGGAGTTTGTTCGTGGTGACGTTTTTTCCGATGAGGTGCTGGAACACATAAAAAATCGCGTGTCCGAAGTGGACGTGGTGCTTTCGGATATGGCTCCTAAAATATCGGGAGTGCACTCGCTCGACCATGCCCGCAGCATCGAGCTGGCAGAGCGTGCTTATGCAATTGCCTCAGAGATGCTCAGAGATGGCGGGCACATGGTGGTGAAGGTGTTTCAGGGAGATATGCTCGGCAGGTACCTGAGAAAACTGAGAAAGCATTTTGAGCTGGTGAAAGTGCACAAGCCCCAGGCTTCCACACCCGCCAGTGCGGAGACCTACGTGGTGTGCAAGCGGTTTCACAGGGATCCTATTTCTCCAGCACAAACTCAGCAAGCTGAATCAGGCCCCTGAAATACAGTTCTCGGTGATTTATTTTAAATCCGAATTTTTCAAACTCTGTGTCTATATCGTACTTCAAAAATTCGATGGCAAGCGGACATTCCAGACGCTGCATGAACGTGCGATACAGAAAATTCTGCTTTTCAAACTCCACCTGCTGATAATCGAGCACGTAAAATTTTCCGCCGGGTTTCATAACCATTTTTAAATTTTCCAGAATCCTTTTCTTCTCCTCGTCTGGAAATCCGTGAAACACGAATACGATAAGTGCAGAGTCAAAATAGTCTCTGTAATCGTCTGGATAGGGTGTGCGAATGTCATGCTCGTGAATTTCTATGTTATCGTAGCCCCTACATTTCTCCCGCGCTCTTTTCAGCATATCCTGAGATATGTCGAACCCTATTATTTTGCCAGCCGAGCCCACCTTTTTTGAAAGAATACGCGCGTTTCTTCCGTTGCCGACTCCAAGCTCAGCGACCTTCTCGCCGATGCCAATTTTAGTATCGCGAAGAAGCGCATTTTTTATGAATCGCGGGTACCACCAGAGCGTGAATATATCCAGCAGCTCATCGTAGTGGCGGGCGGCAAATCCGTTAATGACGACCTTGCTCTGCATATGCTGGCTTTTCCGCATTAGTATTTAAACTTTCCTGGACACAGGTGTTCATTTATCCGAATGTGTTTAATATGCCCGGAGCATGGCGATATGATGGTATGCGGCGTAGATGAAGCGGGGCGCGGCCCGGTGATTGGACCGATGGTGGTGGCGGGAGTGTGTGCAAATGAGGAGTTTCTCCGCGAAATCGGAGTGCGCGATTCAAAGCGGCTCACACCCGGGCGTCGGGAACGACTTGCAGAGCTGATAAAAAATGAGGCGGAGCGCGTGGTGGTGCGCGTTGTGGCACCGGAGGAGATTGACAGAATGCGGGAGAGTATGACAATTAATGAGCTGGAGGTCCAGGTGTTCAGCGAGGTAATTACCGAACTGCACGCAGAGGTGGTTTATGTGGACGCCGCGGACGTCAACGAAGAGCGATTTGCCGAGAAGATAAAAGCCCGCGTGCCGTTTGAAGTGGAAATAATATCCCGCCACAAGGCAGATGATATTTATCCGGCGGTGAGCGCTGCGTCCATCATTGCGAAAGTTGAGCGGGATAGATTGATTGAAAAAATTGCATCGGAGATTGGAGATTTTGGCTCTGGATACCCGGCGGACCCGCGTACCACGGAGTTTCTGCTGCAGTATTACCGGGAGCACGGAGCAATGCCCCCTCACGTGCGCATGTCCTGGAAAAGCGTGAAAAAGATAATTAAGCGTGTTGAGCAGAGTACTCTCGATGCATTTTAATAAATCCGTCATGATTTTTTGACGTTTCTTTATAAATGAGCACTCTTACCGGCGATTTGGCGAAAGATATGATGTGTGGTAATAAAAATTGGTGTCTATAGATGCAGTATTTTCCAAAATATTTATTAGCATGTATTTCTTATATTTTCTTGGTTAGAATAGTACCATGCTGGGATTGAAAGAGTATGGCAGGAAAAAGTTTGTTTGTATTGGATGAGGGTTAGAATAGTACCATGCTGGGATTGAAAGGCACATCACTATTCTCAAAGGTTGTAACTGCAATTTTGTTAGAATAG
>JAADDK010000077.1 GCA_013154005.1 Methanobacteriota archaeon
TTATTTACACAATAATTGAACTTTTATTTAAATATTTCTTCCTGCTGATGCTGCATATCTCATTTTCGGTTAAAAGAAAAATCCTTTTATTCAAATAGCGCATATCTCACTTGTGGCGGAGGTCAATTTCAAAAATATTGAGATAGTGGACCGCAAAAACGAGTTGCGGGAACTTCAAGACGCGCTCAAACGTGTTGCTGGTGGCAAGGGAGAAACTGTTTTTATCTCCGGGGAAGCGGGCATCGGTAAGACGCGCATAGTGGAAGAGTTGATAGGCAAGGCCGAGGAGGCGAATTTCAAGGTGATTCGCGGGCAGTGCCTGCCCGAGACGCTGGAGCCGCTGTTTCCGTTCAAGAGCGCGCTGAGCAGGGCATCTCTTGAATATCTGCTTGCGAACAAGCCTCCGCCCATGGTGCTCTCCGCGTATCTGATTAACAGCGCCGGGCTGGTCATAGCGAAGGCAGAGCGAAGAGAAACGAATCTGGACCCGGATATATTCGTGGGCATGCTCACCGCCATCGAGGCATTTGTTAAAGACTCGCTTAAAATAATGGGCTCTGAGGAAAACGCCAATCTCAATTCTTTGAGTTATGGAGATTACAACATACTTATCCAGACCTCAGGCGAGCTCTCGCTGGCCACTGTGATTAAGGGCGAGCCAAACGAGTTTCTCATAGGAGACATGCAGCGCATTCTCAGAGAGATTGAGATGCGCATGAGCACATGGGATGGCGAGAATGTGCCGGAGGAGGTGCAATCCAGCGTTGAATGGTTCATCACCTCGCAGAAATATGACGGGCGCTATCTGGTGGGTGAGCCGAGCATTGTCCAAGAGAACATATTTGACAATATACTTATGGGTCTACAGCGACTGTCTGAAAAGTATCCTCTGGTGCTTTTCATTGATGACCTTCAATGGGCGGACCGCACTTCACTGAATTTTCTGTATTATTTAGCGCGAAACACGCGACATAACCGCGTTCTGATTATCGGCACGTATCGCCCGGAGGAGATTATACCCGCGGGGGGAAAATTGCATCCGCTGGAAGAGACGCTCAACAACCTTGCAAGCGAGGGGCTGGTTAAGATAATCGGGCTTCCGAGATTGAGCAAAGAAGATACTATGATTCTCATCAGCCGTATACTGGGCGACTTCGACGCAAACGTGGGTGAGAAGATATACAAAGAAAGCGGTGGTAATCCTCTGTTCGTTATAGAGATAATAAAGCTGCTCATCACCGAAAAATGGCTGCACAGCGATGGAAAGCGATGGAAACTCAACGTGCGCGCCGAGAAAATAATCATACCGAAAAAGGCGTATGAGCTGATAAAAAGGAGGCTGGAGAGGTTAGAAGACGAGGAGCGCGAGATTATAGATGTGGCGGCGGTGATAGGTGATGAATTCGACACGGTGCTTCTCTCGCTCACCACAGCAATGGACGAGCTGAGCATTTTAAGAAAACTTAACAATATCTATAGAAAGCATAAGCTGATTTACGTAAAAGATGGAAAATACCATTTTGAGCACTCGATTATTCGCGAGGTTCTTTACAACGAGCTTTTAGACGAGCTGCGCAGAAAATATCACCGGATAATAGGCGATATAATCTACGAGCTTAACCGTGATAACCTTGGTGCGGTTGTCAATGTGCTTGCGCACCATTACTACGAGGCAAGGGACCCGAAGGCGGTTGAGTATCTTGTTGAGCTGGGAGACCGGGCGAAGAAAAACTACGCAAATGATGAAGCGCTGGAGTTTTATTCCCGCGCCCTTGAGCTGGTCCAGGAAGATGATGTAAAGGTGAAAATTTTAGAGAGCATGGGTGAGATATACACAAATCTGGGTGATTACGAGAACGCGAAAGCGAAATTTGAAACGGCTCTGAAACTATGCACTGACGAGCTAACTCGTTCTCGACTTATACGCAGGATTGCGGGAGTGCTTAGCAAGATGGGTGAATATGAGAGCGCGCTCGAAGCGCTCCGAGGCATGCTCAATAAAGTATCCAGCACTGTGGAGAGTGGCCGAATATACAAAGAAATGGGCTTTATATTGTTTATGAGGGGCGAGTATCAGCGTGCACTGGAGCTGTTCAGAGATGCGCTAAAGATATTCTCTGAAGCCGAAGTGGGGGAAGTTAAAAGAGACATTGCTGAGGTGCTCAAAGGTGTGGGCAGCATACATCTCATTCTGGGCGATTATGATAAATCTAAAAAATATTATACAAAGGCCTTGGAGTTGATGAAAGACGTGGGCGATATGAAGGAAGTCGCGGAGATTCTTGCAGATATGGGCACGGTGTATTTCTCGCTGGGCGATTTGGAGCGTGCCGAAAAGATATACTCGTCCAGTCTTAAGATTATGGAAACCGTGGGCTACAAATATGGTATAGTGTCTTTGCTGAACAATTTGGGAAACGTGCATTTCAGGCGCTGGAAATTAAAAGAAGCGCTTGAATATTATCAAAGAAGCTTTGAAATCAGTGAGAGAATAAACCTGCGCAGTGGGATGGGCATGATTCTAAATAACATGGGTAGTATACATTACATAATGGGCAATTTTGAAGAAGCACTGAGCAACTTTACCAGGAGTTTAGCCCTGAGCAGAGAGCTTGGAGATAAATACACTGCTGCATACACATTACTCAACATTTCGCGTGTTTACTGGGAGCAGAGGAAGATAAAGTACGCATATGGCATAGCAAAGAAGGCACTGGAAATGGTTCGAGAATCGGGAGACAAAAACGGACAGATAGAAGCGTTGCTCACCCTAGCAGATATCCGTGTGAGCATGAAAAAAGTACAGAGCGCTGATACTTATGCTAAAGAGGCGCTGGAGATAGCGCAGAGTATTGGAAGCCGCGATTATGAAATGCAGGCACGCAGAGTGTTAGGTGCGGTGTATAGGGATCTCGGTAATTACCGAAAAGCGATAATTGAACTGACAAAAGCCATGCGCTACTTTAAAGGTACGAATAATCTGGTGGAGCTTGCAAGAACCTACTATGAACTGGGTAAGTTATGGAAGCTGAGAAAAGATGCAAAGCTTGCACGGGAAAACTTCAAAAATGCTAAAGAGATATTCACGAGGTATGGGATGAAAGCATGGGTGGAACGATGCGATTCAGAACTTACTTTTTGATTCTGTTGATTATACCCAGTCTTTTTACTTTGTTTTTCTGCGCCCTTTCCAGTCCGAGGTTATATGCCTCAATGCGGTACAGCTTATCCACGAGGATATGGAGTTGTGGGATTTTCGGTTTTTTCATATCTATGCCTATGACTCTGATATTCGCCTCCACCACCGCCATGCCATCGTTCCAGTTGCCGTAGTTTTTGCAGAAATCTTCCATTATTACGTCCAGAGCATCTTTTGCCGACTCGATTTTTTTCGTATCTTTTTCCAGTGAGCGCACCGGCCGGTACAGGAGCATAAGTTCTCCCAGCATGTAGAATGACTCTTCCACATTCTCGCCGGTCTTCGCGCTGGTCAGCATGTAGGGAAGCCCGGTGATTTTGCTGAATTCCTCCAGGTCAGGAACGTCTATCTCCCATTCACTCAGGTCCCGTTTGTTCGCCATGAGCACGCCCGGCACGCCGGCCACGGACTCTAGGGTGGGAAGCCAGTAATGGAGAATGCTGTGCAGTGTTTCTTTTCTTGTAAGGTCGCACACGAAAATTGCGCCATCACTGCCCCGAAACGCCGCACGCTGCACGTTGGTATAGCCCTGCTGCCCAAGTACGTCCCAGAGCACCATCATTATCTCGTATTCCACATCTTCATAGGTGATTTTTATGTTTTTCTTGCTCACCTTCGTGCCGATTGTTTGAATATACGCATCGCTGAATATGTTATAAACAAACCTCCGAACAAGCGAGGTTTTGCCCACCTCAGAATCGCCGAGCAGTACAACCTTTCTCTTTACCGCCATGACACTCACTAATACAATTAGGGATAAGTATTTAATACTTCCTCATCGCGAGAGGGTGAATATTTATTTAATAAAACTAATTCCCGACCGGTGTGAGATATGGAAGACGCAAGAAAAAAATATGAGTTTCGACGCGCTCTTGAGGAGATTGAGAAGTATCAGGGCCGTGGCACGGAGCTCATATCAGTTTATATTCCGCCAAAAAGGCCCATATCAGACGTTATTGCATATCTTCGCGATGAGTTAGGCACATCTTCAAACATTAAGAGCAAGACCACCCGAAAGAATGTTATGAGTGCCATTGAAAGTATAATGTCGCGATTGAAGTATTTCCGTATGCCGCCTCCCAACGGGCTGGTGGTGTTCGTGGGCCACGTTGCCACCCGGGGAGACCAGACGGAGATGGTCGCGCACATGCTCGAGCCACCAGAGCCGGTGCAATCTTTCATATATCGCTGTGATTCAAAGTTTTACACCGAGCCGCTCAAGGCAATGCTCGGCGAGAAAGATACTTACGGACTAATCGTTATTGACAGAAAGGAGGCAACCATCGGATTACTGAAAGGTACGCGGGTCATTCCGGTCAAGCACGTGGAGAGCATGGTGCCCAGCAAGCATCATCAGGGTGGCCAGTCGTCGCGCAGATTCGAGCGTCTCATCGAGCAGGCGGTGCATGAGTTTTTCAAGAGGGTGGGCGATAAAACCAACGAGGTATTTCTCAACGAGCCCATTCGCGGTATTCTGGTGGGCGGCCCGGGAAGCACCAAGGAGATGTTCGTGAACGGCGATTATCTGCATCACGAGTTAAAGAAAAAAATCATAGATTTGTTTGATACCGGTTACACCGATGAGTACGGCTTGCACGAGCTGGTAAACAAGGCATCGGCAACGTTGCAGCAGCTGGAGCTTTACCGTGAGCGAAACCTCCTGAGCCGGTTTTTCAGGGAGATTAAGAAACCCGATGGGGGGCTGGCCCTGTACGGTGAGAAGGAGGTGCGGAAGGCGCTGGAAATGGGCATGGTGGACACGCTTTTGATTTCCGACTCGCTGAGGAAGTACAGGGTGAAATGGAAATGTCCGCAGTGCGGAAAGGAGCTTGTGGAAACGGTGAAGGGCAACATTCCAGAGAAGAAATGCCCTGACTGCGATGTGATTATGGAAATTGTTGAGAAGAAAGATTTAATTGAAGAGTACTACGAAATTGCGGAGCAAAACGGCACGAAGGTCGAGCTGATTTCCGATGAGAGTGAAGAGGGCAAGATATTTGCGACGGCATTTGGAGGCATAGCCGCGCTGCTTAGATACAAGGGAATGTAGAAAATATTTTACCGCTTTAACGTATGCACCGCCGTGAAAAAGTGGTATGTGTATATAAGCATCCTCGCAATCCCGCTTCTTGGCGGCACCGCTGCCCAGCTGCTGCGCGTGGTCATAGCGTTCATGCTTCATGATGCCGGCGTGGACGTTTTTTCCATAACTCTTCTCTCTTCTTCTTTCATGCTCTCGCGAGCCGTATTTTCTCCCGTGATTGGAAAGGTTGCAGACCGGGGCGTGAACCGTGCTCTTATTGTGATGGGTGGCTTTGCGGGCATGCTTGTAGATGCGTATCTGTACACGATTGTTCCGTTTCCATGGATGTTCATTCTCAGAATTTTGGATGGAATATACGGGGCAATGACCTGGCCCACCATGCAGGCCCTTGTGCATTTCTCTGCAGCGCCTACTCATAGGGCCAAGACCATGAGCATTTATTTTATGATGGGCACCGTAGGTTTATCTGTTGGCTATCTCATATATTCTGCAATATCCGGTAACATGCTCTACGCGGTGATTCTCATAGTTATGATTTATTTCACGGCTATATTGTTTGCCTATCCTCTTCGTAACGTTAAAGAAAAGAGAGAAATCCACGTTTCTGGAGATAGGGGTGGTTTTCACGGATCATTTTATCCTCTTACTTTCCTTTTTGGAATGTACATCTCGCTGGGCAACGAAGTGCTGCTTTTTTATCTCACACTGATTGTGGGATTCAGCAAGGTTGATGCCACACTGATTCTCTCACTGGCGAGCATCCTTGCGCTGGGCGGGAGCTTGATGCTTGGTCACATTGCAGATAGACATGGTTTTATCCGCTCATTGGTGGTGCTTTCTATTTTAACACCGCTTTCTGCGGCTTTGATAGCAGTTAACTATGTGTATTCGGTTATTGTGGGAATATTTTTGTTTTTCGTGGTGGGGCGCGGGTTCATGCCCATATCCAGAAGCTTCACCGCGGCCAGAGGTAAGAAAATAAGCACTTCTCTGGGTATAGTTAATTTTTCTTCAAATATCGGTTCTGTAATAGCCCCTCTGATTGGCGGTGCCATAATCGATAGTTTTGCATCGTTGAGCCTGGGGATGTTCACGGCAGTGGGGATATTCTTTCTGCTCATTGCGTTATCCATCAGTACGAGCATTGTAGTGTTCACCCGCAAATCCGGTTTTTCCATAGCAACGGGTGCATAGTCCCAGCCCGGGGACGTAATGCGCGTCGCACACCGCGCGCCCGCAGAGCTTGCACACATGGCTCGCAGGCGCACCGCAGATATAGCATGTGCCGAGTATCATTTTCCTCGCGCTTCCAGATATTTTTTGTAGAAATCGGGATACTCTTCATATTCTATCGGGTCTTCTGCGCCCGCTTCCATGAACCCTCTGAGCCGCAGCAGGCACGAATCGCATCTGCCGCACGCTTTCTCTCCACCGCGATAGCAGGACCATGTGAGCTCGTACGGCACGCCCAGCTCGATGCCCTTTTTGATTATGTCCGCCTTGCTCATGTGCATCAGCGGTGCGAGAATTTTTATCGGGTGCCCTTCCACGCCGCGCTTGGTGCCGAGATTTGCCATCTTCTCGAAAGCTTCCACGTATTCGGGTCTGCAATCCGGATACCCGGAGTAGTCGATCGCGTTGGCGCCGTAGAATATGGCATCTGCGCCGATGACCTCCGCGTAGGCGAGCGCGTACGATAGCAGGATAGTGTTCCGCGCGGGCACGTATGTGATGGGGATCTCTTTTTCAATTTCGTCAAGCTCTCTTTCGGGCACCTCGATATCGTCGGTCAGCGCGCTGCCTCCAATCTGGCGCAAATCTATCTTGAGTATCTTGTGCTCTATGCCGTAATATTTTGCCACTTTTATGGCGCTTTCCATCTCGCGTGAATGACGCTGTCCGTAGTCAAATGACAGGGCAAATACCTCGTATCCCATCTCACGGGCCATGGCCACCACGGTGGTGGAATCCAGACCGCCTGAGAGTAGAACAACAGCCTTCATGCGCTCACCTCTTCATAGTGGCATGCACCCTGTCCGGGTCCCTCGTCAACGCATATTTCAAAGCCCTTCACATTCGCCGGGAAGCTGATTGCTTGGAGCACTTTTTTTGCAAAGTACCTGGCGAGCTCCTCCGCGGTGGTGAGCTTTAAATCTAAAAACACAACATCTTTTGCGGGAAACGTGTAGCGCTTTCCGTCAAATTCTATGCTCACTTCGTTGCCGTTTATATGGTGCTTTATGAATTCCTGCGACCGCGGAATCATCACGTGGTGATCTATCTCATCTGCAATTTTTCTCACGATTTTTTTTAGCTCCACGAAATCGTAGAGCATGCAGTCCTTCGTTTCACCGTAAATGCGAACCCGCACTCCGTAATCATGCCCGTGCAGACGCGCGCACTTGTGATGTCCCGGTATGAAATGCGAAGCGGAGAATCGTATCCCAACTTTCCAGCCATCAATTTCGATATGCATGGCTCACCTAAATGCGGGGCCGTAAATATAATTTGCGAAAAAATAGAGTATTTACTTTTTGAGAGTCATCACCACGACGTCGCGGACAGAGCGCATGCTCTGGAACGGCAGAATGAGCCGGCCCTGTGCATCTTTCTGGAATTCTCTCGTCTCCAAATCGTCCGCAGGCACGACTAAAACATGCTTTATGTCTCCGGAATCGGTATCAATCACGAAATTGTCGATTGTTCCCAGAATTACCCCATCATCGGTCATGGCCGTCTTACCTCTCAATTCAGTCACGAATTTTCTCATATTTCTCACCTCACGAATAGTAGCTCAGGTCCTCCTTCTTCTTGTGAATGGTTTTACTCAATTCTAACCCAATGCTTTCGTAGTATTTTATTGTTTCCTCATCTAATGATGCACGCACAACGTTGAGCGCCTCACGGAAATGTTTCATTCTCACCTTCTCACTGTTATCCCGAATGGCCGCCATACCCGCCTCTCTGCAGAGATTCTCTAAATCAGCGCCTGTGAAGTTCTCGGTGCTGCGCGCAATCTCCCACAGGTCAACGTTTTCGAGAGGCATATTTTTCGTGTGCACTTTCAGAATCTTGAACCGGGATTCTTCATCTGGCGGGCCTATGTAAAGCAGGCGGTCGAATCTGCCCGGTCTGAGCAGCGCCGGGTCCACTATGTCCGGGCGGTTGGTGGCCGCGATTACCACCACGCCTTCAAGGGTGGTGAGGCCGTCCATCGACGTGAGAAGCTGGTTCACGATGCGGTCGGTTGCGCCGGAGCTGGTGTGCAGCCCGCGCCGGGGCGCGATGGCATCTATCTCGTCCAGAAACACTATGCAGGGCGAGGATTGCCGTGCTTTCTTGAATATTTCTCGAATCGCTTTCTCGCTCTCACCGACCCACTTGCTCATTATCTCCGGGCCCTTGACGCTTATGAAATTTGCCTCGCTCTCGGTGGCCACCGCTTTGGCAAGCAGTGTCTTGCCCGTACCCTGCGGGCCGTAGAGAAGCACACCCCGGAGAGGGCGTATACCCATCTTTTTGAATTTCTCCGGGTTTTTGAGGGGCATCTCCACCGCTTCACGAAGAATCTTCTTTGCCTCTTCCAGATCGCCGATGTCGTCCCAGTGCACCGAGGGCACCTCTATCATAACCTCACGAAGCACGCTGGGATCTATCTTTTTAAGTGCCTCTTTGAAATCTTTGCGCGTGACCTTCATATTCTCCAGCACGGAGGTTGGCACGGGCTTGTCCAGGTCAATCTCGGGCAGGTACCTGCGCAGCGCGTTCATGGCCGCCTCGCGGGCCAGTGCCGCCAGATCAGCGCCCACAAAGCCGTGCGTCATCTCTGCAATCTCGGTGAGTAGTTTATCCCGGGCCTTTTCGTCGCCCTCTATGGGCATGCCGCGGGTGTGAATCTGCAGAATTTCTTTACGGCCCTTTTTGTCAGGTATGCCTATCTCTATCTCTCTATCAAATCTGCCGGGACGGCGCAATGCGGGGTCCAGTGCATCCACGCGGTTCGTTGCGCCTATCACAATTACATGTCCTCTTTTTCGCAGCCCGTCCATAAGGGTGAGAAGCTGTGCAACCACCCTGCGCTCCACCTCGCCCTGCACGTCCTCGCGCTTTGGAGCGATGCTGTCTATCTCATCGATAAATATCACGCTCGGCGCACTGTCCTGTGCCTTTTTGAATATCTCGCGCAGTCGCTGTTCGCTCTGGCCGTAGAACTTGCTCATTATCTCCGGGCCGTTGATCAGGAAAAACGACGCGTTGCTCTCGTTAGCCACTGCCTTCGCAATCAGAGTTTTGCCGGTGCCGGGCGGGCCATGTAGAAGCACACCCTTGGGCGGATCTATGCCCAGCCGCTCGAACAGCTCAGGGTGCTTCAACGGTAGCTCAATCATCTCGCGAACCTTTTCAATTTCCTTTTCGAGCCCGCCTATATCTTCGTAGGTCACATGCTCCACGGCGTTTTCCTGATACTCGGAAGGTGCCTCCTCTCTCACCTCCACCTTGGTGGCGTATCCTATCTGAAGCACGCCCCGGGACGGCTTTGCGCTCACCACCTGAAACACTATTCCGCTTCTTCCTGAAAGTGTGAGGTTTGGCACGACTATTTCGTCGCCCACCACCACGGGCCTTTTGAGAAGTGATTTTCTTATGAACTCGCCTATGCCCGGCCCGAATCTGAGCCGTTGTTTCTTACCAATCAAAGGTGCTAAAACAATCTCCTCTGCCTCTTTTGGATTAGCTTTTCGGATTTTAACTTTATCGCCCAGAGTCACCTTCGCATTTCTTCGAATATATCCGTCGATTCTGATGTATCCCCTGCCCTCGTCCTCCTGCTTGGCCCTGAACACGCGTGCGGCCGTTACTCTCTCTCCCTCTATTTCTATATAATCGCTGACCTCGATGCCCAGCAGTATTCTCGTGTTTGCGTCTATTCGTGCACGCCCGAGACCCACATCGGTGGGCGGGGCTTCTGCCACTCTGAGCGTTATTTCATCCATACTGTGGAAATCACCGCATAAGTTATAAATGTTTTTCCATAGGCCGGAGCCATGGTGGTACAGGGGGCGGTGGCACACGGTTTTCTATTTTTTTGATTATGTTTCCCAGCGCAGAGTACACCAGAATTATACCAATAATTCCTAAAAATATCATAAGTATCGCGTAAAGTTTCAAATCAGAGTCTCTGTAATGCTCGCCCAGACGGTATATTCCTATGGCTATTAGCACGTTGCCTATAAACACTATTGCTATACCCAGTATAGATATTCCCATGCTGGTTATGGTTAAATTTAGCGGGAATGATGCTCCCGTGGCGGCTATAACTATGGTGAAGCCGAGGTTTACAGTTATTCCTATGGCAACCATAACAACGCCGGGCTTGACTATGTCAAACTCTCGGGTAAAATGCACAATGAATTTTCGAGACCTATCCAGGGCATAGAGATACACGAGGGTGAAAAATATGTTCACCCCCTGAGCCACGCACAGTGTAATTATCCATGCCAGCGGATTTTCGTATTCGGTAACTGTGTTGAGTGCTATTGAAGTGAGAAGTGCAAATTCTATAAGAGACACAATTACTATGCTGAACAGAGATGATATAAAACCAATAAAAAATGCAGAGCGCAGAGCGCTTATGGCGTTAATCTCCGCCTTTTTTCTCGCTTCAAACTGCTCAGATGATGTCCACACCATATCTATCCTTTAATTCCTGCGAGGTTACTTTCCCCAGAATCTGTTTGCTCCTCACGCCCGTAGCGACCACGAGTACTGAGATTTTTCGGTCAAACGTTGGGTCCACCGCACAGCCCCAGATTATCCTGGAGCCCTTCGATACCTTTGCGCTGAGTTCTTCTATGGCACGCTCCGCCTCGCTTATGGTCATGTCCGGACCGCCCACCACATTGACGAGCACGCCCGTGGCCGTGGATATATCCACTTCCAGCAGCGGAGAGTTAATGGCTTCTTCTATCGCTTCCATCACCCGCTCATCACCGGTTCCCTCGCTTTCGCCGAGTCCAATCATCGCCACACCGCCGCCTTTCATTATGGTTTTCAGGTCATTGAAATCCAGGTTGACCAGTCCGGGCTTGGTAATCATCTCTATTAAGCCTTTAATTGCCCGCATAAGTATCTCATCCGCAAACTTGAACGCCTGTGTGAGTGGCAACCTTGGCACGAGTTCCAGAAGTTTGTCGTTGGGAATCGTGATTACGGTGTCTGCGGTCTCTCTGAGTTTTTCGAGGCCCCACATGGCGTTTTCCCACCTTGCACGGCCCTCTGCTTTAAACGGCAGAGTGCATATTGCAATTGTAAGCGCACCCAGCTCCTTCGCAATCTGAGCCACAACCGACGCGCTGCCCGTTCCGGTTCCTCCTCCGAGGCCACAGGTGATGAAAACCATATCTGCACCCTGAAGGAGCTCTCGAAGTTTGTCTTCGGCTTCTCTCGCGGCTTCCTGGCCGATTTGAGGCAGTGCGCCTGCTCCCAATCCGCGAGTTAATCGCTTGCCCAGAAGCACTTTTCTCTGGGCTTTAATTGTGAGAAGATGCTGTGCATCGGTGTTGGCAGCTATTAACTGCACGTTACCTGCAATGTTCTCTTCCATAAGGCGATTAATCGTGTTGCTACCACCACCTCCGCAGCCCACGACCTTTATGTTCGTTCTCAGACTTTTCAAAACCTCTTCCAGTTCTTTGTCTTCTTCAGTTTCCATAAGGGGTACTGGCTCTTTGACAGGCGTGGATTTCATGTCTGCCTCAGCTTTAGCCAGAGCTTCTTTAATTAATGACTTCATCTTGAATCACCCTTAAATGTGTATGCAACTCACCATATAAAAACTTTTATGCAACTGTGCATTAATCAAAGTATGAAGCCGTATCTCATAATTGCTAAATTCCCAAAAAATCCGTCGCGCTACATAAAAAACTTTAAAAATTATGTGCTTGATGAATGTATGAAAAGGGGTATTGAATGTGTGGTTGAGCGTATTCAGGGACGCATTCTCGTATTTGCATCTTCCTCACCCTGTGAATTTGCGGTGCAGTTTTCTGGTGTGAAACGGTGTGTTCCTGTGAGGATATTTGATGACGAAGGCTCTCTTGTATCTTATTTGATTCCTAAAGTTCAGAGTGCGGGTAGCTTTGCGGTGCGCGCGAATCATCTCACCCTTTCGCAGAAAATTGGAGAGCGGATTTACGAGGCAACGCATACACCTGTAAATCTCAAAAACCCCGAGGTTCTTGTGGAATTTGAGTTCAGAGACTCACGCTATTTTCTGTTTGAGAATTAAGGCGCCAGGCACGCCGGAGTCGATGCCCAGACCCCTGCCCAAGGGCCCATGCGGTTCCTCGGCCCCGCGCCCCTCCGAGCGCCCGCAGTCCACGGTACCGCTGCTCCCTTCCGGGCCTGGCGGGGTTTCCGTGGCAAAGCGTTCCAACGCTTCCCTCCAGAAGCGCGGAACGCACCTGTGGCCCCGGAGGACAGGGCCTCACGGGTTACGCATGGCTTGAAAGCAAGGGCTGGATACACCTTCTCCGGCTGTCGCCCCCGCGTATAGGCGATTTCGGGTACAGGGGACGCCTAACCCCCCGGCCAGCCTGGCGCCGGGTGTTTAATCGCTTCCCATATTTTAAGGTTTTTCCAATGTATCAGAATCCATCGTGATTTTAAATGTAAATATTTAAATCTTCAAAACGTATGCTCTATTATGGGGAACGTTCACTGTGTGACATTTTCCGTGGCAGTGGGCTGTGAGGAGGTGCTCAATTATTTGAGGGATGACTTATGAATCGCGAGGATATTTATGTGTATCTGTTCACTTTTTTTAGGTATTTCAGTTTTATGGGCGGAGTTTTTACCATATTTCTGCTGGATTGCGGATTGAATTTTTTTCAGATATCGCTGTTCATCGCGGTAACTTCGATCTCAGTTGCGATTTTTGAAATTCCCACCGGACTCATTGCGGACCGCTACTCGAGAAAGTGGGCCATCTTTTTCGGAGAGTTAATCGGTATTGTGTTCTGGCTCTCGGTGATATTCATACGTAACTTTGCGTGGTTTATGGTGTGGGCCTTTTTGAGCGGGGTGTCGTATTCGCTGGTGTCCAGTGCGTTTGTCAGCATGGTTTACGATAACTTGAAATCTCAGGGGCGGGAGGACGAGTTTAAGAAGATACAGGCGAATTACCGCTCAATCGCCGAGATATCGATGTTTGCGGGTGGTGTGCTAAGCGGGTTCGTGGCGAGTATAAGTTTCTCGGTGGCCATTGCTCTAACCGTAATTGCATATCTTATTGGGCTGCTATTTTTGATTCTTATCAGGGAATGCAGGCACAGCAGGAAAGAGAAAAAGGAAAAAATAATCGAGAACTTTAAAAATGCATATCGGTACATTAAAGAAAGAAGCGCGCTGGGCACTCTAATTATTCTGCTTGTGTATGTGAATGTTATACTGGTCACTGTGTTGCCGTATATGCAGGCGTACATTTATTTCATTATTCCGTCGCTTCCCGTGGTGTCCATCATCGCTTCATTGATTGATTTGTCCAGTGTGGGTGGCTATAAAATCGCTTATCGATTTGACGCACGCAGATTTCTCAATTACTCGCCGTTTGTGGTGTCCGGGTTAATTATTTTAATAGGCGTGTATCACACATTGCCCTCTTTGATTTTTCTGGCGATTGCGGAGGTGATAGGTGCGGCATTTTATGTTGTGTGGCAATCGGAGTTTCAGAAAAACGTTCCCTCGAGCAAGCGGGCGCTGCTCACTTCCTTTGCGTACACCGCGGTGACTTTCTCGCTTATGGTATTTTACTTTGTGTATGGGTACGTGATTGATTTGCTCGGCCTGTACAAGGCCATACTTTACGTTTCGGTTTTTCTAACCATCGTTTATGCTGTGTATTATTTTGCGAATCTCAGAATAAAAGGCATTTTTTATGAAAATTGAATGTTTGGCGATAATTTAGTTATAATATGTCGTTCCATGATACCTGCTCCCACTCTTTGCCGTTCCATACTTCCGGTTTCTTTCCCGGTCTTACCAGCATCAAATCAGGATTGTATTTTTTGAAGAGATTATACCATTCAAATCCCTTTTTCTCCAGCTCTTCTTTGCTAATCCATTTCCTGAATATTATACCATCACCCACTGAGAAATTGTCATATTTTCCGAATTTTTTGTTAAACTTGAAGTAAAAATATTCCAATCTGGGTCCGGCATAATACATCCACAGCTGCCTTAAATTCTCCGCTTTGCCTCTGAATATCTCTTTATCTCCATGTTTCAGCACTATTTCATCACCTTCCAGATATACATACTCATCCAGATGCATATCGTTTTTCCAAATTACAAACGCTATGAAGCCGGGAAGAAGGACTAAAATAGCAGAAAATATACTGATCACATAAATCCAATCCCAAATTGACTTTACCTCTATAAAATAACCGAATATTGCATTTGAGGCAAAATATCCTAACACTATTATCGCTATTGCAACAATTTCCACAACTATTGGAAATTTGAACACATCCATCCAAGTGTGCCTTATGTGTATTAGCAATTTTCTCTCTCTCATTGTGCCGTCCCCTCCGCCTTATGAAAATGATACACTTCCCATCCTTTGCC
>JAADDK010000030.1 GCA_013154005.1 Methanobacteriota archaeon
CGTTTCTGCCTTTTTTAATGTTCTTCTTTCTCATTATGGGGTAATATATGAACAGGTACCCGCCGATTACCGCGAGCAGTGTTAGAAATGACATGTGTATTACAAAATCCGGGATGCTCACTCTGAATATTTCAGAGGCGACAATCACGCCCGTGTACAGAGGCCACCAGTACTCCCACAGGTGCCGGAACCAGTAATTTAGCGAGGTTGCCTCCACGGGGTTAAGAGCCATCTCCTTCGCCAGCGGGTCCACTAACCGCGCCGAGACGTAAGCTCCGCCGGGCATGGGCAACAATCCAATGAACGCGGATATGGATACCATAGACGCACCCGCCGATGAGGCGAGATTCTTCACGGACTCCACCATCATGCTCAGATATCCCATTTTCTCCATCAGGGCAACGATCATCAGAGAGAGTGATACGATGGCTATTATCCTCCAGAATGACCATGTGAGCAAATCAGATACAACTTTATGGTAATCAGCACCGAGCGTAAGTAAGAGAAACAGCGCACCTATGAGTATTGATATGGCAATATTAACTTTGAAACGAGGTAAAATTATGATAATCGCGATGGCAAGGAGTATAAGTGCAAACGCAACATTTACATCCATATCCTGCCCTAATAAAACAACCTATATATACTTTGCATCGCAATGCAAAAATTAGAAAACCGCAACTAACCCAGAAAATGTTTAACATAAAAAAATAGAGAGGTATGCCAGAAGGGATGGGATGCCTTTCTGCAATTCTACTATTACGTTCACAGTATTTAAGCGTTTTGCAAAATCTTTATATAGTAGTATGTATACATGATAGTTGTCAACAAATAGTTGATAACTAAATGGAGGTGATAAAAATGGTGATAAGAAGGAGAAGAAGGGACGATGAATGGCGTGACGACTGGGAGCGCAGGTTCTTTGACGAGTGGGACGAGTTCTTTGACATTGATAAGGAGTTCAGGAGAATGGAAGAGTGGATGAATCGAATAATGAAGGAGTTTCAGACTCAGGGGCGTGGTGAAATTCGCGGTCCATACGTTTACGGGTTCAGTATGCGTGTGGGGCCAGACGGCAAACCGCATATTGAGGAATTCGGCAATGTGCCCAAGAGGTTCAGCGGTTCGGAGTTGAGCGAGTATCGTGAGCCGCTGGTTGATGTTATGGAAGATGACAAGCATATCAGTGTGACAGCGGAGCTGCCGGGAGTGAGTAAGGATGATATAGAATTGAATCTTGAAAATGATAATACGGTGCTGGTGCTGAAAGTGGACACTCCTGAGCGCAAATACTACAAGGAAGTTCAGTTACCTGCCAAGGTCCGTGCAGACACGGTCAAAGCCACCTACAAGAATGGAATACTGGATGTGGTATTTGAGCGTGAGAAACCCAAGGAGAAGAAGGGTAAGAGGATAAAAATCGAGTGAAAATGTTCCCGGAAGACCCAGAGATAGATGCCATACTTCGGGCGATTGAGAACCAGATGCGCAGGGAAATACTTCGGATGCTCGTGGAGGGTAGGCAGTATGCACTGAACATAGCAAGAGAATTAAGGACATCTCAGCAGGCCGTGGCGAAGCATCTGGAGCTTTTGGAGGAGAGCGATTTTATACGCTCTGCGGGCACCGTGCCGAGTGGGCGCGGTGCACCTCGCAAACTTTACGAAATTTCGCGCTCCTTTTCACTTTTTATTGATTTTGCGCCGGGTATATTTGACATTAGGGAGTATGATCTTGAGGATATTGATATTGATGATGTGCTCTCCGAATTTGGTAATATGGATTATGGTGAGGCTCTGCGCAAAATAGAAGACGAGATGCAAAAACTTGAACTCCGCAGGGTCAAGCTGTTGAAGTTAAAGGAAAAAATAATGAAAGAGATGGAAGATTATTAATGGAGAACACCATTATCCTGATATGCGCACATTTATTGCTATAGAGGTGCCATATACGGGCGAAATTCGAGAGCTGCAGAAAGCCATAAACCGCAGTGGTCGGGTAAAGCTCGTGGAACCGGAAAATGTGCATTTAACTCTTAAGTTTCTTGGTGAGATTGATAAATCAAAGCTTCCGGAGATTATGAATGGTGTGGGTGCGTGCAAGATTCCAGAGTTTCAGATAAGACTGAAGGGTATTGGGTTTTTTCCGAATGAGCATTATGTGAAGGTTGTGTGGATAGGTGTGGACGATGGTGGCAGTGCCTCTTCTCTTATGCGGTGTATTGATACTCACCTTGTTCCAGCAGGTTTTAAAAGGGAAAAAAGTTATGTTCCCCATATAACGGTGGCGAGAGTTAAGGGTAGAATAGACGTGGAGTCACTGGCGAGATTCAGAAATACATGTTTTGGAGAATTTGTTGCAAAAGAAATAAAGATAAAAAAGAGCATACTGACCGAGAAAGGACCCGTATATGAGGACATTGGGGTGATTCCTCTTAGATAATAAGTATTTAACTGTAATAATGGGTATCTACATACTTTTTCTCTTCTTGTTTTGGTTCTGCAAGTTCTATTATATCTATTGCGGAAATCATGTTTGTGGGTATTAGCCTGTATTTCCCCTGCATATCGCCATGATTGGAGTCGAGTTCTATGCAAAGGGAGCTATCTTCACCTACCGGTACGAATCCTTTGAAGATTCCATAGGTTTTCATTATCTCGTCGTTTGAGCTCACCGAATACACTACACATTTTGATCCGGGTACCAGTTCTATCATGTATCTCCCTCCATAAGCTTGGTAATATGCTCTACAGTTCTGCGGTAATTGTCCATAGCAATTTTAACATTTGCCTCCACAAAGCTCCATGCCCTTTTCAGGTCCCCACTTCTCAATCGATATTTTTTAGATATCCCCTCATGTTCCTCTTCAAGCACATCCAGTGATTTGAGTTTGTTAAGGTATCTGTAAAGCGTGGGCCTGGAGGTGCCTAAATATGTTAGAAGCTCATCAACACTCCAGAATCTCTCAGGATGTGTGAGAAAACATTCTTTGAAAAGCCGGTATCCCACTGAGCGTTTTGCATCATCAATATTTCGCTCAAGGGATGATTTTATGTATCCGATGGATACGAGGAAGCTCACCAGCACTCTGTCCACGTCATTATCGTAGGTTCTTGGAGAAGTCATTTGCACCTGCATCTCAAACATAGTTGGCACATAACAAATGGGGTTAAATATTTT
>JAADDK010000122.1 GCA_013154005.1 Methanobacteriota archaeon
AGGAGGCCATTGCGGCCGAGAAGAAGCTCCAGCATGAGGTCTTCATCGATCAGATCGATCTGGCCAACCGCTACGACAAACCGATCATCGTCCATATCCGGGAGGCCAGCCGGGACGCGCAGGCGGTGCTGGAGGCTCATGCCGGTAAGCAGGGCGGGGTGCTTCACTGCTACAATGCCGACCATGAGCTCCTCTCTTTGTCCGGGCGGGGATTCTACTACGGGATCGGCGGGGTGATCACCTTCAAAAACGCGCGCAAGCTGGTGGAGGTCTTCCCGATGATCCCGGAGGATCGTCTTCTTATTGAGACCGATGGACCGTATCTGACGCCTCATCCTTATCGTGGAGAACGAAATGAACCGGCTTATTGTGAATTAATATCAGAAAAAATGGCTGAACTCAGTGGCATTCCATTGGCTGATATGCAGCGGATGTGTCGTGAAAATACCACCAGGCTGTTTGGCATATGAAATTTTTGGGCTGGTTGTTGACGATTTTTATCCTTTTGACTGGAACACTGAGTGCATCATACCTTGCTCAAAAATATCCAAGTTATCGTTATGTAATGCGACAATTTGATGTGAATGCTTCGTATATTGACAATCCGCAGTTTGTTGAGTTTGTACGCAAGAATGAAGCTAAGTATCGTCGTTTTTACACCAATTCTCTTAAGAGGGGCAAAGACTATATTCCGACGTTTACCGAACTGCTTTTAAGCAATGGATTGAGCCATCTGTTTATTTATCTTTCTATGACAGAATCAGGATTTAAGACCTATGCAAAATCACAAAAAAAAGCAGCGGGATTATGGCAGTTTATGTCCGCTACGGCACGCAACTACCATCTCATAGTCAATCAAAAAGTTGATCAGCGTTATGATCCGGTTGCTTCAACACAGGCGGCAATGCGTTATATTAATGCTTTGTATAAAAAATTTGGAAAATGGTATTTGGTGATGATGGCGTATAATTGTGGTGAGGGGCGTTTGACTCGAGCCATCAAACGGGCGGGTACAGATGATTTTGAGGTACTGATGGATGCCCGGCGCCGCTTGATTCCACCTGAGACACGGGACTATCTGAAAAAAATCATTCTACTGGCCATGATGGGGGAGCGTATCGTTGAGAGCAGCCGACCGGAAGATAAAAAGATTAAACGAAAAATCATCGATGGAAAGACTTTTGTCAATGTGGTTGCCGGAACCCGGATTATTGATCTGGTCAATATTCTTGATATGTCTCTTCCCGATTTTATGGATATGAATCCACACATTACCACCAGTAGAATACCGGCAGATGCTTTTTTGGTACAAATTGCTATCCCGGCAGAAAAATTTCAGCTTTTTAAAGACCATTATCAACCACCGACACTTAAAGAGATTTATAAAGAAAAACATTACAGTCGATTGGTAGCCCATGTGGTTCGTAAAGGGGAAAATCTCAAGACCATTGCTCAGCATTATAAGGTAGCACCGATTGAATTAATTATCGCCAATGAACTTCCCCGTGCCAAACTTTCACCGGGGCAGGTTGTGATGGTTCCTGTGACCGAAGACGATTTTCAGCGGCATAAGTCCTATTGAATTTGGGAAGTCTCTACTAATTAATCCCCACTAAAGCCAAAAAAAGTCATAATTCATATTAAAAAATGAAAGAATGATTTTATGGTAAGAAAAATTTCTCTAATTCTTATAATGTCTGGATTGTTTTTTCTCACAGGCTGCTCACATCGTGGTCCCTATGCAACCAGTTATACCAGTAAAGCCCGTCACAAAGCAACTATGAAAACGTATCGGGTGCGGGGGCGAACTTATCGTCCAACCTATGTCCGGGTAGGTGATACGATGCGGGGTGTTTCCAGTTGGTATGGACCGAATTTCCATGGAAAATATACCAGCAATGGTGAGATATATAATATGCACAAAATGACTGCGGCACATAAAACCTGGCCGATGGATACCATCGTGCGGGTCGAAAATCTTGATAACGGTAAAAGCGTAGTCGTGCGTATCAATGATCGTGGCCCGTTTGTCCGGGGACGTGTCATTGATTGTTCCTATGCAGCAGGCAAAAAGTTGGGACTCGATCGTACCGGAATTGCCCGGGTCAAACTTACTGTCCTGGGTTTTTCCGGGAAAGTTTTTAAGCCCAGAGTGGGGAAAGTACAGGCAAAACATGTTTCAAAGCTTCAGCAGGTTCCTGCGGTACGTTTAAGTGATTTTGGAGTACAGGTGGGTGCATTTTATCAATACAAAGGAGCGTTGCAGTACAAACGCCGTTTTGCAAAAATCGCAGGAAAAAAACAGCGGGTAGAGATCCGGCGTTTTAATGAAGATGGCAGGCTTTTGTATCGAGTTTGGGTGATGGGCTTCGATACCGCGGATGAAGCGAAGGATTTCATCCGTGATTATGGCATCAGTGGCGGCTTCCTGATCCGCCCATAAAGGACAAGGAGAGAACATGTACGAGATCCAACGCGATACGAAAGAGACACAGATCACCGCCCGCCTCAACCTCTACGGCAGCGGCCGCTCAAGCATCGACACGGGGGTCGGGTTCTTCGACCACATGCTGGAGGCTTTCGCCAAGCACGCCTGGATCGATCTGGAGGTGGACTGCCGCGGCGATCTGCAGGTGGACGCACACCACACCGTGGAGGATGTGGGGATCGTGCTGGGACAGCTGCTGGGGCAGGCGATCTATCCGGTGCGCAACATCGAGCGTTACGGCAACGGTACGGTGGTGATGGACGAAGCGGCGATGCGGTGCGACCTCGACCTGAGCAACCGCGGCTACCTGGTCTTCGAGATGCCCATCGGCGGCAAAGTAGGGGAGTTCGACGTGGAACTCGTCGAAGAGTTCTTCCGCGCCGTTGCCGCCAACACCCCGATCACCCTCCACCTGATCTACGAACGCGGGCGCAACAAACACCACATCATCGAAGCGGCGTTCAAAGCCTTTGCCGTGGCGCTGCGCCGCGCCGTCACCCCCAACGAACGCGCCGGGATCCCAAGTACTAAAGGGGTGTTGTAGATAACGGCGTTCGAAGAGGCACAGACCAAGGTAAATAGACCGATAACCAACCTTTCGCTATAATCCCATCAAAAAACAAAAGGTCTTCTGTGTCGCTTCAGCCCCGTGTGGTCAATGCC
>JAADDK010000117.1 GCA_013154005.1 Methanobacteriota archaeon
GTAACCCCTGCAATAAGGGTGGGTGCACCATATCTATCGTTCTGGAACTACGCAAGCGGTACATATCCAAACGACCAGCCAGACCATATAGTCATAATTGATTACAAGAACACCCAGTACTGGTACTACAACACCAAAACCAACAGCATAGAGTATCAGGGGCATTTCCTAATCCTGCAAAACAATACAGATACCGGAGATGGCGGGCCGCTGAGCCAGGCGCCGGTAACGTATATCCAGAACCCAACCCCGTGGAAAAACAGCTGGGTACGCATCAAAGACCATTACGCATGGCGCATATTCCATCTTCCAGCAGTTAAAAACGCAAAGAGCGATTACCTATTCGCGTGGGAGGACCTATGGGGCACAACCACTAATATAGATGCCGATGGCGATGAATGGGTGCGCGTTACCCTGCTAAACGATGGAACATTCAGAGTAGCCCCATACCGCTCAAAAGGAGGTTATGAGCATGTGTTCTTTGTGGGCTCGCAGCTCGCATATGTGAAACCGCATGGCGCTTACTGGGCAGATACAAACGGAGACGGCATAGCTGAATCCAGCGGCGGCTCATCACACAACTACTATGAAATACATGACATCTCTAAGGTTAGCCCCAATGCGGAGGTAAAATATTTTCCAATATATCTTAGAAATGCAAAAGGTGCAGTGTTATCATTCTGGACCAAATACTGGTTCACTGAGGGAACAAATGGTGGATTTATGTATCTCTGGGGCTCAGTAGATGGAGTTCACTGGACATGGGACGCTAAACACCGCGTATATCTCAGGCCCATGCAACCATATACGGGAAACTTACTGTTCAGTGCAGTGCAAGATGACAATAAAAGTTATGGCATCGGACTTGGGAAAATCACCACCGGCAAATTCACAGGCCTGGTAGATGCGGATGGACACCTACCATACTGGTGCTTCAATGGCCGTAGCGGTGGAGGTACTTTCTCATGGGAGCATATTCAGGTAGACCTATCCAAATATATAAGAAACTTCAAAGAAATTCGGATAGTTTTTGTGGAAGCACAATACGGAGGCCTCACCGATAAAACAGGATGGAATCCAGAGCACGGCTGGTATATAGACGACGTAAAGGTGAAAGTTATGGGAGACGGAGTATACGATAACTGGAGGCTCGTTAACCTTACTGCGGCACATGACAAGTACGGTGCGCATTCTGGAAACTACGCATGGGTTTACAACGATACAAACAACGGCAACCTGCCAAGAGGCATCGACTCTTCGCTCATAACGAAGCAGATAGACCTGACCTCTGCAAGAAGCGCAAATCTCGATTTCTGGATACGCTTCAATTTGAATCCTGCTGCAGGATTGCCACCTGCGACAGTGCGTGTGGAAATCAGTGATAATAACGGCATATCATGGCAATCAATCACATACGGTGTGCGTATTGGGTGGGGTGCCAGCGGATACGGAGGCATGGCAGGTACACTGGATAACGGAGGCACCGGTTACGGGTGGGTGAAATCCACCACCCTTGAGAGAATTAACTGTGATTTAAGCGGTTGGGCCGGCAAATCAATACTTATAAGGTTCAGAATAGTTACAAATGCAACCGCCACGGTAACATGGGACCCAGCTCATCCCGATGACCCGCACGGAGTGTACATAGACGATGTGTTTGTGTACGGTGAGAGCTACGCACAGGCAATTCCGGAGAATTACCTCTGGACCGGGTAGTTTTTTATTTTTTCTTTCTATCCCCCAGTTATGCTTTACTACGAAGAGCCGTATTTAAAAAAGATTAAAGCAAGAATACTCAAACATGAAAACGGAAAATATCTGCTGGACCGTACCATTCTCTATCCCGGCGGTGGCGGCCAGCCTCCGGACCGCGGCATGGCGAGATGCAACGACAATGAATACGAAATTGTGCATCTTGGCGATGGCTGGCACAGGATATCTGGACACTGCACGGATGAAGTGGAGCTCACGCTGGACTGGGAGTTCAGGTACTACATGATGAAATCACATACTGCAGAGCATGCGTTTTTCCGGTTCTTGCAGAATCGCGGTGCGGTGCTGGGCAAGGCGAATTTTGGCGAGGTTTCGTCGCTCACGTTCACGGGCGAGCTCTCGGAAGAGGACATAATCGAGGCGGAAAAAGGTGTGAGAGAACTTATCAAAGCCGGCGTAAAGGTAGAGACGTTCTGGATTGAAAAAAAGGAAGTGCGTGAGTATCCACAACTGCGAATACGCGAGGACAGGATAAAAGGAGCACGAATACGCGTTGTACGCATAGGCGAGCACGACACCACAGCATGCAAGGGTGTGCACGTGTCAAACATGAGCGAGATAGGAGACTTCGCAGTGGTGAAATTCCGAAAAGGAAAGAATAAAGAGGTTAAGTTTGTGGTTGCGGAAAAGGCGGAGCGGTTTCACCACGAGCAATCAGAAAAACTGCGCATCTTCGCCTGGCAGAACGGAATAGAAATAAATAAAATAGAAGCGTATCTTCGCAACCTGCTGGAAGAGAATACGAATATGAAAGATGCACTTAAAGCGCTCAGTGCCACCGTTCCTTTCACGGAGAAAAATTGCGGTTCTATCCGCATCTACACACTGGTGTTTCATGGTGGAGAGAGAAAGATAATCGTGCGAAGAATGATGGAGCTGGCCAGGCAGGGTGTGGTTATATACGGCGATGAGGCAACCAATGCGGTCATGTGCGCATTTCCAGACTCGCTCGGATTTGTGAGGGAGAAGTTTATGGCCCTGCTCGCCGAATCCGGGGGCAGAGGCGGCGGTAAAGGAAACTTTGTGAGCGGCTCGGTGCCGGACGTGCAAAAATTCGTGGCTACGCTGAAAAATATTTTATGCTCATGACGCATACACTTGCATGGTGGTGAAAATGGAAATTGAAAAACTCATTAAAGAGATGGTAATGGTTCCCGGAGTAAGCGGTTTTGAAGAGCCGTTTAGGGAGTATCTGCTGGAAAAACTAAAAGACATGAACCCGAAGGTTGATGATGTGGGTAATGTTTATGTAACCATTGGAATGGGAGAGAGAAAAATCGCCGTAATGGCACATATGGACGAGATAGGAATTGTAACCACACATATAGAAAAAGACGGTTATGTTAGATTTGCACACCTTGGCGGCATAGATGACCGCATGCTTTACGGACGTATAGTGGAAATATTCACGGAAGAGGGCACGGTTTACGGCGTGATAGGGCTAATTCCCCCTCATCTGAGCAGCAGTGAAGACAGAAGCAAGACGCCAACCTACAAAGAGCTCGCGATAGATGTGGGCACGAAGAGCGCGGAAGAGACGGAATCTTTGGGAATAAAGCCCATGCAGCCCGGCAGGTGGAAGAAAGACTTTGTGGTCATGGGAAATTACATAGTAACCCGCGCTCTGGACGACCGTGCCGGGTGTGCGGTTCTATATGCACTCCTTGAATCACTTAAAGACGAAAAGCTGAACGCCGAAATAACCTTTGTATGGACCGTGCAGGAAGAAACGGGATTGCGAGGCGCTCACGGGTTCATCTCTCACCATAAGTTTGATGAAGTTTATGCCATCGACTCCATGACCTCCGGACTCATGCCCGGCGTGGCGTTCCATCTGAGCACTGCACGGGTTGGCGAAGGGCCAGCCATAAGGTTTGTTGATCGCAAAGGTGTGGGCTCGCAGGTACTCAGAAAGAAGGTACGGGAAATCGCCAAAAAGAACGGTATACCCGTGCAGGAGGCCATCACGGGCGGCACCACAGACTCCGCAATCGTGCAGGACCACGGCATAAACTCACTGGCAATTTGCATACCTGTAAAATATACGCACAGCCCGGTGGAGATGATGAACGTTGCGGATATCAAAAACACAATTTCTTTGATGGAAAAAATATTGAAGAGTTAGGGCAGTTCCTCACGGATAACCTTACCCAATCTCCTTATACCTTCTTTTATTTGTTCCTCGGTGGAATATGTGAAATTCAGGCGCATGGTGTTTTTATGACTTCTGTCCGGGAAGAATGCGGAGCCCACCACATAGGCCACCTTGTTCTCAATTGCTTTGGTGAACATCGCTTCCGCGTCCATGCCATCTGGAAGAGTAACCCACAGGAACATCCCTCCATCTGGCCGAGTCCATTTTACACCCTCTGGAAACTCATCTTCCATCACATCCAGCATTAAGTCTCTGTGTGCTTTGTATAGCGAAATGATGTCCGGAAGATGCCTTTCGAGATACCCCCGGGCAATGTAGTCCCGGGCAATGTACTGCGCAAATGTGTTGGTACACAGGTCAATACCCTGCTTTGCCAGCACTGCTTTCTGAATTATCGGCGTATCCGCAATCATATGAGCCAGCCGCATGCCCGGTGCGAGAATCTTCGAGAACGTGCCCAGATAAATCACATGGGCGTTTTTATCCAGCGCTTTAAGAAGCGGTAGCCGCTCACCCGAGTAGCGCAGCTCTCCATACGGGTCGTCTTCCACCACCAGCACATCGTACTCTTCCGCCAGTTCAATGAGGTGCTTTCTGCGCTCAAGAGTCATGGTCACTCCCGCAGGATTCTGGAACGTGGGTATGGTGTATATCAGTTTGGGTTTTTTACCATCTGCACGCATCTTTTTGAGCTTTTCTTCAAGAAGCTGCGTGTTCATACCCTCGTCATCCATCTCCACTGTTGTGTAACGGGGATAATACGATTGAAACGCTGTGAGAATGCCTATGTATGTGGGCGCTTCGATAATTACATCATCGCCAGGATTAACGAATATTTTAGCAAGAAGATACAGCGCCTGCTGCGAACCCGCCGTAATGAGAATATTCTCTCTCTTAGTCTCCACATTATAATGCTTACCCATGAAAGAAGCAAGGGCATCACGAAAACTGTTCACACCGTCCGTGGAGCCATACTGAAGTATGTATGGCCCTTCTTTTTCGATTAGGGACTCCACTATCTCCTTTATATTGTCAAGGGGAAAAGACGCCGGATTGGGAAGCCCCCCAGCAAAAGATATTATTTCCGGTTGCTGGGTCAGTTTAAGAAGCTCCCTTATCTCAGATGCCTTTAACCTTTTTGCAATTTCCGAGAACTCTTCATCGTACTGCATACAATCACCGGAGGGAAATGGAGATAAAAGATATTAATGTTTTCAATCTTCCGTGCTTCCGTATCTACGCATACGCTCCTGCTCTCTTTGCAATTTTTTCTCTCTGCGTATTTTCTCCTCTTCGATTTTCTTGAGCTCTTCCTCAGGCACTTCCACCTCACGCTTTTCCGCCACGGTAATGAATTCTGGAGGAATCTCATTAGATATGAAAACCTTTGGGGAGGCAACATAAATAGGATATCCAGCTTCCACCGCGGCATGAGCATCTATTTCCAGCACAATTGGGTCATCCACACGATGCCTTCCCGCGATGTACGCATCCTCATAATTTTTGCTGAGATGCACCCACTTTCTGTCACCGGGTTTGAGACCCATTTCCTGTATGAACTCCAGCTCCTCCTCAGTGGTGGGATAATAAAGCGTTTCAGGAATACCTTCTGTGGGCAAATCGCTCAAATCCACCTTTATAGAATGCCCATAAGTGGCACGTATTCTCCTATTTTCTAAATCAAGTTGATAGCGTCCTTTATCATCTGTAAGCACAATTGCTTCAATATGCTTTATTTTCAGCCATCCAAACCTGCGATGACGCCGCTTTATACCTTTTACTATATCGTAAAGATTAGCCCAACCATGATCGTCCAGACGCACTCCAAACTTCTCCGGAAAATGCCGCAATATCCCCGCAAGCATGCGGCTCAGTGCAACCAGTTCCCAATCATTAAGCATAAATTTTCCCTCTTCCCCGCAAATCGGACAAGTGTCTCCCCGAAACGGGCCATGACTTTCACACCATCTCACCTGCACCATATGAACCACATTGTGGAATAGAAACCCCCATATAAAGATTACCCATACGCTTAAATACGCACTGATTTATTCCCGCACCATGGTGACCGAGGAAGAGGTAAAAAGAGCACTGAAATCGGCGGTGGACCCGGAGTTCGGACTGAGTGTTATTGACCTTGGATTAATTTACGACCTTAAAATAATCGATAATTCAAAAGTGTACATTCTTATGACCCTAACAACTCCCATGTGTCCTCTTGCAAATGCAATAGTCGCAGATGTGTATCAGAAGGCAAAGGAAGTACCGGGCGTGGAAGACGTGGATATAGAGCTTACATTTGAGCCACCCTGGACTCCGGATAGGATGTCTCCTGAAGCGAGAAAATTACTGGGCATATAACTCCTTAGGTTTCCATGTAAGGGCCACGGCAAATATCACCGCGGATATCATCAGGGAGGTCTCTATTATGGGAAATACTCTGCCAATTGTTATGATCATAGGCACATTTATCAAACTTCCTATTAAAAGCACTATGGAGCCAGTAAGAAGAAGATTCAGTTTCCATTTTATATACGGCTCAGTAACCTGTCTTCGAACCCACCAGAATATAAAAACCACAACAATCAGATAACTAATCGTGTATACTCCGTAAACAAGGTCCCACAACGGGCGATAAACCCCAGCCCATCCATATGGTCCCCAAATCATTTTCTCTATCATAACTGTATGAACCATAACTATTATCAGAGTGGTTGGAATCAACGCAACCAAGGCAAATTTTAGGTTAAAGCCTTCACGAAAATAATCTGCAAACAGCAGATAAAAATACCCTGCCATTGCGAGAAAACTCAGGTCAAATTTAAGAAGAAAATGGGCAAGCTCCATGGTACCCGTAAACTCAAAAAATGCGAGAAGTTCGGAGGAGCCGCTGAAAATGGTCATGGTTGAAAAAAGATAATGGGAAATATCCTTATTTTTTCTACTTAATACAAACACGGAAATTGCATAGAATATTACGGCACCGACTATACTGAATATCACCCCAAACTCCTCATGCATATTCACGACTCACCCCTTAGTCGAGTATAATATAGCATTAAAAGTTTATCTATTTTTTGCTTCAATTATTCTCATCAGCGACTCAAACACATAGTAGCCGTCTCCGCGGTTTCTCGGGATTCTCGTCCAGTCTGGATGCTGATACCAGAAAAACGCTCGCTCTGGATGCGGCATTATGCCGAACACGTTGCCGTAAGAGTTGACCACCGCGGCAATATCGTTAATAGAACCATTTGGGTTCCATGGATAATCGGGTTTTGAGCCATCGGGCGCGATGTACCGAAACACAACCTGCCTCTGCGCTTCCATCTCTTCTATCACCCTCGGAGATGCTATGAATCGTCCCTCGGCATGCGCCACAGGAAGCACGATGCGGTCAGGCACGTTGGCGCTGAATATACTATCTCGCTCCTTTTTCAGGTGCACCCATCGGCACTCGAAGCGGTTGCTTTCGTTGGTCGCCAGCGCGGCCTCGGGCACATCGCTTATGCCGTCAGTGCCGGGAAGCAGCCCGAGCTCAATCAGAACCTGAAAACCGTTGCACACGCCCATCACGGGCTTTTCAGCTTCCACAAACTTTCGCAGCTCGTTCCACGCCTTCGCTTTCAAACGCGCGGCAAATATCGCACCAGCACGAACGTAATCACCGGAGGAGAAGCCGCCGGGTATGAACAGCATATCATAATCTTCGAGCATGCCGGGACGCAGAAGATTGAGGTGCAGATACTCTGGCTCTGCACCTATTTCCTTGAACGCCATATACGATTCTTCCTCGCAATTTGTACCTTCCATCTGCAAAATTGCCACTTTCATTCATATCACCCCAGATGCGCACGAAGCGCTCCGCGCCACACGGTCCGCATCTTCTCCACAGATACGTTGAACAGCCACCGGGCGCCATCACGAATTCTAAGCGAATCGCCGCTTACCGTGCCTATTCTTACCGCACCTGTCAGCGATGCAAACTCTTCCCCGTGCTCAGGACTGACCTCGCATATCCAGCGAGTTGGCGACTCTGAGAATAGCTTGAAATCTGAGCGCATATGCTGCATTGCTCCCACATCTATCTCCGCACCGACATCGCCGCCCATGCTCATCTCCGCCAGCGCCACGGCCAGCCCGCCGTGCGAGATGTCATGGCACGCGCGCACCAGTCCGCGACTCATCGCTTTGAGCAGTTTCTCGCTCAACTCTTTCGTTTTGTTTATATTGACCTCCGGCACCACGGTGCTCTTTGCACCCAGCACGCGATAATACACGCTGCCGCCCATATCGGGTGCGGTGCTGCCCACCAGATATATGTGGTTGCCATCACGTTTAAAATCGGAAGATACGGCAGCACGAATATCATCTATTATGCCCACAGCCATCAGAACCACCGTTGGCGGAATGTTCTTTCCGAACGCTTCGTTGTAAAAGCTCACGTTGCCAGACACGTACGGAGTGCCCAGCACCCGGGCCGCGTCGCCGAGACCGCGGCATGACTCCACGAACTCGCCCATTATCTCCTCTCGCTCAGGATTGCCGAAATTGAGACCGTCAGAGAGGCTGCTGGGCCGTGCACCCACTGCTACAAGATTGCGCACAGCTTCGTCCACGGTGTAAAGCGCGCCCATATATGGGTCAAGCTTTGCTATATGCGGATTTGCAACGGTGGTTATTGCGATACCCTTCCATGAGCTGTGCACGGGTTTAATTATAGAAGCATCGCCGTGCGATTCAAAGCCGATTATGCCCTGCATGGGCTTTATTACGGTGCGACCCTGCACTTCGTGGTCGTACTGTCTTATTATCCATTCTTTGCTGGCAACATTGAAATCTGAAAGTATGCGCAGAAATACGTTGTGATACTTTGGCTCTGGAGGCAGCTCCTGCACTCTCTCCACTTTCTTAATTTTGAAAGGCCTGTCGTATTCCACGCCCGCGGTGATAAATTCCAGAGGCATGTCCAGTATTTTCTCGCCATGCCAGTAGATGCGCAATCTTCTCTCACTTATACTCTCACCTATAACACTCATCTCCACGTCCCATTTTTTGCAGAGTTTCTCCAGAGCAGGCAGGTTCTCCTCCTTCACGGCAAGGAGCATTCGCTCCTGCGACTCGCTAACCCATATCTCCCACGGCGCCATGTTCGGCTCTTTCAAAAGCACACGGTCAAGATGCACCTCTGCACCCACACCGCCAGCATGGCACATCTCACCCACAACGCTGCCCAGTCCTCCGCCACCAAGGTCTTTCATTCCGTACACAATGCCCATATCGTTCGCCTCTAAAACCACGTGAATAAGCGGCTCTTTCAAAATCGGATTGCCTAACTGCACCGCCTGCTTCTCCTCCTCGCTCTTCTCGCTCAAAACTTTGGAGGCAAAGTTCACGCCGTGTATGCCGTCTCTGCCCGTTCGGCCACCAACCATGACAAGCTTGATGCCGGGAGCATCAACCATGCTCCTTACGATTTTATCCTTCCTGACCACACCCAAACACCCGGCATTCACGAGAATGTTGTTAACATAATCCTCGTGAAAATAGGTCATACCTGCGACCGTGGGTATGCCCACCCTGTTTCCGTAATCCCGGATACCCGCAACCACACCGTTGAGCAGAAAGCGCGGGTGCTTGATTCCGGGGTTAAGCTTTCCATCGTAATTCGGAGGCGCGAAGAATAACGGGTCCACCAGCGCCATGGGCTTTGCGCCCATGTTCAGAACATCTCTTATTATCCCGCCCACACCCGTGGCCGCACCGCCGTACGGCTCCACGGCGCTCGGATGATTGTGGCTCTCGATTTTGAACACGTACGCATACTCATCATCAAACTCCACCACTCCGGCATCGTCCTGCATCACTATCATGGCATGCTCGGACGGGATTCCGAATATGTACTTGCGAAGCACGGGCTTTGAAGATTTGTAAGAGCAGTGCTCGCTCCAGCCCTGCGCAATGGCGTGTATCTCCAGGTCTGTGGGCTCTCTTCCCATCTCGCGGAAAAATTCCTGCATCTTTTTCATTTCCTCGATGCTCAGTGCGAGCCCCATGGTTTCGTTTATTTCCTCCAGCTCTTCTTCGGTGGCATTGAGTATGCTCACTTCATACACACCATCAGTGATTTTTCGCAGTTTCATATCTCCTCAACCCTTACCTCGTACTCGTGAATCACGGGATTGATGAGCAGCTTGCGAAGCATTTCTTCAATCATTTTCTCTCCCTCTTCCCGGGGTGCATCTATGAAAATCTCATAATGCCGGGCCACATTCACCCTCACCACGGGCTCAAAACCCAGAAGATTGAGAGAATGCTTTATAGTCTTACCTTCAGGATCATCCACACCTTCTTTTAATTTCACAACGATTGTTGCCTTCAGCATAGTGGTATATGGGTTTGGTACTTAATTTTTCACCTACGGTAAGAGCACGGATAGGCGATACACCATATATCCCTCAAATACACGAAAAATGAGAGGTGCATAAGATAAATTTAGAGAAAAAACACAATGATAAAATTTATATTATTATGTGCATTTCACCACCGGGGTGAACCTATGAATAAATGGCAAATTGTTGGAATAGTTGGTGCAGTAATAGTGATCGTGGGGTTGTTCCTGCCTTGGGCCACGGTGACGGGAACGAACCCGGATACGGGTGAGAAGATATCGGAGACTGTGTACGGATACATATCGATTGGACTCTGGATATTTGTGATTCTCGGTCTGATAGGGGCAGTTATACCAAAGAAGCTCGGTGGAATACTTGCGCTGGTGTTCGGAATCCTTGGAGTTCTGGTCACATGGTTCAACATCATGGGCATCTACGCTTTAAAAGCGATGTACGACAGCGATGAAATAAAGATACACATGCACTATGGTGGGTATGTGGCACTTCTGGGCTTCGTGATACTGTTCATAGGCGGAATATTGCAGTTCATAGCGTTCAGAAAGGAGCAAAAGGCCCAGGTTCAGCCGGCCACACCTGCTCCGCCAGTGCCACCCATGCCGCCTCAGGATGCAAAAATTCCGGAGGAGGGCGCCGGGAGCGGCGAAGGTTCTGAAATGAACGTCGAGGAATCGGAGAGCCAGTAAATTTTTCATTTTTCTTTTAATTGTTAGAGCCAGCATAAGTTTTTTATAGTGAGCATCAATTCGCCCAACGGGTGTTAGAAAATGGAGGAGTTACTGTGCACCATTGAATTCGTGGAAGAAGATGGAATGTTTGTTGCAAAGCTTCAGAGCCCGCTTGGTGGATTGCGAGAGTATCGCAGCGCATCATTTGACGAGGTCCTTGATCAGGTAATGATTGAGCTACAGCAGGAATTTGAAGGTGTAGTTTAAATGCAAGAAGAAGAATTTTCAAAAATTTTTGATTTTTTAAGCACGTGTCATGGAAAGTGGGCATGGGTGGATTTAATCACCATCATGGGCCCCACAAAAATTGAGCGTGTTTTCAAAGAGAAATTGGAAAGAGACGTTCTGAATCACTGGTCTCCGTCCGTGCCTGAAGGGTATCTGGAGGTGCTGAGCGAGCCGCCGCTGGTCATACACTGGGTAATTGGCGAGGAAGACCGAATTGCCGGCATGAACTGCGTAGATGATGTGGATTTTGACGAGATTGACCGCTCTCTGGCGTCAACAATCATTCACAATAGCGTGATAAGAATAATGTCGGAAAAGTTTTAAAAATTTATTAGAATTTTAAAATGTATTCCACCTTAGATTCGCTCACTGTTCTTTTCACATCGGCAATATGGCCGTGTGCCTCGAACATCGAGGTCATAAACCCGTTGATGAACGGGTAAATCTCCTTGCTTATCTTGGAAACCCCGAGCCAATAGGTGGAGTCTGTTATCGTTCGATACCCGGTGTGAAACACCGGCAACGCTTCCCGGGTGTAAATCACCATTGTTTGCACGCTCTTCTTCGGCGGATACGGCCCGGCTATGCCTCGAAACTCAAAGTTCATATTTTCTCCAAAATAACGGCCCATGGCTTCAATTAATTCTTTATCTTTCAAAACTGCAACCGCGGCATTCAGGGCTCGTATGAAATAGTAAGACGGATAGTTCTCATCCATCTTAATATCCTCAATATCCGTGAAAATCACCGATTTGGAATTCACCCTGTCGAGAAGCTTGTTCAAACCCTCAATACCCCTCTTTTTTGCAACGAAATCAACTATATACCTTATAGACCTGCCCTTAACCATAATATCACCTGTATGGTAATGCACTTTGAACATATTACTTTTTTTGTTTATTTCGGAAGAACAAGCTCTTCCTTCGGCTTATCCTCCCTCGAAAATTTCGTGATCCGATGATCATACACACGCTCAGTTATTACCAACGAGTCAATTACACGCTCCACATATCTCTGCCGGGGATCTCCTTCAGTGCTGAGCCCGGCAACCACATCTGCCAGAACCAGCAATGCGTTTAATTTGGTCAGATTCCTCAGAAACGCCTGGGCAACCGAAAGCCCTCCAATAAACGCCACGGCACGTATTTTGAAAATATATTTTCCGGGGGTTTTTCCACGATACAGATCAAAAATAACTGAATATATATACCAAACCGGCCCCTGCAGAAAAATCACATATATCATCGACACATGAAGAAATATATCCACTATTAAAAATGCGAGAACAAAAGTCACCACAAAATCAAATATACCGGCAGCAGTTCTGCGGAGCCAGAGTTCTTTCAGATGTTTATCGTAATCCATGATCTCAAAGCCAGTTTGCATAACTGGAAAAATGCAATATGCATCATAATATTTTTGCTCATCATTCCCGAACAGCAAATTTTTATAATCAATCAGACATTATCAATTATGGTTGTGAGTATCCATGAACTGAAAAAAATAGACCTGCGAGATGGTGTAATTCTGAACGGATTTCCATCGGTAGGACTGGTGAGTTCCATCGTAGGCAACTACGTAATCGAAAGTCTGGGGCTGGAACAAATCGGCATAGTGGACAGTGATTATTTTCCCTCCGTCGCACTGGTGCGGGAGTGGGAGCCACTGAGTCCGGTACGCATATACGGTGGCGACCTGAAAGATGATGTGAAAATTGCAGTATTCATCTCCGAGTTTCAGTTACCTGTTCAGCTCATCAGACCACTTGCGTCATTGATACTTGACTGGAGCGATGATAAAAGAGCCTCTATGATTATCACGCCCGAAGGTCTTGTGGCAGAGAAAAGCGATGAGGTGAACATATACGGAATAGGCAGCACCGAGTACGCGAAGAAGCGCATACCCGATTACGTGCTGAAGTTTCAGGAGGGAGTAATCACAGGAGTGTCGGGTGTGCTTTTAACAGAAGGAAAGATGCGGGATAGAGACGTAATAGCACTTCTGGCCGAAGCGCATCCCGATTATCCCGATGCGCGCGCAGCAGGAAAAATTGTGGAGGTGCTCAACGACATGCTTCGGGGCGTGAAAATAGACCCGCAGCCGCTGTACGAGGAAGCGAAGAAAATCGAAGAGAACATAGCCAGTATAAGGGAGAAAGCAGCGCAGGTAAAGCAGATACCGAAAAATTATATGTACGCGTGAACCTCCACCCTATCTTTTTCTATGACTTCCGCGCCAAACTGCTTGACGAGCCAGAGATTGGTGCGCAGGTGCTCGGTCCATTTTGCAGGAATGTAAGCCACAGCTCCAGATAAGAATGCAAACACGGGCAGATGGTCGGCCATGTGCGAGTCCACCGTGCCCCGGCTCCGAAGCTCGGAGTTCAACGCGGACACTGCACGCATCGCAATCTTCTCGGCGGGCACGCCGCGCCGGCACAGCACATCCGCACCGAATATCGTGTGGGAAAACTCCGTGGTGAGAAGCAGCGAGCAGCCACGGCTGCGGCCGGAGCTGCGCACATCGAAATTCACTGTTTTTATCCCTTCTTTATTCAGAGTTTTTTTAATCCTCGCACCAATATGCTCCGGCAGAGCGCGGGAGTTGAACCATGCAATTTTTTCTCTCTCTACGCCCCTTTCCAGAATTTCAATCCGTCCCATTGCATCGGGGGCGACACGCACCCGCACTAGGCCACCGCCTTCGGGATAGTAGCCTCTTTCAAGCACTTCCGCATCAATGCGCGCGCCATGCGCGTTCAGAATCGGAAAAAGAACCCGACGATAATAGTCAATGGTGGGTGCAAAGCTCACGTCCGTGCCGCCCCGAATCTCAATGCTGCCCGGGCCGGAAAAAGAAAGCATAATCGGCAGGACGGTTTGAAGAAGAAGCGTGATGCTGCCCGCCGTGCCTATGTCCACCCGGTAATCTCCAGATTTAATCTCTCCCGGCGCAAAAGATAATCTCGTGGAGCGCGGCTCGAGGCCTTCAACCTCCGCACTGCACATCTGCGCTGCAACGCGTATCCCGGCCATATGCTGGGGCTTGAGTCCGGGCTGCTTTCTGCCTTTTCGAATATTTTCAACCACTATTTTCCTGCCTGTCAGGCACGCCAGCGCCACGGCGGTGCGCAGGCTCTGCCCGCCACCTTCTCCATACGAGCCGTCGATTATCATGCTCTCACCTGTAAATGCGGTATTTTTTCGCACCCACAACCGCATACTTGCCCTCAATCTTCACCGTTCCGAACTTTACCTGAAAGAACTTTTCAATCCACATATTTCGTATGATGCGGTCATCTTCGTTTTTTATCTTCTCGTAAATATCGCGAAGTTGCTCGGTATCCGCCAGCGATTCGAACGTTTCGTGCACAACCTTAACCTCGCTAA
>JAADDK010000098.1 GCA_013154005.1 Methanobacteriota archaeon
GGCAGTGGTGGAGGCTCTTCTGGCAGTGTGCCATCTGCACCGCTGAATTTGAAGGCCACCGCGGGAGATGGGTACGTAACGCTGAGCTGGAGCGCGCCGAGCAGCAATGGCGGAAGTGCGATAACCGAGTACAAGATATACAGAGGCACCAGCAAGGGTGGCGAGAAATATCTGGCGCAGGTGTCCGGCTCAACGTTCACCTACAAAGATACCGCTGTGAGCAACGGAGTTACATATTATTACTATGTGACCGCGGTAAACTCTGTGGGTGAGAGCCCGAAGAGCAACGAAGTGAGCGCCACTCCGAAATCGTCGGGTCCGGGTAAGATACTGTTTGTGGACGACGATGACGGCAGTGCGTACAGTGAGTACGTGGAAGATGCGCTTAAAGATGCGGGCTACACCTACGATGTGTGGGACGTGTACCAGAAGGGCTATGCGCCATCGTATGGCGATTTACTGCCCTACAAGATTGTTATCTGGTCCACCGGCTACGCATACAAAAACACCATCACCTCGCAGGACCAGGACACGCTGATACGCTACTTAGATGAAGGTGGCAGGCTGTATCTCAGCTCTCAGGATTTTCTGTGGGAACTTACAGGTGGAAAGGATGGAAGCATAAACAACGTGTTTGTAAATCACTATCTCGGTGTGTCCGGCGTGGAAAACGATGTTGGGTACACTTCCGTTTACGGTGTAAGCAGCAGCCCGATAACTGCAAACATGGGCACGGTGGAGCTGGATTATCCGTACTCCAACTACGATGACGAGCTCAGCCTTGAAAGTGGCGCAAAAGCGATATTCACAGACTCATACGGCAACGTGGCAGGAGATTCATACACAAACGGTGTATTCAAAACGGTGTTCACAGCGTTCTCCTTCGAGGCCGTGGAAAAAGCGAATCCAAACGTGGGTGCCGAGTTGATGAAAAATATCATAACATGGCTTTCTTCATAACCCAAAAACCTTATTTCCAATCTTTTATTTACCCACACCGGGGATACACATGATACTGGATAAAAAACTGATACTCGCAATTGTGGCGATAGCAGTGGTTATAATACTGGTTGCAGTTTTCATGAACACACAGCTGGGAGGCTCTGGATCCAGCTCAGGAGGTGGCTCCAGCGGCGGTTCGGGCCTGGCCCTGACCCAGTACTCTGCAAGTGCAGGCGAAGATAGCCCCAAACTTACACTAACCTTTTCATCACCACTTACCCTGGGGTACTCTGTGAAGCTGATGAACTCTCACTTTACAACTGTGGGTATATGGGTTGCCACAGACAGCACACCTCATCAGATAGTGGTTATTAACAGGATTGCCCCGCCAAACCTCATAGGTACATATTATCTGGAAGTCTCTAAATACAGCACAGTGGTATTAAACCAAACTCTGACATTTCAGCAACCCTCCCTCAAAATAATAAACTACAAAGTAAACGAAAATGTAAAAGGCACCTCGGCATACATAGACAATATCACTCTCACACTCTCCGAAACAGGAGATGCGCCATTCTATTACACAAAAATGACCTGGACCCTGGACGGAAACACAAACGTCGATAAACTTCCATTAGAGTACTTTATTCCGGGACAGGAAAAAACCGTCACCGTGTACATAAACAAACTCAGCACAGTGGGAGAAGAACACACACTCATCGTGGAGCTGGGCTACTACGATATGAGCACCCTGAAAATAACCCTGAACTTCAAATCATAATCACTTAATTTTTTCAAGAATTATTGCGGGACACACGTCGGTTATGCCTCTAATCTTTCCGATTTTTGAAGACAGAAGATTCATTAGTTCATCACCATTATGAGTCCACACCTCGCACATTATCATATGATCCCCGGTAGATGTGGCAACCCACCGCACCTCATCCAGCTCGGCCAGCTTTTTAGCCGCTTCCAGAAGATACTTGGGCTCAACATCAATACCAAGAATCGTTATGGTCTTATAACCCACCTTTTCCGGGTCCACTTCGATGGTGTATTTTTTAATCACGCCAGAACGCTCAAGTTCCGCCACTCTCTTACGAATGGTTGTTTCCGTCACGCCGAGCTCTTTTGCAATATCGGTAAACGGCCTGCGAGCGTTTTCTTTGAGCATCTTTATGATTTTCTTATCTCTCTCGTCCATATAAGATACCATAATATGAACTCGTTATTAAACCTTTTCATTCCAAATAGTTCGGAATTCAGACAAAAGGTTTATATAATTCAAATTCATTACCTTGAATATGGAAAGAAAAGTGTTCCATAAAATAAACTACGGAATGTATATCATTTCTTCCGCAAACAGCGGAAAATACAACGGCCAAATTGCAAATACGGCCTTTCAGCTCACGGCGACTCCGCCTAAGATTGGGGTCAGTATCAATCATGATAACCTCACCCACCAATTTATTGAGAAAAGCGGGGTGTTCAGTGTGTCAATACTCAGCACAAATGCACCATTCAAATTCATAGGGCTCTTCGGATTTCGAAGTGGCAGAGACGTGGATAAATTCGCCGAGGTGAAATATCGCGTGGGTGTGACGGGCGCGCCCATCGTCGAAGACTACGCGGTGGGCTATCTGGAAGCGAGAGTTAGCGAAAAATTGAATGTAGGAACGCACACATTATTCGTGGGCGAGGTGGTGGATGCGCAGATTCTGAACGACGGCACGCCCATGACTTACGATTACTACCACAACGTGATTAAGGGCAAAACGCCCGAAAAAGCGGCAACGTATCAGGAGGTGAAAAAATGAAATGGAGATGTATGGTTTGCGGATATATATATGACCCTGAACTGGGAGACCCGGACAGCGACGTCCCGGCAGGCACGCCTTTTGAGGACCTGCCCGAAGAATGGGTTTGCCCGATTTGCGGAGCATCGAAAGACATGTTTGAAGAGGTAGAGTAAAATGGCAGTACGAAAAATAAGTGATAGGGTTTACAACGTCGGAGCAATTGACTGGGACCGCGTGATTTTTGACGAGATAGTATCCACGCCACAGGGCACGAGTTATAACGCGTATCTGGTAAAAGGAAGCGAGAAAACTGCGCTCATCGACACCGTTGAGCCTGAGATGCTCGACGAACTGCTTGAAAACCTGAGCGATGTGGGAGT
>JAADDK010000057.1 GCA_013154005.1 Methanobacteriota archaeon
GCCCTTGTACGGCACCGCGGCCTCCACACCCTCCGGCACAACCTTACCCTTGCCGATTTTGCCGTAGCGGTCAGATATACCCTGCTGAAGCACTCCCAGCGAGCCCATGCCTCGATACACTTTGAACTTGCGTCCGCCGATTATCACCTCTCTGCCGGGCGACTCTTCCGTGCCCGCCAGCAGCGAGCCGAGCATCACGCCGCTTGCACCCGCAGCTATGGCCTTGACTATATCGCCAGAATAGCGTATGCCTCCGTCCGCTATGACCGGCACGCCGTACTCTTTTGCCACATCGGCGGTCTGGGCGATGGCCGTAATCTGAGGCACGCCTATACCTGCCACCACGCGCGTCGTGCATATTGAGCCGGGACCTATGCCAACACGCAGCGCGTCCACGTCCTTCGCAATCAAATCCTCCGCCGCCTGCCTCGTGGCTAAATTTCCCGCGATGATGTCCACGTCCACGCTTTTTCTTATGCGTCCGATGCTGTCCATGACCTTTTCATTATGCGCGTGGGCGGTGTCTATCACTATAACATCAACCTCCGCGCGCTCCAGCGCCTTTGCACGCTCCACATCGAATGGGCCCACGGCAGCGCCCACCAGAAGCCGGCCCTCAGAGTCGCGAGACGCATCGGGAAACAGCTCACGCTTGAGAATATCCTTCGCGGTTATCAGGCCAACAAGATGCCCGTCTTTCACTATGGGCAGCTTTTCTATTCTGTTTTCGTGCATAAGCTTAACCGCGTCTTCTATGCTTATCCCCTCTTCCGCAGTGATTACATTCTTCGTCATAAGCTCTGCAACCTTAATCTTCTCGCCCCGATAAAATCGTATGTCGCGGTTGGTGAGTATGCCCACGAGCTCGCCGTTCTCCACCACCGGAAGCCCTGCGATGCGCCGCTCGCGCATTATCCGCTCTGCCTCTTCCACCGTAGTATCGGGAGTGATGGTGTGCAGGTCCTTTATAATCAGGCTCTCCTCTCTTTTCACTTTTTTTACCATTGAAACCTGCGTCTCTACCGGCATGTTTCTGTGGATTATGCCCAGCGCTCCAAACTCGGCCATGGCAATGGCCATCTGCGCTTCGGTCACAGTATCCATGGGAGAAGAGAGAATCGGCACCTTGATGCGAAGATTGCGCGTAATGTTGCTTTCCACAAGAACATCTTTCGGCTCCACCGGCGTGCGCGCGGGAATCAGAAGAACATCGTCAAACGTCAGCCCTATTTTTGCATTATTAATCTTTTCTTCAAACATAAGTGGAAAAAGATTCCCGCATTTAAAACTTTCTTCTCATGAGGTAATTCCCCCTAAAATTTTTTATACGTGAACACTCATCTTATCAAACATGAGAATATTTGCCGTACTGCTCACGTTAATGATGCTCTCTGCATCGCTGGTGCTATTAACCTCCGAAAACGGGGTAAACCATACAAACACCATTCCAGCTGCGATTCCCACGGTGGCGCGCGGCACGGGCACTCTGGACTGGAACGGCAGTTTTCCGCACAATATGCAGGCACTGCCACTTTTCGATTCTCTCAAGATCACCTCCTCGGCGGTGGGCGATGTAAACGGCGACGGCATGCCCGATGTGGTACTGGCGTCGTACGCATCGGACAATGTAACCGTGCATCTCAACCACAACGGATTTATAAATACCACCCCCGATTTGTACATAAACGCCAATGACGGAATATACAATCCCACATACGTCGCGGTGGTGGACGGGCAGATTGCGGTGGCGTGCCATGATCCAACGAGCACACCTCTCAACAACAATGAAAAAATTCTGTTGTTCAACATTTCCTCATTATCTACCCCTGTAGAGCTGGAACCGCCAACCATACCATCCTCCGCAACTCAAATCTCCCTTGTTTCTCTAACGGTGGGCGATTTTAACGGTGATGGCCTGAACGATATAGCCGCAGCGTTTTCCGCGTATTCACCCACAACCAACTCCAGCGAGATTGGTATATACTACGCGCCGTTCACAAACGGTGCCACCCCCGACATAACAATCACCTTGGGTAATAACATCACGTATATGGCTGCCGGTGATTTCAACCATGACGGTGAGGAGGATCTGGCGGTTATTACAGATAACGGTACTCAGGTGGCCGTGTATTATCAAAATGCGGGTAATTTTAACAAGAACGATGCCTCGTATTTGCCTGAAGATTCGCCACAGGACATAATCGCCGGCGATATAAACGGTGACGGCTTTCCGGACCTCGCTGTGTCCAATTCTCAGAGCGGTGTGGTGTCTGTTTACTACTCCACCGCGACAGGGGTATCTGAATATCCATCGCTTAATCTTAGTGCAGGACTGGGTGTACGTGCAATAGCAATGGGCGATTACAATCATGATGGCATTCCGGACATAATTGCATCGCGGAGAGATGCGCTTGTGGGTGGGTACGATGTGCCTCCCTATCTGGAAATATTTAACGGCCCGTTTACAAATAATCAGGCTCCGTCTCGGAAAATCTTCGCAGGTTATAATGTGGTGCAGATTCGCAGCGCAGATTTCAATCGTGATGGCGCAGATGACACGCTAATATGTGCGTCTGGCGCGCGGGGTGATTATCCTTCGCTTCCCTTCGTGCTCTATCAGAGAGACAATTCTTTAAAAGGAATCGCAGATGCCTCGCTGTACGCGGGAGTGCACCCCACCGGCGTGGCACTTGCGGATTTTAACGGAGACGGATACACGGATATTATGGCTTCAGAAACCCTGCTCAACAAAACCGCGCTATTTCTGAATCAGGGTTATGGATTTTCTGTGATTCCCGATGCCACCTACACGGTGTACGGGTATCCATACAATTTAGCCGCGGGAAAACTTGATAATGATGCGCTTCCCGATCTTGTGGCCACCCATCTTCTCGACGGAAATGTCACGGTGCATCTCAGTGCATCCGACACAAATATAAATCTGACCACGCCAATGACCACTACACTTGACGTCAAAATCGGGGATTTGAATAATGACGGTTATAATGATATAGTGGTCACCGCGAAAAACAGCACCGCGGCGGCGGTTTACATATTCAACGGCGGCAATTTTACAGATGGCCAGACTCCGAGCGTTACCATTCCGCTCAATGCCACTCCAAGGGAAGTATGCATAATCAACATCACCGGCCAGCAGGAGCCGGCACTTGCCGTCGCACTGCCCACCGAGCTGGACATTTACAACCAGAGCACGCCGGGCAATTTCTCGCTGTACCAGAGCATTCCGGTGGAGTCGGGATACTCACTCTCAGATATTGCAGTTGCGGATTTCAATGGTGATGGAGAGCAGGATATTATAGGTGTGATTGCGTCAGACACGGAAAATGTATCCTCGTATGGTGTGGTGCTTCAATCCAACGGTGTATTTCAGACGCCGCAGTACACCGGAGTGCTGCCCGGCAGGGTATTGCGGGTGATAACCGGAGACTTCAACGATGACGGCGTGCCCGATTTTGCAGCTGCGACCAATATGGGGCTCACAGTAGTTGGCTATTTCAACGGGACGGGTTTTGTTAAAGATTACCTCGCCACAGAGCTGGCGCCCCGGGCCATGGCTGCCGGGGACCTGAGCGGAGACGGTAAAGATGATATAGTAGTGAGCAGCACGGGCGCGCCCATAGACGTTGCGCCGCTGGAAGTTGGTACCGTGGGAGTGTATTACCAGAAAGACTTTGCGCCTGTGGCGAACATAACCGCCCCGAAGAGTATATACGAGGGCCATTACATCAATCTCAGCGGTGCCAATTCCACCGATTCAGTGTCCGATATAAGCACGCTCAATTACACATGGTACAACTGGACCGGCACGGGCTGGAACCTGCTGGGATACGGGGTAAATATCTCGTATTATGCACCCACGCAGGGCAACTACACGTTCATGCTCACCGTGCGCGATAAAGAGGGGCTGAGCAACTCCACCACTGCCACTGTCAGGGTGCTTGATTCCGTTCCTATAGTGAATTTTACATACTCCAACGCCATAGAGGGCCAGCCTACAGAGTTCGTGGCGCATATCTACGCTTACGATGGTGTGTATCAAATACTCTGGGACATGAACGGTGATGGAAAATGGGACTTTGTGAACAAAACTGTGGTGAATTACACGTATCCCTCGCAGGGTAACTATTCGGTGAATCTCACGGTGATAGACGGAGACGGGAGTATCGGGTATGTGAACAAAACCGTGCACATTCAGGACACCGCGCCCACCGCCAACTTCACGTACAGCCCCACGGTGATTTATGAGGGTGAGAAAGTGAATTTCACCGATGAATCCACATCTTATGACCCCATCGTGAACTGGAGCTGGAACTTTGACACGGGTGTGATAGAGTACGGAAGAAATGTGAGCTATGCGTTTCCGCAGCAGGGCACGTATTATGTGAATCACACTGTTCGCGACTCTGACGGCTCGGTTTCATGGGTGGTAAAGCGTGTACTGGTAATGGATACGCAACCTGTGGTGAATTTCACGTATAACGGCACGTACGAGGGTCAGCCATTTTATTTCTACGCTCATGTTAAATCCTACGACAGCATTGCAAGCTATTACTGGACATTTGGTGATGGGGGTACATCCAGCGAAGAGGATCCTGTTCATGTGTTCGCTCAGAACGGCTCGTACCTTGTCACGCTCTACGTTAACGATTCTGACGGTTCAAATGTGAGCTATTCTCAGATGGTTATTGTGAAAGACACCAAACCCAGCGTGACGTTCACGTACTCCAATGCCATCGAGGGCCAGCCCACTCAGTTCAAAGCGAACATCACTTCTTACGACGGCATAGTGTACATTCACTGGGACTTTGGTGATGGCAGCACCTCCACCGAAGAGAATCCAACACATATATATCGGGAGAACGGGACATATAGAGTCACAGTTACGGTTCGCGAGAAAGACGGCGACGAAGCAAACTGCACAAAACTGGTGTACGTGCAGGATACCTCTCCAATCATTCAGTTAAAACTGGATACTCTCGGAAAAATAGTTGAAGATGAAAAAATAAAATTAAATGCCACGGGCACGCATGCTTACGACGGTGTGAAGGAATATCTCTGGGATTTCACATACATAGAGGGGCATTTTATAGCTGACAAAAAGACAAAGAAGCCTTTTGCGGAGACCAGCTATCCCGAGCAGGGTAATTACACCATTGCGCTTCGTGTGGTTGATGGCGACGGCAGTTTCTCCACGGCATTTCTTACGGTGCATGTTATCAACTTACCGCCCACTGCAAATTTCACATTTACAGTGAGTAACAACACCGTGTACTTCAATGCATCAGGCACCACAGACACTCCGTCGGATCTGCGCACGTTGAACTACACATGGCACTTTGGAGATGGCAGTGTGGGATATGGAAAGTTTGCAACGCATATTTATGCCCACACTGGTACATATAAGGTGACTCTCACCGTAAGAGACAACGACGGTGCCACAAGCAACATAACCAAAGAGATAAAGATAAGGTATGTGCCGCCCACTCCGGGAGGCAATCCCATCTCGGCACTTCCATGGTTCCTGTGGCTTCTCATTCTCCTCACCATCGGAGTGGCCATAGCGTTCATCATTGCCATGAAAAGAGAAAAATACACCATTGACGATGTGTACCTAATCGACGAATCCGGCACTTTAATACACCATGCCACAAGACGTTTAAAACCTGATATGGACGAGGATATACTGTCGAGCATGCTGGTAGCCATACAGGAATTTGTAAAGGATGCGTTCAAAGGTGAGGATAATGTGACTCTCAAAAGCATGGAGTTTGGAAACAAAAAGATTCAGATTCACAAAGGTAAGCACCTTATACTGGCGATAATAAGCAGCTCGAAAATCCCCAGAAAAGTTGAGGCAAAGGCCAGTGAGATACTTAAAGAGATAGAAGAGAAATACGCCAACGTGATAGAAAACTGGGACGGAGATGTGGCCGCGTTCAGAGGCGTTGGCGAGATACTCAAGAGGCTCTGGGACTAACTCACTTTTTTTAACAGTTTCATTCTTTGATATCTAAGTTGCTCGGCTTTTTCCTCTCCTTTGTAGGATTTTTCAACAGTGTACAGATTTTCTATGAACTTTCTCACCTGCGCGATTTTTGGTTCGTGGATGTTCAATCCTGCCAATTCTGCCTGATGTCTGATTATGGGCATGGCATCGTTCATATCTCCGTAATGCTTTGAAAAGTCGTAGATTATGTAATCCACCACATCTCTGAGAGTTTTCACATCTTTGGTGAATACAGGGGTATCTGCATCTCTATTTTTGATGTGCACCATTTTTTCAGCTAATTTGGTGAATGCCCATTCAACGTTCTCTCCTGTTTTTGCACTGGTGATTATGTACTCTGCATCTCGCTCTGAGGCAAGCTCCTGGAGCTCTTCCTCGGTAATCTCCCAGTTGGGAAGGTCACTTTTGTTGCCAATGTAAATAATCGGTATGCCGGGTGCAATCTTTTCCAGCTCAGGAAGCCAGTAATTACGCAGCGATTCAAGCGTGCTTTTTCGAGTAAGATCAGCGACTAAAAACGCCCCCTGCGCGCCCTTGAAAGAAGCCCACTGCACCCTGTGGTATCCTTTCTGTCCCAGCACGTCCCATATTAGCAGTGTGACTTCGTAATCACCAACATTTACAGTCTTTTTGGAAACACGCGTTCCAATGGTGGCGATGTACTTCTCTCCAAATTTGTTCATGACAAATCGTGAAATAAGCGATGTTTTGCCCACCGCGCCATCACCAAGAAGCACCATTTTCTTCTTTACGCTGTGCATACTTATCCATGAACAAGGAGTATTTAAAAATTCCACCACATTGCTTATGGAAGAATCACACTTTGAAAGCAACCAGTAAATCTGGATTCAAGGTTTCGGATATCATGTTTTCGCACCCAGTACTTCCCCGCACGCTCTCGAACGCTCACGCCAAGAGATTCAATTACTCTCGCATCGATTTCGGAAAGCACATAACCTTCGTATAATCCCGCAGGAACGAAAAACGTGATGGGCAAGAGAATCTGCGACTGCGGCAGGTTGCAGGAGCTGGCAATGCGTTCAAGGCAGTCCAACGAGACACGTACACTCTGCCTGCCGTCAAAAATCTCGGGGTCGCGGAGCAGCTCTCTGAGAGAACGGCGATTCTTAATTATCCCGCGATTAACATTGCTTAGCTCTTCTCTAAGCACTCGCTCTATATCCAAAGCCCATCACCGAATAAAAAGAAAAGAAAATTTACCAGCCGCGATCCTGCAGCCTCTGCTCCAGCTCTTCCACTTCCTTGCCCGGCATGCCCTGCAGTCCCTTGGATACCTCGGCAATAAGTGCGGGGTCATCGTAGTTGTGCACCGCTTCCACTATCGCCCGGGCCATCTCTGGCGGATTGGGTGATTTGAATATTCCCGAACCCACAAACACACCGTCGGTGCCGAGCTGCATCATCAGCGCCGCATCGGCAGGCGTGGCTATTCCACCGGCAGCGAAATTCACCACCGGCAGTCGCTGCAATCTCTTTATCTCAACCAGCTCTTTGTAGAGGCCTTCGACTATCTCATTAATTGTGTACTTACCGAACACCGGCTCGTGCGGGTCGATCTCCTGAGGCACACCGTTAAACTCTTTCACGCGAAGAAGAAGCTTCTCATACGATTTTGCGTATATTCTTGCAATTCTGTAAATTTCCGCATCGTCCTTGTACTTCAATTCTTCAATACCGCGCGAAACGAGCCGCATATGACGCACGGCTTCAACCACATTACCAGTGCCCGCTTCACCCTTCGTGCGAATCATCGCGGCGCCTTCCCAGACTCTGCGCACCGCCTCACCCAGATTGCGCGCACCGCACACAAACGGCACGGTGTATTCTCGCTTATCTATATGGAAAAACGGGTCTGCCGGAGTGAGCACCTCGCTCTCATCAATCATATCCACGCCCATGGACTCCAATACTCTCGCCTCGGCAATATGCCCGATACGCACTTTGGCCATAACGGGAATACTAACTGCATCCATAATTTCCTGAATCTTCTTGGGATCTGACATGCGTGCCACACCACCCGCCTTGCGTATATCTGCGGGCACACGCTCCAGCGCCATCACAGCCACCGCACCCGCATCCTCGGCAATGGCCGCCTGCTCGGCGTTGGTGACGTCCATAATCACGCCGCCCTTCTGCATCTTTGCAAATCCTCTTTTCACAAGCTCGCTTCCGTACCTGAGATTTTCCAGCTCAAGATTGAATGGCATCTTATATCACCTCAATTCCTTATGGAGATAACGCATATCTATCTTTCGTTTGAAAATGTCAGTAAAACTCTTTTTCGTAGTTTTCCACCTCTTCGCGGCTCTTAGCAGACGCATACAGCTGGAGAGGCTCCGCGTTCATCACGAAGAAGTTAGGACCCCACTTGAACAGGTTCATTATGCTCCGTGCCTGCTCCTCAAATCCGAGAATGTAAAGTGCAGCGGCCATGGCCTCCGCACTGCTAAGCTGGCCCGGATGTCCGTAATTTGTGGGATTCACGGGCACCAGAAACGGCAGGCGCCGGAAATTGCCCTTTATGCGCCAGAACACCTCACGGGCGTTTTTCCAAGAGCAGTCAACCACCGTTATACCGCGCCTTCGGGCAGTGCCCAGGTCCACGGGTGCGAGTACTTTATTCGTGAAAGGTGAGAGAACTATACTTCCTCCGGGCACCTCGACGGGCCGTGTTTTGAGTCGTGCCAGCCCGAACCGTGCCATCTTTCTGGCAGTGCATTTTTTAGGATCGTCCTGATTCATGTGCAGTACATAGAGCTTTAATTCCACATGCCCGTAAATGCTCGCATTTATTTTATTTTTCGTGGCCCGAATATGCCCGTGCCAATACGAATCATATTGGCCCCCTCTTCAATGGCCACACGCCAGGAATCGCTCATACCCATTGACAGATACCTCACGGTCGAATACCTCTTCCTGAGTTCTTGAAAAATTTCAGCCGTGAGCCGGAAATACGGACGCATCTGCTCTGGCTTTAGAGCGGGGCCCATTGTCATCACCCCCGCCAGCTCGATGGCTTCAAGGGAATAAATTGCATCTGCAAGCTCAAGCGCATGCTCGGGCATCACGCCGTGTTTCTGCTCCTCTCTCCCGGAGTTTATTTCGATGAACACCGGCATTTTCCGGTCCATAGTTTTGCATCTTTTGTTTACAAGACGGGCAAGCTCCTCAGAGTCTATTGTCTGAAGCACATCGAAAATCTCACACGCTTTCTTAACTTTATTTTTCTGCAAATGTCCGATAAGGTGCCATTCCACCTCTCTATCAAGCTCCGGCTTTTTTCGATACGCTTCCTGAACGTAATTCTCACCGATGACGCGAATACCCGCATCCACAGCCTCGCGAATCTCCTCCACGCTTCGCGTCTTGGTGGCCGCTAACAGCACCACGCCCGGCGGCAGCGCATTTTTTATTTTACGTACCCGTTCCGCAATCACGGCAGGTTATCCGCGTACTCCATTATCTTTTTTGCGGTCTCTTCGCTTATTATGTGCTCAATCACGCAGGCGTCTTTGTTCGCCGTGTCCTCACTCACACCAATGAGCATGAAAAGCTTCTTTATGGCATTGTGGCGCCGCTCCAGCTCTTTGGCAAGTGCGAGACCTTTCTCAGTCAAATCCACATTGCGATACCTTTCGTATTTCACATAACCTTCCGTGGCGAGTTTCTGCAGCATCTCCGTGACACTCGACGGCTTCACACCCAGCGTGCGAGCGAGGTCTATGGAGCGTATGTAACCCTTCTCGCGCTTCAAATCGTACATTCTTTCGATGTATTTCTCCCTAACTTCTTTCACAGTGCCGAAATTGTTTAGAATTATTTAAATTTTTTCGGAAAAAGAGGAGAAAATTAAAATCTGGGCTTTATCGGCACATTTTCATGGCTGCTGCTTTTTCGGGCTGCGTCCACCACATCTTCGAATCTATCGACCATCACAGGTATTGCGAATCTGGTGAATATGCTGCTCACCAGCGCCTCTCCCTTTTCCAGCGAGGCGATAAGCTTGCTGTCCTTACTCAGGTCCTGTGCGGCGGTGGAGATTATCGCATCTCTCTCGCTCTTCGTCTCGTTTGCCAGTATGAACTTTGTGTTCAGATTTGCCATAATCTCACGGGGAATCATCGATGGAAGCTGCGTGATGGCAATCAGACCCACATTGAATTTTCTGCCTTCTCTCGCGATGGTCTTGAATATATTGCCGCCCTCACCGCCCAGCACGCGGGGCGCTTCTTCAAGCACCACGGATACCACCGGCAACTGTGCAAAATCGCAATCGGGAGCGCGGCCCTCTTTGCAGCGCTTGTGTCTGCGGAACACCTCGGTCATAATCATACTTGCCAGCAAAATCTCCAGCTCTCCCGACATGGTGCCCGTGTCCAGAATCACAGTGGCACCGCGGTCAAGCATCTCTGCAATGGTGCTTATTGTGCTCTCACCGTTGCCGCTTTCCACGGTGAATATATTGCCCCGAGATACGAGCCTGCCGTTCACACACTCTATGTCCAGCGCGACCTGGACCTTGCGCTGCAGCGCCGCGAGAGTCGTCTCTCTCACACCTTCCAGCGCTCCGCCCATGAGCAGATGCGCAATCCAATCGTTGCCCCATTCACGCACAGCCAGGTACATGGCATCTTCCTGCGCGCTGGTGAACTCCATAATCTCTTTAAGATGATGCGGCCTGACAGACCGGATATTTATTTTTAAAGCGGGCATGCCCGCCGGCGGATTTGGCGAATAAAGATATACCCGGCCCTTTGCGGCAGGGTGCACGCTCAGCCCGTATCTTTTACCGTGATGCACATATTCATAGTACTCGTTGTGCGCGTCCAGCACAAGAATGCCCACATCACTTGCATCTACAAGATGCCAGAGCATTACCTTCATAAAATTGCTCTTGCCCCGGCCGGTGGTGGCGGGGACGAGCATGTGATGAGAGAGCACGTCATGAGCGTCCAGGCGCACGGGAATATCAAGAACTTTTGTGCCGGAGCGCACGCGTCCAAGGTACAGCGCGCCGTTGCTGTTGCGGAGAAACCTGAAATCCGATTCTGTGATGCGCCGGACATACCCAAAAAAATCCGGCAACCCTTTTGGCGTCTTGTGCGTATTTAAATCGAACACAGGTTTGGCGAGAAGCTGCACATAATTACGCAGATTGCGTTCCTTTACTTCAAGACCTCCGTATCCCTCCAGTTCCATTCCGCTCATTCGGGCAATATCGTTTCCTTCAATCAGGCTCTGATACTCCTCGTCAAATATCTGGACCATGATACCATCCCACGTCACCAGAAGCTCCCCAATTTCCACTCTCGTATTGCTCTTTTTTCGGATTAGAATTTCATCGTATTCACCACCGATTATCTGACCTACTATTTCCGGGGCTTTGTTTTCATATTCTTGCCCGGGAGCATTGACAGGGCCATCTCTGACATTGTTATTCACCGTTTCTTTTTCCACAAACTGTTCAAGTGATTGTTCAACCATTTCATCTCACCTCGCTTATTATATCATGCGCATTGAGCGTATTCATCTCCAGCTCGGAGAACTCATCTACATAATCGTAAAGCATGGTGCGGTACATCTTCGCCTCTTCATCGCTTATGCGGGCATGAATATCTGCATCAAGCAGCCCGTACGGATAACCCAGAAACTCGGGGTCGTTAGAATGTACCACAAGTGCTGCAAATATTCTCTCTGCAAGTGATTCCGGATACACTTCCGCTCTGAACGCGTATCTGGATGCCGGGTGCAGTTTCACCACGTACATATCTCCGTAAATGCTATCAATACCTCTGGCCAGCGGATTATAATACCAGGGCGCACGGATTCCAGCACGTTCGGCAGTGTGATGCACCGCTGCAACAAGTGAATAGCCACGGTCAGTTAAGAGTGTGCATGTTTTAGAAAGCCCTACTATACCCTTTCCATCCCTCATGTGAGCAATTACGGCGGAAGCATAGATGCCCTCCTCCTTCTCTCCAGTTTGCAGGGCTCCATCTCTGACTATAAACTCACACTCATCCACAATCTCTTTTGTTAATAGCCATTCTCCAATTCTTCGCATATACGCGCCCACACCTTTAATACGCTCATCTTTCATTATGTGCTCGGGAATGTACATGACTTCCTCCGGATATATCCCAGAGCCGTCTATGTCATATATTCTCGCACGGTACCTGTTTTTATCTGGAAGATATCTCGCGTCGATGATGTACGTGTAGCGCCACTCTTTTTTTCGAGTATTACCGTCAAACAGCGACGCATAAAGCCGGACCATGTGTATGGCATGGCCCGGGGCAAGAAACAGGTGGCTGTTACCGCCGTCCACAAAACACAATCTTGCGGGGATTGCATCTATGAATTTAAAGTTTGATTTTGAAATTGGCACGGGCACTGCGCCACCGATTGCAGGAACGCCGTAATCTTCAGGCACTGCAGAGGTGGCAATGCTCCGTAATATTCCGTATATCCCCCTCATATCTGCCATGATGCATCCTATCGGCACATACTAAAAATATTTTTTGGCGAAGGATGGAATAAGAGACTAAGATAAGAAATATTGGAAAAAACTTAAATATCGTGCAAGTTATGATGATTCATGTTACCCGTGCCTTTTGTGGGCCCACTGCGCTCCGAGATTCTGGAAAGAGCCGGGTACACTCTGGATAAGCTTAAACACGCCAGCATAGATGAAGTGGCCAACCTGGACGGTTTTAGTAATTCTCTGGCTAAAAATATAATAAAGTATTCTAACCTGGTGGATACTGCCACGACACCTCCTGAAGAATTAATCTTCGATGAGTTCAGATGTCCCGCTTGCGGAGCCATAGTCAGCAAGGCAGAACCCGTATGTCACAGTTGCGGACACACGTTTTTTGAGCATCCAGACAATTATCAGGAGATAATGGATAAGATAGCAACTGTTATTGCTAAACTTTATCAGAATCCTGATGATTCCAGGCTTTGGAGAGAGGGGGAGAAACTGTTTACCCAATTGGGCAATGAGATGATTGCTTCTGATTTTAAATTCAAAGCAAGCTCTCTGGAGCTTAAAAATCTGGAGACCCCGACCCCTGTGGTGAAAAAACCCAAGAAAATAGGTGCTCCAAAACCAGGATATACAAATGGGCTGGTAAACGGACTCAGTGTTAACTCGCATGAGGTGCATAAACCTGTACGAGAGGGTAAAATAAGGGTGGTGATTATTGGACTTATAATTATTCTGCCTGTTCTGCTGGCTGGAGTACTCACATTTGGAACTGCTCCTGCAATAGTGATAGACGGCCATTTTGAAGACTGGAAAGACATCCCCGCGCATGGGGGTATCTCTCACGAATTTACCACATTTAAGATGAAAACGTACGGGGAAAACACGTTCATCTATGTGCAGGGTCCTGGGCTTTTCAGCACTAAAAATTTTAAGCTTGGCATACTGATCGACCAGGATTCGAGTCCAAAAACTGGATTCCCTGTAAATCGTATGGGTGTGGATGCTGCCATATGGATTTACTCTGTAAACGGCACACAGAAAGCTCGAGTACTGAGATTCGAGGATGACCGCTGGGAATCTTCAGGCACTGTGAATTTTGCCATATCCGGACACGCTGTGGAACTTATGACTTTCAAAATATTAGAGCATAGCAGTATATTGCTTTACTATTCTTCCCGCGAAGGTGTGTGGTATTCGTCCATTTATACACCTATAAACCACATATGGGCCGTATCCACCGGGGGTGAGGTTCTCGAACCCGGGAAACCTGTAACTAATGTTACACTCTGGAACTCTGGCACGGGCACGGCGAAGATTAACTCTCTAACACTCAAAAATATCGGCAATACCTCTGCAAAGGTCACACTTCAGCTGAAAGACCTAAGCGAAGAGGTAACTATTAGCTCCAACTACACACACATATCCTTTACACATCCCATAGAAATAGGTACTGTACCCATAGTTATGAAAATATTGTATTCAGGTGGCGGAAAAAAATACGGTACTCTGCAACCGTATCTCCTATCTTCAGAAAATTTCACTTTCATCAATCGTGCGCAGGGTGCATATATATCCGCCATACCTGCACAAAAGGCAATCGATGGCATATTTCTGGACTGGAAGGATGCGTTCACAAGCCCGCGAAGTGCACTGCCAATTAATGTGGATTTAAGCAAATACGCATCGGACAATACTGCAAATCTAAAAATTTACATATCCGTATACGGCACGCTTTTCGGCACGGGAGTGCCTGTTATAAAAACAGAAAATGGAAACAACACCGGGGGAAATGTAACCAATAACACAAGAATGCCGGAAGACACCCTGGAAATATATGTGGATAGTGACAAAAATCCGCACACGGGATTCAAAATAGGAAACATAGGGGCGGAGTATCGCGTTCTCATATATGGAAAACTGGGGGCAGTGAACAGGATTCAGGCGTACAGATGGTTTGGACGGTGGGTGGCTGTTGATATGCCCCTAAAATACGCAAAAAATGATAACTCCATGGAAATTGGATTGACCCTCCGCGGAAATGTGTACTATCGCCTTGTGAACTGGGAGGGTATATGG
>JAADDK010000017.1 GCA_013154005.1 Methanobacteriota archaeon
TGAACTCTTTTTTCTCGCCGCTCAACGTGTCATGAATGTAAACTGTGCGCATGAAAGTTGCATGTGCGGATTGGTATAAATTGGTTTTCACTTGTACGCGTGGCTTGATGATGGAAACCGTTAAATCCCACGGCTCATACTGCTACCCGTGGACATTGACGAGGTGCCCCTCGACCCGGAGATTGTGGACGTGTTTCGCAAAGACGGCATAAAGTTTCTGTATCCACCGCAAAAAGAGGCGCTGGACCATGTGTTCGCGGGACGCAGTACCGTGGTGAGCGTGCCCACGGCCAGCGGCAAGACGCTGATAGCGTACATGGCCATTCTGCGTGCGTTCTCCCGCGGCTTGAAAAGCATCTATGTGGTGCCTCTTCGCGCGCTCGCAATGGAAAAATACGAAGAGCTCAGAAATTTTGAAAAGTTTGGGTTGAGCGTGGCACTTGCGATGGGCGATTTTGACGCTCCTTCCGGGTATTTGAAAAACTACGATGTGATAGTGGCCACCAGCGAGAAGATGGACTCCATACTCCGGCATAATCCAGATTTTGCGTATGAAATTGGCGCGATGGTGGTGGACGAGATTCATCTGCTGGGCGAGGAAAGCCGTGGACCCACGCTGGAGATGGTGATAACCAAGATTCGCGCACTTAACGAGGACGTTCAGATTCTGGGATTATCGGCGACGGTGGCCAATGCCGCCCAGCTTGCAGAATGGCTCAACGCCGAGCTGGTTTACAGCGATTTCAGGCCCGTGCCTCTCAAACTTGGTGTGTACGTTGGTGATACGATATACTATGATGATAACACCGTGGAAAACCTGCAACGCGACTCGCTGGGTGTGGGCAATTTAGTGATGGACCGCATTGCCGGTGGCGGGCAAATTCTCATATTTGTAAATCGAAGGAAATCCACAGAATCTCTCGCGACAAAGCTTCAGAGGCGTGTGCTTCGCATGCTCACGGACGAGGAGCTTGCAGAACTGGAAAAGATTGCAAACGAGATACTGGAAGATGAGTACAGTGCTTACGGCGAAAAAATTGCAAAACTGATAAAGCACGGTGTGGCGTTTCACCATGCAGGTTTATCCAACAGGCATCGCAAGCTGGTGGAAGACGGCTTTAAAAAGCGGCTCATTAAGGTGATTGTGGCCACGCCCACGCTGGCAGCGGGCATAAACTTGCCTTCACGCACGGTGATAGTGAGAGACCTTGCCAGATACGACGGTGTGGGCATGGCGCCTCTTCCGGTGATGGAAGTCAAGCAGATGCTGGGTCGTGCCGGACGCCCGCGCTACGACCGGTACGGTGAGGGCATACTCATGGCCACCAGTGAAAAGCGGGCGCAGTGGTACATGGAGAACTACATACTGGGCGATGTGGAAGATGTGGAATCGCAGTTGTCCAGTGATAGAGCGCTGCGCATTCATCTTCTTGCGCTAATCGCCACGGATATGGCGCAGAGCGTTGAGGAGATAATGGAATTTTTCAAGATGAGCTTTTACGGGTTCAGTTTGCCCGTCGATACGCTATCTTACAAAATAGAGGGCACGCTTCGCTTTCTGGTGGAAAACGATTTTGTGGAAGAAGGCCGTTTTCTCCGTGCCACACCGCTGGGTCGACGCGTGGCGGAGCTTTATGTGGACCCGCTGAGCGCGCTAATGTTCAAAAAATGTTATGCGCTGGATTATGATGAGTTTTGCATTCTTCACACAATCTCTGCAACTCCCGACATGCGGCCACTTTACGCGAAAAAGGCGGAAATCGAAGAGCTGCTTATACAAACGCGATTGCACCCCATCGCCGTGGACGAGTTCAGCGTGGAGCCGGAAAAGTTCTTTGGGGCACTCAAAATTGCGAGAATACTGGAAGACTGGATTTCCGAGGCCACGCAGGATTCTGTGGTGAACACGTACGACATCGGTCCCGGAGACCTGCACTCTCTCGCCGAACTGGCGGACTGGCTTCTCTATTCGTTTGCGGAAATTGGTAAGACGCAGGGATATCCCCATTTTCGAGAGGTGGAGAAATTGAGGTTGAGGGTGAAGTACGGCGTGAGCGAGGAGCTGCTGCCAATCGTTATGCTTCGTGGTGTGGGTCGGGTGCGTGCGCGCAGGTTATTTGATTACGGGTTCACGAGCATCGAGAAACTCCGGAGCGCGACGGTCAGGCAGCTAACCGATATTCCCGGCATCGGAGAGCGGCTCGCGAAGGATATACTCCGGCAGGTGCAGAGCATAAAAGATTGAGCATTTTAGAGTTGTGCATCATCTTTTTGCCCGGCCAGTGAGATGCCTGCGGTGATGTTTTCTGCAACTTTCTTTGCATATATCAGATTTTCCTCTTTTACCGGCTTGATTTCCACGCTTATTCTTCCATTTGAAACTCGATACACTATCACGTCCAGAGCCGGCCCCATAATTTTGAGTCGATAATATGATGCACCCTTGAATTTCTCGAGCACGTTAAACTCTTCGAGTTTCTTCAGTATGCGAGGCATTGCATCTTCAAAGCTGACATTGAAATAACGCATAATCGGGTATCCTTTTTTGCGTCGCATATTTCTTTTGTGAACGGTGCGAAAGCCCATAATTGCCACAATAAGAATTCCCGTGATTAGAACAGGGTCTCCGAAATCTCCTGCCAGGACGCTGAACAGAAATATTGTTCCTAAAGTTCCCAGCACGATTATGAGCATCAGTGCAAGCACCACCGGGTCATCGAATGGTGATGTTATGGGAATCCAGCCCTGCATTTTCAGGTTGTTAAGAAGCTCTCTTCTTTTGACTGCAGAGACGATGTTGATGATTATTATTATGACCATCAGGCTCAGCGCGAGCAGCGTGTAAACGGCCAGATAAATCAAATAATGCTGAGCATGCATCAGGGCAATGGCCACAATGACCGCGAACATGCCAATCGACAGGAGTATAAGAAGTAAAAAGTTGACAATGTATAATCTTCTCGTTTTTTTGTCGCTATCCTTGAGCTTTTTCGCTATTTCCTGCGTTTCGTTTAATTCGTTTGTCAGCAGGTATGGGTTCATCTCAGGGTGAGATGCACGGAAATATTAATGCGTTATCCTCACTCATCTTTTTTTCACACTTCCCAGCGCGGCGAGGAGGGCAATGACCACAATAACCGTGCTTATTATAAACGGCATGTTCAGCGGGTACTGTGCCGCTCCCACCGGATATTTGAGAGGACGATAATCGACGTTGCCCGGTGCTATTATGTACGGATAATCCACTATCCCGTCCTGATTCCGGTCGTTTGTATTGTTCCTGTTTGCCCACTGCTGCCAGTAGTTGCCCTCGGCTGAAGAATTCCAGATGTTGCGGTTTTTCTCCGGAGCGCTGAGCCAGAAGCCCACGCCAGAGCCATTGAATTTTCCATAAAAATTGTTCTCGTAAATTCTGTTGCTCCACGCATAACTTATCTCTATCAGCACGGAAACATTCTTCACGGTGTTCATCGTTATTCTGTTCTCGATGGAATTGTACAGCCAGATTCCAGTGGTGGAGAATGAAAACAGTGAGTAAGAGCCCACGTGCATTGCATCTATGTAATTCCCCGAGATGATTGAATCGCGCACGCCCGATATCAAAAGCCCGGTTTGCGAGCGTATTATCCTGTTTCCCATAATGATTATCCCGGATTCGTACTCCCCCGGCGCCAGATACGCGCCCACCACTATGCCGTTGCCAGAGTCCACAACCACGTTGTCGATGAGCCTGCACCCGGTGCGCACCGCGGAGATTCCCGAGTTAAAACTCAAACGCACCAGATTCCTTTTAACCACCACGTTCTCCGAGTTTAAGATGTACACACCTGTGCCCAGCACGGTGTTGTTCTCAACCACCACGTTCTTGCAGTTTTTCAGTACAATGCCTGTGTTTTCGTAGGTCGAGGTGATGGAAAGGTAATTGTGCTCCACGCGAAGTAACAGCGTGGTGTTGGATATTTCCAGATGACCGCGATGGTGGATGTAAAACCCGGTTATGCGTATCGGGTTGCTGGCAGTGCCTGTGCCGGGCAGGTGCATCTCGGCGGCAAATTCTTTCAGCGCTTCGTTGCCGTTTATTTCTATCTTGCTTATATCTCGGTACCCGGAGGGCGTGTAGACATGCAAAAATGGTACGCCCAAAAAGCACAGGTTCGCCACGTACCTGTAAAATCCGTCTTTTTCCGATAAACTTGAATTGATGTAGCGGAGCAGTGCTGCTCCAAAGCTGCTGCCAGAGGCAAGCGAGGCATAGTACTCGGACATGGGCTGTGGATACGCTTTGCCCAGTGACGCCAGTGCGCCCAGCCCCGCACCGCGCATAACGAGATGATTCGTTATTGCGCCTTTGGTGAAATCCGCACCATAGCAGCTGATATCTGTGTAAAACAGAATGTTCGGGTGCAGAGAATCCAGTTGTTTTTCATCAATGTAATCCCAGAATTTTCCGTCTTTGATGTAGAATTTGTTGCCGCTTGAATGCACAATAATGTGTGCTAATGCATAATGCTCTGTGAGCAAATATTTAAAGTTGGCAATGGTGCTTTCGTCCGCATGGTAATACATTTTTGCAGGATAGAGTTTTTCAAGATTATCGGTGATGTTGATGTACAGCGTCGCAAAATCATCATCTAAGAACCCTGCGGCCTCGGCCAGCGCGCTGATTTTTCCCTGCTCGTATAGTGTTGCCTTCTCAAAGTACTGGTTAATCTGAGTGGCGTTGTTGCCGCCCATGTCGGTGGAGCGCACGACGCCCACCCAGATACTTGCGGCGGTGAGCTTTTCAGGTGTGGCGGTCTCGTTTTTAAGCTCCCAATTTCCCGACAGGTCCATGTAGTAATACAGTGTGTGGGAGTATTCTTTTGTGAGCGGGTTATAGTATTCCGGAATTGTTATATTGCCCACCAGCACCGCGCCCGCCGGGTGTTGCTCCTGCAGATAATTTCTCAGTGCCTGCGGTTCTTTGCTGCTCCATACCTTGATTTCTATATGGTATCCCTTCACGCTGTTGGCAAACTCGTTCAGGGTGTTTTTTATCTGCGGATACAGGGTTGCGTTGACCACGAAAATTACATTTTTCTCATGCACCTTCTCGCCTGCACCCACGGGAATGAGGAGAATGATGATTATCGCCACTGCGAGCAGCTCACGCATGGGTGGTGAATGCATATTTGTTATTTACGCTTTTTTAGAAATTTTATCTCTATTCACTTCTAAATGCTCGTTAATTTTTCTCACGAGCTCTTTTGCCATAAGCAGGTTTTCCGGCCTGAGCTTCTTAATCGCCACCAGGGTCTTTTCCTCTTTTTCCGGAATCCTGGAAACCTTAATCGTTAGCCCGGAGTAGGGCGTGGTGATTTGATACGCTTTGTAGTTATTTGAGCTGTTAAGCATCTTTTTCTCACCGCCCATGAGCACTGCAACATTGTTGGCTATCTGCTCCACATTACCGGGATAAATGTGTGCAACAGAGTATCCCTCTTTAAGTGCAAGTTTTCGCACGTAAATCAAAACCGGGCCGGAGATGAGGATAAGAACCACGCCTGCAAATATCACAGGGTCCACGTATCCAAGAATAAGATAATTTGTGAAGAAAAGTGCGGTGGAGTATTCAATGGTTGTGAGTATCAGCAGAGCCCTTATTTTCGGAGAATCGTAGATGTTTGGTATGGGAACCCAGCCTCTATTTCGCAGGTTCAGACTCATTGCCTGAGCATTTATGTACGTGATGAAGCCGAGGAGCATGCCCCCGCTCCATATGGGGAGTATTATCAGAAAAATAAGCGGCACAAATATGAAAGGAATGAACAGCGGCATAAAAATGCCCATAATTAGCATTAACATAAATCCTTTCTCCGTCTTCTCGGAGGCTTTTTTAAACTCTCGAAGTAAATTTGCATCGCTGTTGAGTTCACGCACCAGCACGCACTTATCCATAGGCTGGGAAAATGCATCTTTGTTTATTAATAATTTCACTGATTATTGATTTAGCAGATGACTCGCATCGCACGCCGGGGCGGTGTTCAGCGGCAAACCTTCTCGACACACTGAGAAAGGAATGTCATATGACACGGCAATATCCCTGAGCGATTTGAGCATCTTCATTCTCAGTTCTCGCGGTGCGTATCTCACCCCGCGCACCATCTCGTTCTCTTCAAAATATATCCTGTGCAATTCTTCCGCATGGGCCTTGAACACGCCCGCCACGCGCCTGAAATTGTCGGGCTTGGCTTTGTAAGTGGAGGATATAATCTGGTCCACGCCGATGCCCGCAAGCTCTCTGACCAGTGCATTCAACTCTGCGGGCGAGTCGTTTATGCCGGGTATGAGCGGGTCTATGCGCACCGCCATTTTTATTTCTCTTTCTTTCAGTTTTTCCAGCGCTTTCAGCCTCTGCTCCGGGGCGGGCGCGAACGGCTCAAGCTTCTTTGCCAGATGCGCATCGAGGGTGGTTATGGTGATGGACACTACAGACCGCATATCTGCAAGAATGTCGCGGTCCCGGGTCACCAGCACGGATTTTGTGAGCACCAGCACGGAAAAATCGTGCTTTTTCAGCACTCGCAACGTGCCCCGGGTGAGGTTCAGGCTTCGTTCTATGCTTGGATACGGGTCCGAAGAGTTGCTCATTGACACGGGCATGCGCTTTGCATTTCTCAGCTCGCGGTCGAGTATGCGCAGAAAATCTCGTTTGGGGCGCACTCTCCACGGCTCACGAATGTACGTGGATATGTAGCAGTAAATGCAGCGATGCTCGCAACCGGTGTACGGATCAATCGAATACTTTACCGGACATGTGCATAGCGGGAAATTCCACGGGTCGAACACGTGCAGGTATCTCACATGTTATTATGGCATTGGTTATTTAACACCTTTGGGGTGTATCATGAAATTTAAGTCGTAAAATATAAATACAATAGCCTTACTATCTCACAATTATGGGAGAAGGTTTAAAAATGCTTGTTGTAGATGACAATCAGGATATCACGAAGTTAATTAAAATTTACTTTACAAAGCGCGGATATGAGGTTCTCATCGCGAACAAGGGCGAGGAAGCGTTCAAGCTGATGGAGCAGAATCCGGACATCGATGTTATTCTTCTGGACGTAATGCTTCCTGATTTTTCAGGAATCGAGATTTTGGAGCAGATTCGAGGTATTATGAAAAACGCTGTTATAATCATGGTTACCGGAGTGAATGACCTTGAAACGGTGGTTAATGCTATGAAATTGGGGGCGGATGATTATGTGGTAAAGCCTTTTAGGCTGGGGGAAATGGAGCAGAAGATTGAGAATTTGATGTTTAAGAAAACGATAGTGAACGGAGAGGAGCATTTAACTGCAGAAGATGCGCTGAACATTCTCAACGAAACCAAATCACAGGGGGTAAATCTGGTTTTCAGTTTTGACGACATCGAGGAGTTTAATCAGTTTATTGAGATGGTCAAAGGTATGGAAGATGTGAGCATTGAGGATATGCAAATTGGGGAGAAATATGAGGTACGGCTCAAGGCAAGTTGATATATATGGGTACCGGAACTTTGACGGGGCGGGTGGAATACATACACCCATACGGAAGAGGTTTTCTCATATATACGGATAAAGAATGGACTCCCGGCTCACTGGCGCTGAGTGAGGACGTGCTTCAAATTGTCGGAGAAGAGATAATTACAATACCCCTGAAGTTTGTGGTTAGTATTGATAAGAGCATAAATCTGCCCGTGCGCAGAGAGGGCCGCGCGTTTCTTTTGATAGAGTACGCAAACATAAAGCGCAGAGAAACTGTGTATTTGCTAATTTCATCCGAAGAGCGATTTATACGGCGTGTAAGATTCGAGATACTGAAAAGGATAACGGTTAAAACCAAAGTGATGTATTCATCTGGAGAATCGTGGGTTCCCGGGTATATGTTTGTTGAAGATTATACCCTTATATTTAAAGGACCCCGGGTGGTTAAAATTGGCGTGGAAGAGATTCTGGATGTGGCCCGTACTAACGTGAAGTATGGACTTAACAAAGTGGGTGTGATACTGATTACTTATCAAAAGGAGGGAGAAAAGAAAAAGTTGGGTTTGTTTGTGCAGCCCATAAAACGCGTATTTTTCTGGCAACTCATTCAGCAGATGGTTGATGATTATCTCAACTCCAAAGTTGTTAATGACCTGTCCAACCTCGAAAAACAGGTGGTGCATCTTGTGACTATGGAATGGAAATACGAAGATATAATGCGCAAGTTAGAGTTGACTTCTGAGGATATGGAGAAAATTCTTGAAAAACTGGTGCGCTACGGGCTCGTTCAAAAAATAGTAATTTTGAAGGTCACAGAGAGAGGTAAAAAGGTTATGAGTTATCTCTCAGAAGAGTTTCCTCAATTATCCTAGCCGCTTCCACCAGGTTATCTGCGGTGTAATCGCCGTGCACCGTGCTTTTTCCTATCTTTATGGCAAGCATGCCCGCGCGCTTCGCCCCAAACATATCTCTTTTCTCCGAGTCGCCTATGTAGAGCCGCGGCTCAGATACGGAATTTTGAAGTGCCATCTGGAAAATCTTTGGGTTGGGCTTGCCCACGCCCGCATCCTCGGCGGTGGTTATTGAATCGAACAGCGATGCGATGCCCAGCGCCTGCAGCAGTTTCTCCGTGTAAGGTCTGTCTCCATCGGTTATCACTCCCATATGCTCCGCGAGGCCTCGCAATTTTTTTAGGCCTTCCTTCGCTTTCGGTGCCAGTTTCACATACTTTGCATGCACGTTCGCGTATTCGTCCAGCACCCAGTATGAGTCGTTGGCGCAGAGCGGTTCGGGCGCGATACTCTTCACCGCCTCCAGTATTAGAAACCTGATGGGCACATATTCCACGTCTCTTTTGTCCATGCGCGGCTTGCGATACTCTTCAATTTTCTGCAGAACCTCTTCGGCGCTCATCGGAATTCTGAATCGTTTTTGAATCTTCTCTGCTAATTTGAGTATTGCAAAGTTCTCGCTATCCATGTCCGTTATTGTTCCGGTCATATCTAAAAAGATGTCCATGGTGGGTAATGGGCGAAAGGTAAAAAAAGTTCTTCACATGCCCGACTATGCGAAGATGCAAGTTCTGCGGCAGCGAAGCTTACGTGCAGTTGCGCTCACCGCGCCTTGCCATGTGCGAGGAGCATTATAAAGAGTATGTGGAAAGAAAGGTTGAGCGCACCATTCACCGTTACAAAATGTTTCGGAAAGAGAATAAAATTCTGGTGGCGGTGAGCGGGGGCAAGGACGCCATAGCAGTGGCGCTCACACTCCATGCGCTGGGTTATGAGTTTGAGTGTCTGCACATAAATCTGGGTATCCGTGAGTACTCTGAGTATTCGGAGAAAATAGTGAGACAGCAGTGCGAGAAGCTGGGTGTGCCACTTCATGTGCTCTATCTCCGTGCTCTCGTGGGCAGAGGTGTGGGCGAGCTCAAAACCCGGAGGGAGGTGTGCTCTTACTGCGGCACCACCAAACGCTATCTGATGAACAAGTTTGCGTGGGATAACGACTACGACGTTATAGCCACCGGGCATAATTTAGATGACGAATCTGCATTTTTGCTCGGTAATGTGCTGCACTGGAACACCGGGTATCTGGCCAGACAGGGCCCGTACCTGCCGGGCGGCAACGCACTGGTAGCACGCGCAAAACCGCTTTACGAGCTTACCAATTACGAGATTGCAAAGTACGTTGCACTTTTTGATATGAATCTCACCACCGAGCCGTGCCCGCACGCAAAGGGAGCCAAGAGCATTCTGTATGCAAAGGTTCTCAACGAGATTGAGGAGGTGTCCCCCGGCACAAAACTCAACTTCGTCAAAGGATTTTTGAAAAACCGGGAGCTTTTTCAGGAAGAGCCGGTGGAGTTAAGAGCGTGCAGGGTATGCGGCATGCCCACTCTAAGGGAGGTGTGCTCATTCTGCCGTATGTGGGGCGTGAAAGAGGAGCTAAAACTTCAGGTTGAGCATCTCCAAGATTCAGAGCAGCACGATGAAAATTAGAAATGTTTATAATCCCCATAGCATTCCTGCAAGTATGCAGATTCACAGCGTTGCAGAGCTTCCTCGCGTTGAACGCGAGCTTATGGAAAGATGGGAAAGAGAGCGCATATTCGAAAAGCTCCGGGAGAAAAATAAGGGTAAAAAGCGCTATATATTTCTTGAAGGCCCGCCCACGGCGAACGGCATGCCGCACATGGGCCATGCGCTCACCCGCGCAGTCAAGGACGTGTTTCTTCGCTATAAGGCCATGACCGGCCACGAAATCTACCCATGGATTGCGGGCTGGGACTGCCACGGCCTGCCGGTGGAGATTGAGGTGGAGAAGAAGCTCGGCATCAATTCCAAGAAGGAGATAGAAAAATTCGGCGTGAAGAAGTTCAATCGCCTGTGCAGGGAGAGCGTGTTCAAGTACCGCGATGAATGGATCAAGATGTCAAAGCGCATCGGGTTCTGGATTGACCTGGACAATGCGTACGTTACAATGGAAGATTATTATATTGAGAGTGTGTGGTGGGCTTTAAAGCAAATTTACGAGAAAGGATTGCTTGTTAAGGATTACAAAGTTGTGCCGTACTGCCCGCGCTGCGGCACGCCCCTGAGCAGCCACGAAGTGGCGCAGGGTTATCGTGAAACGAAAGACCCGTCGGTGTACGTGAAGTTTAAGGTTCGCGACGAGGACGCTTATTTCCTAGTATGGACCACCACACCGTGGACTCTGCCCTCCAATCTTCTGCTTGCGGTGGGCAAAGATATTGACTACGCGCTTGTGGAGTATGAAGGTGAGAAATACTATATCGCGAAGGCGCGCATCCCCGCGGTGCTGGGTGAGGCGAAGATACTACGGGAGATGAAGGGCGAGGAGCTGCTTGGCAAGAGATATGAGCGTCTCATTCCGATCGTGCCCGTGGAGCATGATGCATTCTACGTGACCTACGGTGATTTTGTGAGCACGGAGGACGGTACGGGCATAGTACACATCGCTCCGGCGTTCGGCGAAGATGATTATTTAGTTTGCAAACGTGAAGGCGTTCCTCTCATAAAACCGGTCAATGAAGAGGGAAAATTCACAGACACTCCGTGGAAAGGCAAGTTTGTGAAAGATGCGGACCCGGAGATTATGGCATGGCTGAAAGAGCATGGCAAGTTGTTCAAAAAGGGCACTGTGAAGCACACATACCCGTTCTGCTGGCGCTGCGACACTCCTCTTCTTTACTACGCGCTGGACACATGGTACGTGAAGATGAGCGAGCTGCGTGATGAACTGTTGCGCAACAACGAGAAGGTGAACTGGAAGCCGGAGCATCTCAAACATGGAAGGTTCGGCAACTTCCTGAGTGAGGTGAAGGACTGGGCCCTATCGCGAAACCGCTACTGGGGCACCCCGCTACCAATCTGGAAATGCGAAAACGGACACACGTACATGCCCGACAGCATACAGGACCTGCTGAATCATGCCGAGCCGGACTCCGTGCCTGAGGATTTTGAGCCGCACCGCCCGTGGGTCGACGAGCTTCGCGTTCGCTGTCCGGTTTGCGGAAAGGAGATGAAAAGAGAGCCGTACCTGATAGACGTTTGGTTTGATTCGGGCAGCGCGTTCTTTGCGCAGTTCCACTACCCGCACGAGAATGTGGAGGATTTCAGAAGCTCGTATCCCGTGGACTTCATCACCGAGGGCCTGGACCAGACCCGCGGCTGGTTCTACACGCTGATGGCCATATCCACCGCGGTGTTCGATGACGCACCGTATCGCAATGTCCTGACTCTCGGACTGATTCTCGACGAGGACGGAGAGAAGATGAGCAAGAGCAAGGGCAACGCCGTAAATCCCATGGACGTGATGGAAAGTGTGGGTGCTGACGCGGTGCGAATGTACCTTTACTCTTCGCCGGTCTGGAAGAGCAGGCGCTTCTCGGAAGCGCTGGTGAAAGAGTACATGCAGAAGCATCTTGCCACCCTGTGGAACGTCCTTGTGTTTTTCAAGAAAAATGCAGAGCTGGATGCATACAAAGGAGAGAAATGGGAGATAAAGAGCGAACTTGATCGCTGGCTCATCTCGCGGTTAAATTCCACAGTTAAGGAGGTGCGCAGGCATCTCGACAATTACGATGTGCACCTTGCCACCCGTGCACTTGAAAGATTCATCGACGAACTCAGCAACTGGTACGTGCGCCGCTCTCGCAGACGGTTCTGGCACGGTGAGATGGACGATGATAAGAGAAGCGCGTACACGGCACTTTACACCGCACTGCATACATTTTCCAGGCTTCTTGCTCCGTTTGCACCCTATATGGCCGAGCTGCTCTATGGAGAGTTATTTGGCGCTCTTGAGAGTGTGCATCTTGAGGATTATCCAGAATGCGAAGACACGCTCATAGACCAGCGACTGGAAGAGGAGATGAATGTGGCCATCAAAATAGCCGAAGCAGGGCGTCGGGCCCGCCAGCTGTCGGATGTGAAACTGCGCCAGCCACTGGGCAAGATGCTCGTGAGCTGTGATGAAAAATACGCGGAAATAATCAGAAAGTTTGAGGATGTGCTCAAAGAGGAAATCAACGTGAAGGAGATAGAAATCGGCGAAATCTCCGGACTTACCGAGGTGGAGATAAAAATCAATTATCGTGCGCTGGGTCCGAAACTCAAAAAGGACATGAAAAAGGTGGTGAGTGCGCTGCAGAGCATGGCTCCTGAGGAGGTGGAGAAAAAGCTCCATGAAAATGCGCTGGTGGTGGAGGGATACAGGCTGACCGATGAAGATATAACCATATTCCGCCGGCCAAAAGAGGGTGTGCAGGCTGTTGAGGTTGAATCTCTGCCCATTGTGGTTTATCTGGATACCACGCTCACCCCGGAGCTGAAAAAAGAGGGACTGGCGCGCGAGATTATTCGCAGAGTGCAGATGATGCGCAAGGAGATGGACCTCGACTACGATGCCAAGATAATCACACGATACAGCGCGTCAGGTGTGTTGAAAGAGGCAATTGAAGAGCACAGAGAGTACATAATGAGGGAGACGCAGAGCACGCAGCTGGAAGAAGGACACGAAGGAGAGTACTCCCAGGAGTGGGAGATTGAGGGCGAGAAAATCAAACTTTTCATCTCTTCTTCACGATAAATGCCAGTGCGAGCAGTGCTATTACCATGAGCGGCGAGAGCTCCGGCACAGGCTGGTATGGCGTGGCGCTCACAGCGTTGCTGAAATCGCTCTCACCCACATCGTTTAGCGCGGTGATTCTGTACGTGTAAGTCATTCCCGCTTCCACGTTTGTATCGTTGTACCACAGCCGGGAGGCGGGCACTTTTGCTATGATGACATCGTTTCTGTAGATGACGTACCATGTGATGTTGCCTGTGGGTGCGTTCCATGTGAGATTCACGTATCCTGCGCCGGGGGTGGCACTGAGCTTCTCAGGTGCTGGTGGTACGGTGTATGTGTCGTTCATCAGCCAGTCAACAATATCTTTGAGGAGCCGCGTGCCCGTGCTCATGTTTGCATTTGCCACCGCCTCAAATGAAAATGCGGTAAACACGACTCTGTAAGTGGAATTGGCGTACCGAACTGCCACAGGTGTTCCGTTATTTGTGAATACTGGATACGCATTCTCTGAAAGTTTAATGATATCTGCATAATTAGAAAATGGATACTCCAATTGTACAGTGGAAAACTTCCCACCTATCATGTCCCCAGATACACCGGATATGTTTGCATAATTTACATCGTTGGTGAATCCCACAACATGAAGATAATTGTTTACAAACGTGTTGTTTATAGATGTGTATTTTCCGCTGGTGACTGGTGCTAAAGAGTAAAGTAAGTCCTGGGAGCTGAGATATAGTCTTCCACCTTGTGTGAGAAATTTGCTCATATTTTTCTGCTCCTGTGCAGATAGTATATCCAGCACTTTCTGGGCAGACGTGAAGATTAGTAGATTGTATCTGCGCATCACATCATAAGGTATATCTCCTCTGAGCGATTGGTTCCATACATCATAGCTTATGCCACTTATATTGAGCGCATTTTCAAAGTATTCTGGATATGCACCTTCGTAGACGAATACAATTCTTGGTATCACATTGGTGGTTATGGTCAGGGTGCAGCTTTTCGTGGTATTGTTTTGTGAAACTCCAGTAATATATGTAAGCATGGTTATGTCTCCTGTAATGTTGAGGGGACTGTAAATTTTAACCTGGAGTGTTGCCGACTGATTTGGCACAAGAGAAATTTGGTCAGGAGACACATATACGGGCCATGTAAGCGTGGAGTTATGGGAAATATTATATGAATCGGGGTATGTACCGATGTTGGTTATTGTAACCGTGTATGTTGCAATCTCTCCCGGATGTATATATGTGGAGTTGGTAGTGGTATTGAGTGTGAGTCCGTATCCTCTGACCGTTATATTTTGTTCAAACACGTTGTTACTCTCGTTTAATTCCTCAATCACACCGTAGGGGTCCACACCAATAAAAATCCTGTGATATCCCACGTGTCCTGTGGTGTTCCACACAAACACATGCCACTTTTCCTCGCCTATGCTGAGGTTTCCGTAGTTGTAGATGAGAATCTGTGCATCTGGCGATAGCCGG
>JAADDK010000022.1 GCA_013154005.1 Methanobacteriota archaeon
TTCTACAACTCCCCAAAAGCCCTCGGAGTAATTAGCGTGCAAGACTATTTGGCTTGGCTGTTTGATTCGCCGCTTACCTGGCTTCCTGAAGAGACGGAGCAATGGTGGGAGGATGTATATCATCCGCTTCCCATGCATACGCTGCTAGCGCAGCGTGAGCAATGGTGCGTCGTGACAGGCCCTCCTCAAAGCGGTAAATCTACGGCCCTGGCATATCTTGAGCGGCAGGCAGAGGAGAGAAGAGCCTTTGTTCTTCGGGATGATGTGTTTTTTCAGGATAAATGGAAAACACTTTTGCCGAATCACCTCACCCGAATTCTGACATTGTTCTTTCGGCAGGCGCGCCGGTATTTCAGGGAGAACCCTGAATCCTTAGGAGATTTGTCCACAACACAAAAGGAGTTTCTGCGGTGGGGTATTGAAAAATTTTTGGGGCGGCGTTCCCTCTTGCGGTGGGCAGATGCGTTGCCTTCTGCTTGGGCTAAGGAAGTAACGGGTCTTTTGTTTGAGGATATTTATCCTTCTTTGGACGGATTTGTAGAGGGGCCGATTGAGGAAATGATTACTCTGGCGAAGCGGATGGGGTATGAGCAAATTCTTGTTTTGGTGGATACACCACCATTTCTGTTGCCACAGCACCAAACAGAGATAAAAAACCTGCTTAGTTGGCTGGCTCCTATGCAATTTCGTGCCTTGAAGGTTGTGGTGGCTGTGCCGTTGCTATGGCCTCCGCAACAATGTGAACCGGTATGTTGCGCCGGAGGACAGTGCAAAATTGAGCGGGATATTCTGCGCTGGATGCGGGGACGGGGGGCGCTTTTTAAAATCAATGTTTCGGAGGATATGACCCGGGCGATTGTCCGGCGATATTTGCACGTGGCCACGCGAGGGGAAATCGCGAGTTTGGATATGTTGTGTGCCCCCGCGTTGGAAAAGGGTTTGCATGAGTGGGTTGTGGCAGAATTCGGGGCGCCGGTACCCGGCGCGTGGGTTAAGTTGACGGCAATCCTTTTGGAGCGGAGTTCACTTTTGGACAAGCCACGGTTGACTCTGGCCGATAAGGAACGAGTTTTAGCGAGATTTTATGCTTTGCATATGCCACTTCAATTGGGGAGAGGAGATGACGGGGAGGAACAAGGCAGGCTACGGGGAGTATGGCGTGGTCACCGTTGGATTCCGTTGGATATTTCCCAATATGAGGTGCTTGCAAGGCTTTTCAGGGCGCAGGGAACCCCTTTGGCGCACGATGCTTTCGCTATGAGTAAAGGAAATTTGCATACAACCATCAGCCGTCTGAGGAAGAAGATCGAGCCTTTGCGGGGAATTTCCATCTATCTTCACAATAAAAGAAGCGAAGGTTATTGGCTGGAACATCAAAAGTGAGGCGGTGTCAGGTTTAAGTCAGGTTTCCGACAGGCAGGAGGGTAGGCGTTGCAAGATTAGATTAGTATGCTATGTAACAATCCGAGGTGCTGAGACTCTCTCGATCAGATATGAAGGAGAACTGTGTGGTGGAGGGTGAGAAGTTTGGCGTTTTGCGGGATATTTTTCTAAAAATGGGGAAAGACTGTTGTTTTAATATAATGTGTCTCGCTGTTTTAGTGAAATTGCACGTAAATAGAAAAACATCTTCCTGTTAAACAGTTTAATAGGCATAAATGATTTTGCAAGAAAGTGTAAAACAGATATTCTCTGTTTTTTGTTTAATATAAAGGTTGTAATAATGGCAATGTCTTATCAACATTTTTCATCAAAAATGAATACATCTGGAAATTCAAGAACGAGGCAAAAATCCGAATTTGATCGTAAAACAGGGTCACGAGAAGATCTCCTTAAATCGTGGAAATTGACAATAGACCCTTTTCAAACTCCGGTGGCAGAGCAAGAAGTTGATCGTGTGGGGCCACAATTTTACGAGTATTACACGCCGCCCATATTAAAAGCATGTTCTCTGGTAGAAGACGAAAATATAGGAATACAGCAAGATAGTCAAGATTCTTTGCAAGCGCTTAAGAGCGATCAGCATGCTTTTGTGTTTGCACCTCCTGGGTCAGGGAAAACAACGCTGCGTTTGACGTTAGAGGCTGATTGCCGAATGATTCCTGATGGCACGCTGGCCATTACCTACAAATTGGGGCGCAACGAGCAAGCATCTGTTTCCCCAAAAAGCCATTCTGTTGATCATGGATATCGTCTGGCTCAGGCATTGGCCAGCGATTTGGTTTTGACCATCATCGAGCAGTTTGATTTTCTCTCGCTTTCCTCTCCCACAGAGCGGCAAATTCAAGACATTCGTAAATTGATATATATAGGTGGGCGTCGTTTGCGGAGAGTATTGCGTAATATGCAGGAGAGAATGCAACAGGAAGATTCCTGGCGGGACACAGCATGGGGCTTAAGTAGTGATTGGGTCGCCATTGGCAAAATGCCTGTGCAATATGTTGGAGGCAATCCTCGCTTGCAGGAATTTCTTGCCGCTATACTTCAAGATTTGCCTGAAGATGAACATGCCCGAGAGCCTTCCTGGGAGGCTTTTTGGGAGGGCATCCAAATTGCCCGGACGTGGGGCTTTCAACGATTTTTTGTTTTAGTAGATGAGGTGGATGATCGTGTGAAGTCAGTTGAAGAGATGGGCGCATTGATCATGCCACTTTTGAAAAAAGCCGAGAATTTAGGGAAAGAACGAATTTTTTATAAAATGTTTCTCCCCCTGGAAATGCAAAATTGGATGAAAACGGCTTTTTGTTCTCAGCAAACCCTCTTGTGTTCCCAAAGTTATTGCTCTATAATAGAATGGAGTGAAGATGCCTTGCGGGCACTCTTGGCTCAGAGATTCCAGGCTGCTGGTGCTAAACGTTACATAAGCCTGAACGCATTTGTTGAAGACGCCTCTTGGGACCTGGAGGGTGCGATGATCAAGGCTGCAAAACAAGGTGAAGGGGGAACGCCAAGAAAATTGCTCGCCTTGGTGAACGCAATCATAGACGCTCACGTGGAAAACGAACCCGTCAACCGATTTCTCTCGCGCGAGGATTGGAGCAAGGCCCAGCGTCGTTTCACATTCGAACGTTGAAGCACCGGCGGGGGAGGCTAAATATGTTT
>JAADDK010000104.1 GCA_013154005.1 Methanobacteriota archaeon
CATTTCGGTGTCCAGATTAAACGCTTCGCCAATCATTCGGCGATACTCATCAGACGGGAATATCGCCTGTGCGATAGTGCTCTGCACATAGATAGGCCTCTTGGTTGATTCTGAAATAATATCATCATAGGACACCGGCACAAAAAGAACCTCGCCATCGGTTGCCATATCCGGCAACGGTGCAGTATTTTCCCGTGGGTTATATGGGCATGTTAGACGCCTGTATTTTGAATTTACTCTATTGAACATAAGGCGGTGCCCGCCCACATCAATATCGTATTCCCACCACGGAATATCCTCTACCTCTCCCGGTGTAAAATCAATTAAAGAAGTTTGAAGGGCAGAAGCATGGCGGGAGTGTTTAGAAGCTGACAGGACACCCGCTTCATATTGGGCACTACCCGCCATGTCTACCTCTGCCTATTGTAGTAAATGCAAAACTCGTATAAATTTCTTTTTCCCACGGGTGTCCTATCATGGTAATGGTGTATGTGCAACCTACTATATAAACACAACCCTCGCATATCCATCAATCAGTGATTACCAATTCGCATTGCACGGCAATGCTCACATCTCAATGCCCACATCGTGATGAACCTCTGCGGTTATTTCCCGGTGTGCGAACGCTAACGCCTTATTCACGGTGCGGTCCAGATAGTCATCTAAATGCCCTCGTTTTCGGATAGCAATATCCTTACTCTCTGCCATCAGTGCGTCCCGGATCACATCAGCGTCCACACCGTGCGATGCCAGATATACCGCATACTTCATATCCACAACCGACAAATCAACCTTACCTTTTGCCCGGGCTTCATAGTAGAAATCCGCCCATGTCTTATTGGCAGGTTGTTCCATTGACTTAAACACACGTTTGGCCACCTTTCTATGTTCCACATAATTAATGTAACTATCGCCGACTATTTTCAGCACATCATCATTAGTGATGGCGTTCTCAATGTCATATTTATCCCGTGCCACAATACGCACCTGCGGGGCGTCATCATACTTGGTATTGCGGAAGCCCGGCAACTTGCGAAGATGATACAAATCCACGCTTCCTTGGTCCGCCTCAAAGTAATAAACCAGGGACTTCTGCACCAGTTTGGCAAACTCATCAAATCCGCCCACATCATCAATAGCCGACTGTTCCACTTTAAACGACACATAGAAATGTGCCTGAAACTTGCCGGGTGAGGTCTCCACCAGTATGCACTTCTCCGGCAACTGCGTAATCCGGGACACCGGCACATCGTCCAGAAACACCGCCATCGCAAAATCATACATTGGCTCATTGTCAGCACCGCCACGCATTCGGAAACTATACGGCTTATTGCGTGGCTTAAACACCAGCTCATCACCGGCACGGTTCACGGCAAACAATCTGCGCAGGTTCAATGGGCGGTTTTTATCAGCGTCCCACAACTCGCCCGACTTTTTCATGCCAGCAACCATTATGGGCACTGTGCCCACGCCTCTACGCAGTCCATATATCGCAATAGGCCCATACAACCGTGCAACATATCCAATCCAACGCCGTGCCTCTTCCATGCGCTTCTGTTCCGCAATTGCTACACTGCGAAAATACTCCGGGTCCATATACCACACTCGCGTGGGTATCTTCGTGCGTCCCTGTCCCGGCGGTGTAATCTCACGCCCTACCATGTGCGCGATGGCTTTCTTCATATTCCGCAGCTGCGATTTTTGTAATCGCAACGCCCTGCCATCTTTATCCCGCCACGGCACCAAAAAATGCACGTGCGGGGTGCTTTCATCATAGTGCCACACTCCCACAACAGGGCGATTAAGCTCATTCTTCAGATACTCCAATATCGCCATTGCCTGCTCATTGTTCTCCGGATACGCCACTATCTCCATATAGTCAGTTTTCTGGTTTCTACGCAATGGCGGTATCTTCAAATGTTCCCGAAAGCCATCGTAATCGCCAATCACCTTTATCCTACCCTCCAGCTCCCTGCGGGTCTTCTCTCTAAAATCGTGCCTCAAATGATTACTGCCCGCAGTTCCACCGTATTTTTTAATCTGCACAAATGCGCCCGGCATACCATCACCACAAATAACCATGCACCACTCAGATTTAACACTTGCTATCCAATGAGCATTTCACGAATGTGAAATGCGAATTGGACTACCATAGGCACGCATAACACGAACAAATGGCATGGGGGTTGTGATAGCTCACGCTAACCGGGTGGATCACTTGGCAGTATCAACTGCACAATGCACCGTGTCATCACCGCAGGGGGCTTTCGCACAACCTTATACCAGTGCCCACGGTGCTGAACGAACACGGCAACATCACGGGGCAACTCGTCCACGACATCGGGCATAAACATTTCCGGTGTCCGTTTCACATCTTCATGTTCTACTTCAGTGAGAGGCAACACATCATTATCAGAATCCCGAACTATGCGGATATTCGGTAAATTGTCCTCAATGTAAGTCATCTTCCGAAGCCAGCCATAATTAACTCTCTGGTTGCGGTATTCCAGCACATTGCGAACAAACTCTTTATTCCAGCTCTCTGGCAGAGGATTGGCGAACAGATACTCCGAATAATCATAAGAGAACCGCCGTGCCGAATACTTAACCCAGTGCAGAAAATAGCCGGTGCCCACTTTCTTATACTGAGTATGCACATCAACATTGCCCGGAACATCAATACCATGTTCAGCAAGTGCGGATTTCCACATTGTCCGAATTTCATCAACATTCATAACCGGATTGAACCTAACAAATTCCATCTCACCATCGCGCTCACGGAACACGAGATTAATCAAAGTCAGGTGTATATGCAAATGAGCTTCAAACGGATTTTGTGAACCCACCGGGTGCAAATTACGGAAATATCCCAACATCTCATCATCAGATTTCAAAAATTTAGATGATAGCTTACGCATAAACGAATTGAATACCGCACCTGCTACTTTCATAGTGCCTTCCCAATCGGCATATAACCGTTCCGAAAACCACTTTGGAAAGGTGAGCGTCATCTCTATAGCATAGACGCCACGGTGGTCGTGGCGCACATTCTCAAACCAGTGCGCAATCCGGTT
>JAADDK010000111.1 GCA_013154005.1 Methanobacteriota archaeon
CCAGACCGCAGGGTTTCAGGTCGAACTCTTTGCCAGCCTCCAGAAGCTTGTTCCAGATTTCAACAGCATTCGAGTTGGGAAAGATAAGCTCAAAACCGTCCTCGCCGGTGTAGCCCGTGCGGGATATGTACAGCAGCTCTCCCGATAACTCGTTGGGCTCTATTTTCACACCCTCCATATTGCCAACTATCGCATGGAAAAACGGCACTTTCTCTTTGCTTAAATCCGTGTCGATAATCTTCTGAAGCGTAGCCTCTGCTTTGGGGCCCTGTACCGCAATGCTGGAGAAATTCTCGCTTACATTTTTTATCTCCACATCGTAGCCAGCTGATAGTGCGTAGAGCCAGTGATAGATAATGTCCGCAGTGGCAGCGTTGGGCACCACGAGAAACTTATCCGCCTCTAATCTCGTTGCTATGGTATCGTCAATGAGTATGCCCTTATGATTTATGAACGCAGAGTAAGATGCCTGCATAATATTCTTTTTTGATACATCGGTGGGCAGTGCAAAGCTGAGAAACTCGGCCGCGTCCGGGCCTTCCACAATCAAGTCTCCCATGTGTGAGACGTCAAATATACCCACAGAATTGCGCACTGCCATATGCTCATCCCTGATTTTCGTGTACCAGAGTGGCATATGATATCCTGCAAATTCGGTCATCTTCGCGCCCATTTTCTCATGAATATCGTGTAAAGCTGTGTATTTCATAACAATCACCATGCAGCCATGGGCGCGTATAAAATAAAACTTTCTAATCATATGTGCGTATCGACCCTCCACTGGAAATAAAGGGGTCCCTCACAGAAATCTCACAATATAGGGAAACGCAACTCCAAATATGCTGGGTATGAGCAATCCGAAATACACTCCTATGTTCCACCTGATAATCTTGGTGCCGTCCATGGGCCCAATGGGCAGAAGATTGAAGAACGCCAGGAAGAAATTGAAATAAGCCACGTAGAACAGCACCCCGGCCACTGAGAGTGGAACGAAAAACGATGCTGCGAACAGCGAGAATCCAAGTATTAGGTTCATTGTGGGCCCTGCGGCGGAGATGATCCCGTTCTCTCTCTTTGGAGGCATTCCGTACACTACCACGGCTCCCGGAGCGGCAAACAAGAATCCCACGAACGCGGAGACAATGGCAATAAACAGTCCTGTGTACCACGCCTGAAAGGCGGCTATAAATCCATAGTAAAATGCCATGTATTTGTGCGCCATCTCATGTATGAAAAACCCGGTGAGCACTGCCAATGTGGCTACTGGAAGATACGATACAAAATGAGACCCGCCCATAATGAGGGACATGGCGAAGATTAGTGCTCCCACTGCAATGATTATGTCGATGATTTCCTTCGGATAGAACCGAAACTTTGGACGAGCATAGTATATCATAGGAACATACCTTCTTCCTCATTGCTCCGGGCAGGTTCTTCCTCCGGCTCTTCGTCATCTTCCGGGAACTCCTCCTCATCTATATCCTTTTCATCCCCCGGCTGCTCTGTCTCTTCCTCGGGGGCCTCGTATTCTTCCTCCCCGGTTTCTTCCTCTTCCAGTTGTTTGAGAAGTGCCTGTACTCGTTTTGCCTGACATATGCCTATATCCAGTGATAGCATCAGATTTAAGAGTCCGGGTTTTATATCCATATCTACAGCTCTCCTCACGAGATTCTCATCCTCAGGGGTTACTTCGCCACCTGAGCCCGCTTTGAGGCACGTCTCTATGTATTTTAGCAACCTTTTGGCGCTGGATACTTTCATATTTGTAACTCCCACAATCTCGCTGAGTTTTATGTTCTCGATTTTGTTCAATTTTTTCGCAATAGAATATGTGGCTTTTTCAAACTTTAATTTATCCTCCTCACTGAGTTCATTTACGTTCAACGGCTCAGACCTTCTTATGTAATCGAATACTTTGGGGAGAATTGTTAGCGGAATATTGAGTTTTTTAAATGCGGTCTTTTTCGTGACTCTCTTTTTGGTGTTGTATTCCAGAATGAGCACATCTCTGGCATATTTTTCAATGTCTCTCTCTTCTATGTAGCGCTCTGCATCTTTGAGTCCCTCCATGGCCGGTTTGAAATCGCCATCTATACTTAACGCCTTTTCAAACGCCCGTTTTGCATCATCATACCTCTCAAGGCGCATTAGTAACTGCCCTTTTCGAGTCCACAAAAACTTATTCTCAGGCTCAATTTCTATGGCGTTATCCACATATTTAAGTGCAGTTTTAATATCTCCAAGTTTCTCATAAATAAAAGACAGATTCTCGCATATTTCCCTGCTGTGGGGATTTAGTCTGTATGCCATTTCGTAAGCGTCGCGGGCCTCCTCATATTTCTCAAGAGCGGTATTTATCCGACCAAGTCCTATATAAGCAGAAAGATTATTTCTATCTTCTTTCAGAATCTTTCTGTATATTTCCAGAGCATCATCGAGACGCTTTTCTTTTTCAAGGGCTTCTCCAAGAAGCTCCATAGCCCGTAAGTTTCCCTCCTTTGCAGGCACCTTCAGTATGCTTATTGCCTCTACGTATTCCCCGGTGTTTATTAATATCCGTCCCAAAAGCACACGTACTTCCGGAGTATCCTGTAAATTCAAAGCTTTTTGAGCGTATTTTATCGCGTTGCTGGTTTTGTCCATTTCGGAGTATATGAGTGCCCCGAGAAGATAGTACTTTGCCTCTTTTTTCTTGCGTATAGCTTTTCTGACAGCTTTCAAAGCAAAATCCAGTTCCCCCAGGCGATAATGTGCCTTTGCCATCTTATAATAAATTTCAGGGTCTTCTTCTATTTTCAGTGAATCGGCATAATATTTCAGAGCGCTTTTGTAATCTTTCATTTTCATATAAAGGTCCCCAAGCGTGTCGTATATTTTCTTCGTCTTCTTGATATTCAGCGCCCTGAGAAGATAATCCTCTGCCTCGTCGTAATGCTCTGTTTCCATATACGCGCACCCTATATCCATTAATGTCTGAAAGTCTTCAGGTGCAATTTCCAGTATTTTCTTTCCGATATCTACAACGTCCATATGCCTGTTTTGAGATTTAAGTAAATCTTTTAATTCATACATTAAACTCTCATTCTCCGGGAATATTTCTATTCCCTTCCGATAGGTGTTTATCGCACTTTCTATTTTGCCCACAGCCAGATACGCCTGCGCCAGATCCCGATATGCAGCGAGGTTTCTGCCGTTAATTGATAAAATCTCAGTGCATACCTCAATCACGCAATCGTAATTTTTCATGGCTTTGCAGCACTCTTTTTTCAGCTCCAGATACTCCTCCTTCTTGCTGTATTTCAGTGCATCTTCAATATGTTTCATGCACGATTCGTACTCTTTCTTTTTGAAATAAATCAGAGCGAGGTTGAAGATTGCCTCGTGCATACCGGGGTTCAGTTTTAGAAGTTTCTCGTAAGATTCTTTTGCATCGTCCAGATGTCCCATTTCAAGCAGGATATTGCCGCGCTCAAGAAGCGCTTTGCTGAATTCAGGATTTAATTCAAGGGCCTTATCAAAGCATGCCAGCGCCTGCTCGTTCTCACCCAATTTTTTAAGGCATATACCCTTCTGGTACCACAACCGCATATCTTTGTCATCAAGCTCCAGAGCACGGTCTATCGCTTCCACCGCCTCCTGATACTTTTGCAATTTTTCCAGAATCCAGCCCAGATTGCTCCAGTAGCTCTTAACATCAGGCTTGAGTGATGTGGCTTTTTCAAAGGCCAGTTTTGCGTTTTCAAAATCTTTCAGTTTGTAATTAACCATTCCGTACTGATTCCACGCCACCGCGTCTTCCTTTAATCTCAGCGCTTTTGTAAGCACCTTCTTTGCCTCTGCGAATCTGCCCATGGTGTAATACGCTTTGGCCAAATCCACGTACGTGTCGAAATCTTCGGTTATGGAAATCACACCTATGCATGCATCCACAATCTCTCCGGGCTTGTTGAGCTTCTTCGCGGCTTCTTTTCTCTTGATCCAGAGCTCCACATTCTTTGGATCAGTCTCCGTGGCCTTTTTGAGAAAATGCAGAGCACTCTCATGCTTGCCCAATTCGGTATATGCATTGGCCATGTCCAGCATGGTCTCCACGTTTTTCGGGTCTATTTCCAGAATCTTTGTACACACATCAATGACCTTTTCCCACCGTTTCATAGCCTTCAGGGTGTTTTTCATCAGTATGAGGGTGGGAAGGTGGTGCGGGGAGGTTTTCAATATGAGGTCAAGAACTTGCAGAGCCTGCTCGTAGTTTTTCACGTCATAGTAACCCTTTGCCAGGTCCAGGTAAATCTCTATCTCTCTGCTCCCTTCATTAATGAGTGCGGAGCATGTCTTAATCATCTCCTCCGGTATATAATGCTTTTTGAGAATCTCGCGTTTTAGATTTAGCGCGTTCTTGGTGCTTTCAATATCCAGTGCCTGATTGATGCTGTTCAGCGCGCTTTCGTAATCTTCGAGGTAATATTCCACCTCTGCTCTAATCTCCCAGGCTTTTGCATTGTTAGGTTCTAATTTGATTGCCTCTTTTATAGCTTTAAGTGAATCGCGATACTCGCCTATTTTTTTGTAGATAACGGCAAGATTGAGCCATCCATGCTTGTCCTCCGGGTCTATAGATATGACGCGTTTGAACGCGTAGATGGCGTCTGAATATCTTTCCAGTTTCTCGTAAGTTGCGCCAAGGTACAGAAAACTCTCCTTGCTGGATGGTGATATTTCCACCACGTCTTCGAGGGTTCTTGCCGCGTCTGCATAATTTCCATTTTTGTAAAGCAGTATGCCCTTTTTGAACAGAATCTCCTCATCTCTTGGCTTGTGTTTAAGGTAATTGTTATAATATTTCAGTTCGTCTGGGTACATGGCTATGAGGTTTCTGTATATTTTTAGGGCCTCATCAACATCCCCCTGCATTTCATATATTTCTGCCTTGGTTTCCCATGCAACCTTGTCTTTCCTGTTTATGTTTATTGCTTTATTGACCATGTCATGGGCCCTTACAAAATCCTTCCTTTTAGCTAGAGAACGAGCGTAATATATGTAAGCAGAAGAGTTTCCAGAATCATAGGAGAACGCGAGTTTGAAAGCAGCATCAGCATCTTTGTAATTATTTAAAATTGTAAATGCGTTGCCTATCTTGCCCAGTATTGCGGAGAACTCTCTCTTTTTCTCCTTTATAATCTGATGATTTCTCGCAATTTCCTTGAGGGCCTCTCCTATGTATGATGCCGCCTGTGCCGGGTCTGCACGCAGCAACTTTTCCCCTTTCTGGAACAGCTTTTCAACTTTTTTTAGAAGACGAATTTCTTTGTTGAGTAGTGAATCAAGTATCATACTGTCACCCAATGAGTATTCTCATTTTTCTAATTAAATCTTTCTGCGAGGGATTATGTGAATAACTGTTGCACGCATATGCAAATAAATTTTTGATAAATTGTTTGGGCAGGCGAAAAATTTTTAACTGTTGCGAAAAGCTTAAATACAAGTAGGACATAAAATTATATAATGATAGAAGTTACCGTGATTTGTTCCCGGGGTGACGAGGTTATTGGCAGAGTTTCAAAGATACGTGCAGGATGGATGGCTTATGATGAGAATAAGAGGGTTATAGGCCGTGTGGTATCCGTGTTTGGACCGGTGTCTTATCCCTATGTGAAAATTCGTCTGAAGACTCCGGGGAGGAGCGGGAAAATATATGTTGGAGGTGCCAGAAAATGGCGAAAGAAAAGGAGAAATCGAAATGGATAGACGAAATCACGAGATGTCCTGAGTGTGGGTCCACGCATCTCGTACGCGATTATGAAAGGGGGGAATTAGTGTGCATGGATTGTGGTCTTGTTATTGATGATGCGTACATAGATCAGGGTCCCGAATGGCGAGCATTTGATTCTGAGCAGCGTGAATCGCGGGCGCGTACCGGTGCGCCCATGACCTACAAGATTCACGATAAGGGGCTCAGCACGGAAATCTCGTGGAATAATAGGGATTCCTACGGAAAGAGCATACCCACGCGTAGCAGAGCACAGCTCTATCGCTTGCGAAAATGGCAAAAAAGGATAAAAGTGAGTAACGCTGCAGATCGCAACCTGACTCAGGCATTGCAGGAGCTTGAGCGAATCTCCTCGAATCTCGGTTTGCCGCAGAATGCGAGAGAGACTGCTGCACTGATTTATCGCAAGGCGGTGAAGGAGAATATGATTCGCGGCAGGAGCATTGAGGGCGTGGTTGCTGCAAGCATATATGCTGCATGCAGAATGCTGGATATACCCCGTACACTCGATGAAATAGCCTCTGTCACGAGAGTGAAGAAAAGAGAGATTGGCAGGGTTTATCGCATTATGGCTCGAACCTTGAAACTGAATATTATGCCCACCAAGCCGGAAGATTATATAGATAGGTTCTGTGCAAAGCTCAAGCTCAGTGGAGAGGTGAAAAAGAAAGCGTATGAAATCATAAGAATGGCCGAAGAGCAGCATATTCTCTCCGGGCGCGGGCCCACCGGGGTGGCTGCTGCTGCGATATACATAGCATCAATACTCTGTGATGAGCGCCGGACCCAGAGGGAAGTCGCAGAGGTCGCAGGGGTGACAGAAGTAACAATACGCAATCGTTACAAAGAGCTGGTGGATAAGCTGAACCTGCCGGTAGAGGTATAAATTACGGAATATCTGCGTTTTATGCTGTAAAACGCGCACAGTTTCTGAGACTCTCGGAGTAATCACATGGGCAGTTAAATTCGCGTGAGTGGGAGATGCATGGTGATGCTTTAAACGGAAAGGAAATCCTTGAGATCCGTTCAAAAATCTGGATGTAACTATTTATTATTTTTTAATAAATTTTTAATTTTTTCTACATAAAGTGAAAATCCATTTTTCTCAAAAATAGAGAGGGATTCCTCCAATATTTTCATCCATTTTTCATCACCTTTCTTAAGGTATAGCAATCCTAATTCGTAAAGATTTGTTGCATATTCTCCGATTAAATTTAATCTTTTACTTATTTCCATTGCCTTTTTCAGATACTCTTCTCCTTTTTCGAAATCTCCCTTCTCTCGAGAGGCGATTCCTAAAACATGGTAAGCTTCCATGACATCTGTTTCTGAATTTAGTTCTTCTGCGAGACACAGTACTTTCTTTCCATATTCAAAACCTCTTTCGTAATCTCCTTGTAATGAATATGCCTTGGAAAGAAGAATAAAACAGTCACATAAAAGATCCTTTGCACCTATTTTATTAGTTATTTCTGTAGCCTCATTTAAATATTCTATGGCCTTATTGTAATCACCCAACTCCATATATAATGAGCTAAGGCCATTATATATACCTGCAATATTCCACTGGTTTCCCATATTTTTAAATATCTCCAGGCTATCTTTATAACATTTAAGGGCTTTGTTTATATTGCCCATATTTAAGTACACACTTCCCGCGTTGCTTAGAGATAATCCCAATCCATATCTGAATCCTATTTTCTTACTTATTTCAATTGCTTTTTTATAATATTTTAATGCCTTATTCAGCTCTCCCCTTCTATCGTATATAATGCCTATGTTGTTATATGCAAGAGTCATACCATATCTATTTTTAATTTCACTTGTTATTTTTAAATATTTTTCATAATACTTCAATGCCTCATCAAGTTTTCCAATATAATAATATATAATTCCAATGTTGTTATAACTCGCAGTTAGTTCACGAAGGTCTCCTATTTCCTCTCTGAGTGCTATTGCTTTGTTCAGAAAATCCAGAGCAAGCTCATATTTGCCCGTTTCTGTATAGATAGTTCCAAGCAAATGAAAGCTGAATGAAAGTTCTTTTTTGTCTCTGTCTTTAATTATATCGATGGCCCTTTTTACAGTTTCAATGGCCAAATCATACTTTCCCCTGCGATATTTTATCCACCCAATTAAATTATATACTCTTGCTCTGAGGAGGCTATTTTCAGAGGTTAAATTTAAAGCGTTTTCATAATATTTCATGGCATGCTCATATTTTCCGAGCCTCTCATACAGATTTCCTATCTTCATCTTCACCTCTGCTTCCTTCTCACCTTTAACTCTTTTTAAAGCCTCAAAGTAATACGTGGCGGCAATATCAAAGTCACCTATTATTTCGTGAATTTCACCTAATTTTTCATAAACACTGATTTTTTTATCATCATCTATTTCTTTATTTAAGGAGCATTTGTAAAAATAAATAGCATCTTCGTGTGCGTAAATCTTCTCTGCCTCCTCACCGGCTTTTAGATAATATTCGTATGCCTTTTCATAGTCTCCACACATTTTATAATGTCTTGCAAGCTCACTGTAATATCTTGCGTCTCCCTTATGAATTGTCTCGATGACCTCTGCAATTTTTCTATGTAAAATCTTTCTTCTTATCTTGGATATTTTTTCGTATATACCATCTTTTAGGATTCTTTCCGTAAAAATGTATCTTTCGCCCAGCTCATCTTCTTTCAGAATCCCCTCACTTTCTATCCTCTCCATAATTTCAAATAATTTAATATCGTCTGTATTGCTTACTTTAAATAAAATTTCAGGCTCAATTTTGTATCCAATAACTGACGCAATCTCGACAATTTTCCTTTCTTCCTTGGTTAATTTGCTGACTCGCCTGTTTACAATCTCTTTTATTAGCACTGGTAATTCAATGTCTATCTCATCTGGATACTCCATTTTCTCCACATTTAAAATACCTTTACTTTTTAAATGTATGACAAGTTCCTTTGCAAATAGTGGGTTTCCTCCGCTTTTCTCGTATATTAATTTTATAAATTTATCTGGAATATTATTTCCGATTATGTGTTTTAGGAGCTCTCTCAATTCATCATATTTCAAACCGCTTAATTTGATTTCCTCATACAGATTGTCACGCATCATTTTCACAAGTACTTCCTTTAGTTCTTTACTCGCTTCTGCGGGTCTATATGCGCCTATGAATATTATATTCTCATTTTTCAAATTGCTCACAAGATAATGTAAAAGCCTTAAAGATGAATAATCCATCCAGTGTATGTCATCAAAAAACACGACCATTTTGCGTTCTTTCACCAACTTCTTAATCTTCTCAGTAAATTCATAAAACATTGCATTTCTCTGCGCCTCAAAACTTTTCTTGTCCTCAGGCATGAAACCATCACTCTTTAAACCCCCCACGTATTTACTGAACGCGTCAAGAATAGGTAAATAGGGTTCATTGGATTCATAATAACATCGGGAGAATAAAAAATCAAAACCCCTCATAACTGCATAATTTTTGAATTGCATAACAAGGGAGGTCTTTCCTATACCCACCTCCCCTGAAATTAGCATCATTTTCTTATTTTTCAAATTTAGAAGATCTCGCAACTTCTTTATTTCATCCGCTCTGCCCACAAAAATACCATCTCCTTCTAACCCGGTGTTATCGAATAGGATTAAAATGGGTGAAGAATATACTTTTTCATCTTTTTTCACTTCAATTTTTCCACCACCATACACCACGATATCTATTAAATCCTTGAAAAAGTTAAAAAGCAGCCTTTCATCCGCAGTAGTTAATAGATAATCTGTACACTCTATTCCCACACTCTTTTTTCCGCATCTGATTATTCTATCGAGCCCTTCGAATAAGAATCTTTCAATGTCACGGTATTCTTCCAGATTTATTCTGTTTTCACCCTCTTTTAGTCCTATTATCATTTTTTCATTATCCTCTTTTATTTTATCCACAATCTCAATCCGAGGAGACAGTACCTTTATTCTCTCTTCATAGGTGTAATCGCCAAGGCCGCTCCAATCTTCTAAATTCCCGTTTATGCCTATAATTATTGTGACACCATCTTTTATTCTTTTTATTCTTCTTACCAGTTCGTAAACCTTCTTTTTTCCTAAATTCATTGCTAAATATTCCACACAATCTATTAATACGCAGTTTCCTCCCCCCTCTAAAAATTTCACGATTTTATCCATGACTTCAAATTCAAATCGGTCCGGAGAATATGCATTTTTATATCCCTGAGGAAAATATGTAAGCCAAATAGGCTCATAGATATTGTATCTCTCTTTTAGTATGGTTGGGGGCTTAATTGTTATAACAATGCCGTTTTTACAATTACTGTAAGCGATAAATGAAGTGTGAGAGTTCGCAATGATATTTATACATCCTTCCTTGATTGGAATATTCTCCTCCTGCATTCATCTCTATATCATCACTTGTGTAATAAAATTTTTGATGTTTGTTATCTTGAGTTGGTGGTACCATGAGTCCCGATTTATAATCTCTGAGACCATAGATACCAAGCCAAAATTTTTTAATACCCAATCCTCATAAGCAAAAGGTGATAACGAAATGGTGAGGGTTGCAATAAACGGGTTTGGCAGAATTGGAAGGTTGGTTTTCCGCATAGGGCATCGTGAGCTGGATATCGTGGCCATAAATGACATCACGGATGCGCGCACGCTGGCACATCTTTTGAAGTACGACACCAACTACGGAAAATTTGATGGAGAGGTTGAGTACACGGATAAAAGCATAATCGTGAACGGTCGCGAGATTCCCGTGTTCAGCGAGCGAGACCCGGAAAAGCTGCCGTGGCGCGATATGAATGTTGACGTGGTTATTGAGAGTACGGGAGTGTTTCGCTCACGTGATAAGGCGGCCAAGCATCTCAAAGCGGGGGCGAGGAAGGTAATCATAACCGCACCGAGCAAGGGCGTGCCTGCCGATATTACCGTGGTGCTGGGTGTGAATCATGAGAAATACGACCCTGAGAAGCACGACGTCATAAGCAACGCATCCTGCACCACAAACTGTCTCGCGCCTGTGGCCAAGGTGCTGCACGAGAATTTTGGAATTCGCTACGGTTTAATGACGACGGTGCATTCATACACCAATGACCAGCGTTTGCTGGATTTGCCCCACAAGGATCTGCGAAGGGCCCGGGCTGCGGCGCAGAACATTATCCCGACCACCACGGGTGCCGCACTCGCGCTTGGCCTGGTTCTTCCAGAGCTGGACGGAAAGATGCACGGCATATCCATTCGCGTGCCCACCAGCACGGTATCAATCGTGGACCTTGTGGTTGAGGTGGAGAAAGAAGTCAGCGAGGACGAGGTGCGCAAAGCGTTCAGGCGCGCTGCCGATGGTGAATTGAAAGGTATTCTGGAATACATAGACGAGCCGCTGGTCTCTTCTGATCTCAAAGGCAATCCGCACAGCGCGATGTACGATGCGGAAGAGACGTATGTGCGTGGAAACCTTGTGAAAGTGCTGGCCTGGTACGATAACGAGTACGGATACGCAAGCCGGGTGGTTGATCTGGTGAAGTACATATCCCGGTGGCTCTGATGCGCACGGGAAAAGGTTATTAATTGGAACACATACGCACAAGTAGGTGATTTAATTGGCCAAAAAGAAAGAGAAAAAAGAAGAATTCACTCTGGAAGACCTGCCGGGAGTGGGCCCTGCCACGGCCGAGAAGCTTCGTGAGGCGGGATACACGGGATTGATGGAAATCGCGGTTGCCGCACCTTCTGATCTGGCAGACGTGGCGGGCATTGGAGAGGGACAGGCGCAGAAGATAATCCACGCTGCGCGAAAATATGCCAATGTGGGGCAGTTTGAAACGGGAGCGGAAATTTACAAGCGAAGAAAAGAATTAACAAAGCTCACCACGGGCTCGAAAGAATTTGACTCGCTGCTGGGCGGCGGATTTGAGACGCAGGCCATAACGGAATTGTTTGGAGAGTTTGGCTCTGGAAAAACGCAGATTGTGCATCAGCTGGCGGTGAACGCGCAGTTGCCCAAAGAGAAAGGCGGGCTGGAAGGGCACGTGATATTCATCGACACGGAAAACACGTTCAGGCCCGAGCGCATTGTGCAGATGGCGGAGGCGCTGGAGCTGGATCCGGAAGAAGTGCTTAAAAGAATTCACGTGGCACGTGCGTTCAACTCGCATCATCAGATGCTTCTGGTGGATAAGGCCATGGAGCTCGCGAAAGAGTACCCGGTGCGCCTGCTGGTGGTGGACTCGCTCACCGCTCATTTTCGTGCAGAGTACGTTGGGCGCGGCTCGCTGGCGGCGCGGCAGCAGCTGCTGAACAGGCATATGCATGACCTGCTCAGATTTGCGGACCTGAACAACGCGGTTGTGGCCGTAACGAATCAGGTATCTGCCAAGCCCGACACATTTTACGGGGATCCGACCACGCCCATCGGCGGGCACATTGTGGGGCACACGGCCACGTATCGAATATACATGAAAAAGAGTCGCGGAAACAAGAGAATCGCAAGGCTCATTGACTCGCCCGCACTGCCCGACGGCGAGATTGTGCTGGTCATAAAAACTGAGGGAATAAGAGATCCCTGAAATTTTTATCAGAACCCTTGGACGGCCATCTCTATTATTTTTCTTATTTCTATCACGAATTCCATAGGTATGTCTTTGAGCAGCGGGTCCACGAATCCTTTAACTATAAGCTGTGTTGCTTCCTCCTCTTTCAGCCCGCGGGACATGAGATAAAACAGCTCTTCTTCGCGAATCTTGCCTATTGCCGCTTCGTGGCTCAGTTCTGCATCGTCCACCTCTGAAATCAATCCGGGATAGGTCTCCATTCTCGCGCTGGAATTGAGAATCAACGCATCGCAGCTTATATGGCCTTTTGTGCCCGGCGCCTGAGCGCGAATGGTGCCGCGAGTGATTACTTTGCTCCGGTCCATAATCACGCCCTTGCTGGTGTTGATGCCTCTCGCACCCGGACCCCGCAACTCTATCTCGCCACCCAGGTCCACGTAGAAGTCTTTCTGGCCCAGGATTATGCTGTTCAGCTCCGCATAGCCGCCCTCTGCAACGAAGTATTTAGGGTTGGCAACGTTGCTTCTGCCCGTGCCGAGGCCCACGGTGGTGTTTATGAACTCTGCATTCTTGCCCACTCTTGCCCGGGTCATGGGGCGCGTGTGCACGTATTCGGGCCAGTTTTGAAGCACGCTGAGTTTCACTTTTGCACCTTCGCCGATATACGCTTCGGTCATGTCGAGGTGCAGAGAGTGATGCACGAGCACCGGCGAGGTGCACCCTTCTATGAGATGCAGCTCGCTGCCCGGCTCTGCATCGATGATGATGTGCGGGGCCTGGGCCATTGCGCTGTTCTGAATCAGGAAAAATAAATGCATGGGCACGGGCACCTTCAATCCAGATTTCACGTGCAGAAACACGCCACCGTTCCAAACCGCGGTGTGATAAGCGGCCAGCTTGCTCTCGTAAGGATTGAACAGATGCATGAATTTATCTTTCAACGCGGGAAACTCGCGCACCGCATCTTCCATTGAAATCATAATGAGGCCTTTATCTCTCCACGCTTTCATAAAGTCGTTGAGCACGATGCTGGTGTCGCTCTGCACCGCGAGGCCCGCGATGTATTTTTTCTCCACCTCCGCGATGCCCAGAGAATCAAGCAATGAGCGCATCTCGTCCGGCAGTTCTTCTAAACTGCGAATCTCCGGCATGGGTGCCTCTTCCGCTTTGACCACGTAGTCCAGCGGGTCCGTGAGAATCGGGTCGTTGTGCGGCGCTTCGAAAAATGCTTTCAGGCCTTTATATCTCAGTTTTGTGACCCAGTCGGGCTCTTTGTTTCTCTTTTTCAGCGTCTCGATTTGCTCTTCTATCATCGCCTTTGCGTCCTGCATCGTGAGCTCAGTCATGGCAACCACACTCCTCAAACACCTTTGCAAATCCGTCTTTTTCTATTCTGTCCACCAGCTCTTCACCGCCGCTCATGGCGATGCGCCCGTCTTTCAGTATATGCACTTTCACCCGTTTCGGGTCCACGTGCTCCAGTATGCGCCCGTAATGCGTGATGAGAAGTATTGCCTCGCCGCGCTCGTTCATCTCGTGAAGCTTTTCGGAAATTAGAGACAGCGAGTCCACGTCCACGCCGCTGTCCGGCTCATCTAAAATTACCAGTTTCGGCTCTAAAAGCAGTGCCTGCAATATTTCAAGACGCTTTCTCTCGCCGCCGGAGAAACCCACATTGATGTACCGATGCAGTGCCGCCTCGTCCAGCGCCACTTCTTTTGCTTTTTTCACCACGATATCGTACGAGTCTTTGCGGGGCACACCGCGCACCTTTTCCAGCACCAGACGAAGATAATCGATGATTCGCACGCCATCAATCTCCTCCGGGTGTTGAAATGCCAGAAATATGCCCAGCCGGGCGCGCTCGTCCGCGCTAATATTTTTTATGTCTCTGCCCTCAAAAAGCATATTGCCCGATGCGGAGTATCTGGGGTGCCCCATGAGGGCCAGCGCCAGTGTGCTCTTGCCGGAGCCGTTGGGGCCCATCACCACGTGGAACTCGCCGGGGCGAATGCTTAGATTTAAACC
>JAADDK010000011.1 GCA_013154005.1 Methanobacteriota archaeon
GCAAAAGTTGGAGACATAGTGCTGCTGTATAAATAAAAAAATTATGGAGATTCTTCGTCCAGAATTTCGTCGCTTGGAGGCTGCTCCTGCACCTGCTCTGGCTGGGCCGCGCTTGGCGGCGGGCCGTTTACTCTTTTTCTTCTCACGACCAGAACCACGACTATTACTGCCACAGCCACAATGATGCTGAGTATTATAAGAAGCATGTATTCACTCATTCCCTCTTCGTATGATCCGTACTCTGCTGGTGCGTTGGTTTCCACCGTTTTCACGTCGCTCACACTCGTCTGCTGAGACTCACCCCGTACCGTGGAGTATGCGGCTTCTCCTCCAAATATGAAGTTTGTCTCGGACACATTAACGCTCTGATAGAAACAATCCTTTGTGCTGTACTTGCCATACTCATTCCAGGACGTGCTGAATAGTGGCGTGACGTGCCAGTCACCGGTGTTTTTCGAGGGCATTACCATGTCAAGAAGCTTTGTGGGCAGTCCACCAATCATGAACGGGTAATTTATCACGTTACCTTTCTTTATGAGCACGGCATCTATGTAATTCTCGGTTCCGCTGAAATCGGTATTTATGTGCTTATCCAGCGATATTTTCGTTGTGCCGTTTTTGCCAGCACCTGTCCCCGGCATTCCGTTTCCCCAGAGCTTTATGTAACCCTGTGTATTCAGTTTCCAGTGCCCGGAGTATGTGGCGGAGGTGCTGAATACCTGAGCCGAGCTGAAATTCTCGTCTGCGGGAAGGAAAGGTATGGGGGTCTTGTAAACTACTGCTCCCGAGATATCCATCGTGCCTGTAAGTTTCATCTCCATGCCCAGGGTCATTGTGTGGTTGAAGAAATTCATCTTTCCGGTAACATTTGTGAATATATCCAGTGGCTGCTTCGTGTAAACGTGGAATGAGAAGTCTTTTATGCCGTAATATGCATCTCCTGTGGTGAATGAGGAATTGACTTTTACAAGATGAAATTCACCTTCAAAATCGATCCATATCATCTTTGCTTCTATCTTCATATTCGAGTTCATTTTGCCCCACTGAGAGCTCCCGTTTATTGCCGCATTTACGTATCCATAGGAGTAAAAGCCACCTTCATAATGGAACTTGTAACCGGTGCTATCTTTTCCTTCGTACCTAACCAGATATGCTTCCACGTACTTTCCCTTTATTGTTCCGGTAATTGTAGCGTTGGGCATGTTGCTTTTCACATTTTTGCTCCACTCTCCCGTCCACTTGTACGTCCATGTCTGGCCTTCCTGCCACCCATGCGTCATGGGTGCAAGTGCCATCAACACCACTGCAAAAACACTCATCACTACTGCGATTTTCACGCCCCGCGAATTCATATATATAGAGATGAATACTTATACAAAAAATTTTCCTAAAAAATACCGGTCTCATCGCACATACATATGTAAAAAATAAAAATTTAAAGTCGCTTCTCCTCGTCACTGCTCTCTGTGTATTCATTTTTCACAGGTTGCGTTCTCTCATGTGCGGGATCTCGGTTTCTTTTGACAAAAATAACCGCTATTGAGACCGCCACGGCAACTGATACAATTATAATCAGTGGGAGAATCCATGCATTTCCATTTTCCGGCTGCTCACCAAACATCTGCGGAGCGTTGTTTTCTAAGTTTTTCACATACTCCTCGGTGGCGTTTTGCGAGGTGCCGCTGACCTTGCAGGGCACTGAATCGAAGGGAAACTCGTAGCTTATGCTCGTGGCATTAATCTCAGTGTAAAAATCATCACTGGGGAAATACACACCTTTATCGCCCCCCGTGTTCGAGGTAGGAATGACCATGGAAACAAGATTATTTTTGTAAAATATGGAGTCGTCCATGAAAAGCTCCAAAATGTGCTCTGGAAGGTGCTTGATCAAAGCGGGATAGTACGTGATATTTCCCTTTTTCAGCATGGTGAACCACCCTAGCCGATGGGTGTTATTGATGCTAAAACTATCCTTTTTTGTAAGCGAGACGTTCTGGTATAGATTTGGAGAACTGAACCACTAATTGAATCCGCGGGTGTCATACGAAATATGAGCAGAGTAATTCACGTTGGAGGAAAAAATGTCTGCTGATCTGAAGTCTGGAGACGCCGGCAGGTAAGGAATGGGTGATGAATAACTCGCATTTAAGTACACATTAAAAGTGCCAAACAGGGACAACACGTGGCCGCTAACGCGCTTAACGTGAGTGCCTGAATCTCCTATGGAGGTGGAATTCACAAATATGCTGAGTGGGGCCCTGGTGAATATGTGCACAGAAAAATCCTTTATGCCGTAGTACGAGTTTGATGTGTCGCCAACTTTTACAAGATGAAACTCGCCGTCAAAATCGATCCAGATTTCTTTAATTTTTGCCGTGATGTTGTTCTCATAACTTCCAAAAGATGTGGTGTCATTTGTCTTCATATGCATGTTTCCGTATGTGTAATAACCTCCCTCGTATCTGAATTTGTATCCTGCGCTGTCTTTCCCGGCGTACTGAATCATATACGCTTCTGCGTATTTTCCCTCAACGTTTAAAGAGTGTGTTTCATTCGCATTGTGCCTGATGATGACATTCCAATCACCAGTCCATCTGTATGCCCAGCTCTTTCCCTCGCTCCACCCGTGCGCCAGCGGTGCGGTGGAGAACAGTAATATGATTATCAGACCTAAAATGACAAATTTTACATGTATCCTGCCCATGGGCATTGGTAATTATTGCTTAATATATCAAATTTTCTTAAAATCTTTTACGTAAATTTTCCACGAGAATCCATCGTAGTAGATATTCTCTTTCTCATTTTCCACCTCGCCAACTTGGTTGTCCACCGGGTCCGAGCGCCAGTATCGCTTTTTGGGATTGAATTCGGATAGCAGGTCATCGTTGGCAACCATTCTGAACGCGTCCAGATTGCCAAAATAGAATTCATTTTCTACCCTGCTGTGTCTGTGCAGATTTCCGAAAGACCCGTCCACCGGCAGCCATTTTCCGTCTGTGTAAACCATCGCCCAGTCATGCGGGCCC
>JAADDK010000103.1 GCA_013154005.1 Methanobacteriota archaeon
GGCAGTATTTTACCTCCAATTGTTATACCTATTAATAATGCTATAGGTAATATTGCTGTTTGCATAAACGTCATCAGGAACTCCTCTTTCCAGTCTCCCTGTAGCTTGTTGGTAAAGTGCCCTGTGAAGAAAATAAATGATATAGGTGGGTGATTCCATCCACGCGATTCCTGATTATAGTCCGCAATGGCAATGAGTACTCTCTTATTTGCCAAATCTCTGGTCTCAAACGCATCATTTGCATACCTTGAGAAGCACGTGGAGAACAGCATCACCATCGTGTCATACGGCGGATTATTAAGCTCATTGCCACTCAATTCACCATCCTGATTGGTATCCAACACCGCATAATCAAAGTTATGTGCCATGTAGTTCCATAAATACACCGAACCATCGGACAGTATATACCCTCCTGCACTTCCGTTTGTCCAGCCATGACCCAAGAATGCTACAAATACCTTTGCACCCGGATGCTCTCTTAATTTGGCTCCTAACTCACTGAACAGTTCGTTTATCTGTGCTTCGTCAATATTCAGATTGTATTCTTTGCCGCTCACCGTCAGCATCTGGTACCCATGCCCTTCCAGCAAACTGTACAGCTGCTTTGTGTCATGCTCCACCGAGGGTTTTACTGCACTGTTGTATTCTCCAATCACCAGTCCGTACTTGTACTCTGCATTGCTCTCTATCTCGCTCTCTATTTTTTCATGTATCATCATATTCTCCGCATAGCGCAGGAAAAATCTGCGGTAGGAATCCACATTCGTTATATCCACATGCTTGTTCAGGAAATTCCACATACTGTTTGCCGTGCCCTGCGATAATTCCAGTTCCGGCATCGGCCCAAACGCACTTATCACTATCTTTATACTTTCACTTAGCACCTCCGCCACCACTTTGTTCACACCCGGCACCGCCTCATACGGCCCTATCAATTGACTTGCATCGTACATCGCATTCGTGTACGGTTCAAATATCCTCTTTACTGCCCATTCACTCTTAATTGATTCTTCACTCATATATCCCGCCATCTCATTCTCCGTTTCTACATCCGGCCTTGTGCTCGCCTGCATCATCACATAATTGTAAAGCGCTATCCCTACAATTCCCGCAACCGGCAAAATCATATTCTTCAGTTCTCTCTCAATCATAATTAGCAGTATATTTATTCCCCGCTCTACATCCTTCGCCGCCTTGTGTAGCTCCTGCATCAGCCCGGCCCAGACCGCATTTAACGCATCCAGTATCTGGGCTGTCGCTCCTTCTAACTTCTGCTCCACCGTTATGCTGTTCCCCACCTTATCCGTCGCCACTACCTTTATCTTTACACTGCCAAACACCCTGCTGAACCAGCCCGCCTCAAACTCTATATCTTTTTTCTCCCAGTAGCCACTCATTGGCGTTGCACTGTAACTCGCTGGCTTGCTCTCATCGTATATCTCAACACTCGCTATCTTACCCACATCTCTTATCGCTATGTGTACCTGCGCATATACATCATAAAACGGTGGACTGCTCGTTAACTTCTCTATCCACCTTAGCTGATATTTCACTATCACCGGTGGTGTGTGCTCTACCACCAGCGGATTAAATTGGGTTCTCAGCCACTGATTAGCAGCGCTCTCGTTTTCTTTGCTCTCTATCTGATTATAATAGCCAATTACCCACGCGTATTTGTTATATAGCGTGGTGCCAAACTTGGATTTGAACTCGTCACGGTACTTGGGGCTCGTTACTATTGAGGCATTGGAGAACCATTTTTCCACCACGTCCGGGATGCCGTCTCCATCCGTATCCGTCCAGATTATTTTATCTCCCTCCTCGTGCCCTACGGGCACGAGCGGATCTAAAGAAGATGGAGAAATATATCTCAGGCTTTTTACCGGCCGGCTGTTATTCCAGCCCGTTATTATCGTGACATTGTAGCCCTTTATCTCCTTGCCGTCCGGGATTCCGTCGCCGTCCACATCTGGATTCAGTGTGTAGTTAATTGCCACGCTCATGGGCAGATGCCGCGTCACGTTCCAGTAGTGCAGTTCTGCGCCGTCGTCTATGCCGTCATGGTCCGTGTCCGCCTGAGTCATGCTCAGGTTGTGTTGATATTCGAATAGGTTGGATAGGCCGTCATGGTCAAGGTCTCCGTGGGCGTCTGCCGCGTTGAATGGGTTTAGATGCACGCTCACCTCCACCGCTGTCGGAATGGAATCGTTATCGTCGTCAGTGTCGTAGATATCCGGGATGCCGTCGTGGTCGTAATCTCCGCTCGGGTCACGCTGGTATTCCTGAAGGTTGGTGAGTGAGTCGTTGTCAAAATCGGCCTGCGCGTCGCTGGCGTTGGCCACGCTCAATCTTGATTTTATGTGGTGGATGTACGCCCAGTAGAACATGCGTATCTCGTAGCCGTCCGGCAGCGAGTCATTATCGTAATCCGTGGAGTTGAGAATCGCGCGCCACTTGGATTGTGGAATGCCCATCCGGCTCAGGTTCTGCACCTCCGCGCCGTCCGGAATTCCGTCGCCGTCGCTGTCCGCCACCAGCGGGTTCGTGTGCAGTGAGAGCTCTCCAATGTATTCATTGTTTATTTTTATGAGATGTTTGTAAGCATCCTTATCGAGATTCGACCATGTATGGGTTCCCAGAGATGCCCTTGTATATCCATCTATAAGCCCGTCGCCATCACTGTCCGGATTTAGCGGGTTCGTGCCGTATTTCAGCACCTCGGCACCGTCGCTCAGCCCGTCGCCGTCCGTGTCCGGATTTAGAGGGTCAGTGCCTATTATTTTTTCAAAGCCATCTACTAACCCATCTCCGTCACTGTCCGCCACTGTAGGATTGGGATCACTACCGTCTTTCAATCCATCTGAATCGGTGTCATCATCGTTTGGCGTTGTATTTGCAAAAGAACCGAAATAATATGATTCATACGAAATAGTTGTCTTTGAAGAAAACTGAATTTTAATTAGTGCTGGCTTTTGCCCAATAACAAAGAATACCCATGTATAACTAT
>JAADDK010000031.1 GCA_013154005.1 Methanobacteriota archaeon
TAAAACGCAGTGCAAAGATAAGATATCTTTTTTTAGAGTTGAGGATTTTTACGAGACTTTCGGTGGGGGATGTAAAGCTTGTGTTTGGGCTAAGTACGGAGTCTATTATGATTATCGAACAGTGTTGATCCGGTTATTCGACGGGGCAATAAAACGATATGGAGGGGAGCTTTTTTTGGTATTGGACAGTGAAGATAGTTATCTGGCCGGCGTATTCGTTTATGCTCATGAGTTTGCACATTTTTTGAATGATAGGGTCATGAAAACAGGGAGGCCTTTTAAAGAGCATGATGGGAATTTCATTCATGCGTTCCGACAGGTATTGAATGAGCTAAATTTAATATTTCTTAAAATTGAAAAATATGCGATTTTAGACACTGAGTAGTGATTGTTATGGAAAAAAGAAATGTGGAAAAATAGTATTTGATGTTCTGGAAGGTGGACCCACAGGCTTTCTTCAAAAAGTTGAGAAAGCTACCCATGAGAACAGGGATAAAGAAAATTACTGAATAATCATTTGAGCGGTCGGAGGCAAAAAGCGCCGGGGAGGAGCGAGCAAAATTTGGTAAAATTTTGCGAGCACACCACGGCGCGAGTGAAACGAGCGCCGGGGGGGAGTGAACAAAATGTTGTGAGCATACCCCGGTGCGTAGCGCCGGGGGGGAGATTCGAACTCCCGCTCCCAATAAGGGAACCAGCTCTCAAGGCTGGCGCCGTAGTCCACTTGGCTACCCCGGCTGAAAGGGAGAATGAGGAGGGAGAATTTAATTTTTTCCAAAAGCATAAAGTTTTATAATGAATGCGCATATCACTCAAAAAGAGAGGTGATAGAAAATGCAACCAGCGCAGATGGCATATGATAGAGCAATAACAGTATTTAGCCCGGATGGAAGATTGTTTCAGGTTGAGTATGCCCGTGCAGCAGTAAAGAGGGGCTCAACGACCATAGGGCTGAAATTTAAAGATGGAGTGGTTCTGATTGCAGATAAGAGAATAAAGAGCAAGCTAATTGAGCATGAGTCAATCGAGAAGATTTATCTGGTTGATGACCATATTGGCTGCGCCACCTCCGGTCTGGTGGCAGATGCACGGCTTCTGGTTGATTATGCGCGGCTTGTGGCGCAGATAGATCAGGTGACTTATGGTGAGAAGATATCCGTGCCGCATCTGGTAAAAAGAATCAGTGACTACAAGCAGCAGTACACTCAGTATGGAGGTGTGCGCCCGTTTGGAGCGTCGCTTCTCATTGCAGGTGTGGACGAGCAGGGTGTGCATCTTATGGAGACGGAGCCCAGCGGTGCCGTTATGGCCTACAAGGCAGATTGCATCGGCTCTGGTCGTGAGACCGTAATGGAGATTCTGGAGAAAGAGTACAGAGAGGACATGGAGCAAGATGATGCGATAATGCTAGGTCTGAAAGCGCTTAACAGCGTGATTGAAGACACCCTCGACCATGTGATAATCGAGGTTGGCATAATTACAAAGGGCACGAATTTCAGAAAGCTCAGCGCCGAGGAGATTAAGGCGTACGTGGACAAGTTTATGGAGTCACAGAAGAAAGAAGGTGACGAGGAAGATGGTGAGGCTTGAAGACGCCATAGTTGCTCGATATGAGCATGGTGGTCATCGCTTTGAGATTCTTGTAGATCCCAACGCCATAGACGATATTAAAAGCGGCAAGATTGAGAACGTTATAGATTATCTGGTCATTGATGAGATATTCAAGGACGCGCGCAAGGGTGATAGGGCGGGCGAGGAGACGATTAAAGAGGTGTTTGGCACCACGGACGTCAACGAGATTGCCCGCACGATAATTCGCAAGGGTCAGGTTCAGCTCACCACCGAGCAGAGACGCAAGATGCTGGAAGAGAAGCGCAAGAGAATAGTTATGGAGATTGCGCGCAACGCGATAAACCCGCAGACAGGTGCACCGCATCCGCCACAGCGCATAGAGCGGGCAATGGAAGAAGCAAAGGTGCATATAGACCCGCTCAAATCGGTGGAAGAGCAGGTGCCCGTGGTTCTCAAAGCCCTGCGCCCAATCATACCGATACGGTTCGAGAAAGTTAAGATTGCCGTTAAGGTCAGCGGCGACGAATACGGCCGCATCTACGGTGATATGTCCAAGATGGGCGTGATTATTAAAGAAGAATGGCAGAGCGATGGTTCCTGGATTGGCGTTGTGGAGATACCTGCGGGAATGCAGGGTGAATTTCTTGATATGCTCAATAAAAAGACCCATGGTAACGTTCAGACGAAAATATTAAGGAGGTAATGTTATGGATGAAGAGAAAAAAATGCGAGATATAGTTGTGCCAGGTGAGGAAATAGATATTGAAGGAAAACCTGGAAGGGGTGTTTTTGTAGAAAATGGAAAGTTGTATTCTGCGTATCTCGGCATAGTGGATACGAGAATGGGTTATGTGAATGTCATTCCTCTTTCCGGGTGCTATATGCCCAAGAAGGGAGATAGAGTAATTGGCAAGATAGTGGACCTTGCACCAATGAACTGGGTTGTGGATATAAACGCACCTTACTACGCTCCTCTGCACGTGAACGACGTGCCGTGGCGTGTGGAGTTTGGAGACACTGGCCGATTTTTGAGCATCGGTGATGTGATTCTTGCAAAGGTCAGCAACGTGAACGAGATGGGACAGGTGTGGATTACCCTGAAAGAGCAAGGTCTGCGCAAGCTTGAGGGCGGCCACATAATTACAATCTCGCCGTCAAAGGTGCCCAGAGTGATAGGGAAGAGCGGCTCGATGATTCAGATGCTCAAAGACCACACCAACTGCCGCATTTATGTGGGCCAGAACGGCACAATCTGGATTTCGGGCGCTCCTGATGGCATAATCACGGTAATAAAAGCAATAAGAATGATTGAGCGTGAGGCGCATACGTACGGACTTACTGACCGTGTGAAAGAATTTCTTGAGCGAGGTGATGAATAATGGGAATGAAAGCAGATTTCAAGCTCATTGATGATAACGGCCTTCGTATAGACGGCCGCCTGCCAAATCAGCTTCGTCCTCTGCGCATGGAAGTGGGCGTGGTGCAGCGCGCCAACGGCTCTGCTTTTGTGGAGTGGGGCGGCAACAAGATAATTGCCGCGGTGTACGGCCCAAGAGAGGCGTATCCCAAGCACATTCAGGACCCTAATCGCGCGGTGATAAGGGCGAGATACAACATGGCTGCGTTCAGTGTTGACGAGCGCAAGAGACCGGGCCCGGACCGCAGAAGCGTGGAGCTGAGCAAGGTGATAAGTGAAGCACTGACTTCGGTGGTATTCGTTGAACGTTTTCCGCGGACGAGTATAGATGTGTATATTGAAGTCCTGCAGGCAGATGCGGGTACGCGCGTTGCGGGAATCACCGCGGCATCTCTCGCGCTTGCAGACGCGGGCATACCCATGCGCGATATAATTGTGGGCTGTGCGGCTGGCAAGGTTGATGGTGTCGTGGTACTTGATTTGAATAAGGAGGAAGACAACTACGGCGAGGCCGACGTGCCCATGGCGATACTGCCACGTACCGGCGAGATTGCACTGTTGCAGATGGACGGTAATATGACTTACGAGGAGCTGACCAATGCCATGGACATGGCCATCGATGCGGCTAAGGAGATTCATGAGCTGCAGGTTAAAGCATTAAAGGAAAAATACAGAGGTGATGAGCATGACTACTAAATTCTCAGAAGGCGTGGTTGCCGAATCAAAGAGAACCTACATAAACAAGCTTGCCCAGCAAGGCACGCGCATAGACGGCAGAGGTTTTGATGACGTTCGCCCGATTAAGATAACCACCGGTTATATCCCGCGGGCCGAGGGCTCGGCGCTGGTGGAGCTGGGTGAGACGAAGGTTTTGGTTGGTATAAAAATTGAGCCGGGTGAGCCGTTTCCCGACACGCCGGATATGGGTATAATGACCACCAATGTGGAACTCGTCCCGCTTTCTTCACCCACATTCGAGCCGGGTCCGCCTACCGAGGAGGCAATAGAGCTTGCCCGTGTGGTGGACAGAGGTATAAGAGAGTCCCATGCCATCAATATGGAAAAACTGGTTATCGAAGAAGGCGAGAAGGTCTGGGTGGTGTTCATAGATATGCATATTCTCAACTACAGCGGCAACCTGTTCGATGCCTGCGGGATAGGTGCCATAGCCGCGCTTGCTACGGCGAAAGTGCCTGCAGAAAGGCATGGCGTGGGCGAGGATTTCCCGCTGCCTGTGGAGCATTATCCGGTGCCCATTACCTTCGCGAAAATCGGCGAGTGGATTGTTGCTGACCCCAATCTTGATGAGGAGAGCATCGCATCAGCGCGCCTGACAGTGACCACAAACGAAGAGGGTATGATAAACGCCATGCAGAAGGGCCTGTTTGGAACGTTCACCTACGACGAAGTCAAGAAAGTTATAAATAGAAGTTTGGATATCGGCAAAAAAGTTCGCGAGATCATTTTAGGTGATATAAATGGCGAGGAGAACTAAAAAAGTAGGTGCGGCGGGGCGTTTCGGGCCCCGGTATGGCGTTCCACTCAGATACAGGTGGGCAAAGATTTACAGTGAGAAAAGAAGGAGGCACACCTGTCCTAAATGTCATTATGACTCCATGGTTCGGGAATCTACAGGCATCTGGGTCTGCAAGCACTGCGGGCTGAAAGTTGCGGGTGCTGCGTACACTCCCGACGTGTATGGTGAATGGACAGGGGTGCGCTAAATGTATCGCTGTGTGCGCTGTGGCAGGCCACTGGAAGGCGATATCAAGGTGCACCAGCTTGAATGCGAGTGCGGAAGCAGGATGTTTTACAAAGAACGCCCTAACATGAAAAAAGAAGTGTTTTCGATCTAATTTTTTATCATTCTAACCCATTTTCCCGCTTTTTCGCGTTCTTCAAATCCGAGTTTTTTGTAAAATTCGATCGCTTTTGTGTTATGCTCCCCAACCCACAGCTCAATCTTGCCCGGACCCAGAAACTCCATGGCTTTTTCTATTAGCTCTTTGCCTATGCCCGCATGCCTGAATCCGGGGAGCACCACGATTTCGTGAATCGCACCCACCTTCGAGTGCTCAAACTTGCTGTACCAGAACCGGTTGCAGAATATGAACCCTGCAATTTTCCCGTCCACTTCCGCCACGAAGAAACACTCCGGGTCCTCGTCGTACAAATCTTCAATGTATCTTCTCGCTTTTTCGATGCTTTCCTCTCCGTACTCTTCCAGCCCTCGATACGAGTCCATTAATATTTCCGGCACCTGTGCAAGGTCCTTTTTCTCGCCTTTTCTTATTGTGATAGCCATCTGTATCGCACCTCCATCTTGCGACGGAGCGCCCGATACTCCCGCTCGGAAATTTCTCCGGACACGAGCATCTCATCAAGCTCCCTGAGCTGGTATTTCATTTCTTTTTGCAATCCGAGTATGTGATTTTCAATGAGGTCCTCAACGTTGCTTATGAATTTTGCACCGGCATCGGTTATCTGATAATAAACCATGGGTCTTTTTCCGTATTTTACCTTTTTGCTTACCATTCCCGCCCTGTACAGTATGGAAAGATGTTTATCCGCCGCCTGTCTCGATATTTTAAACTTCGCGGCAATCTCTTCCGGGTGCCGCTCTTTGCTCAGATACTTCAAAATCTCCAGCCGGCGGGGTGTGAGCAGTTCAAGCATGAATTTTGACGCAGAGTCCATATTTTCCGTATGCTTTCATACTATTTCAACCTGTGGGTTGAACATTTCACTGCGGGGTTGAACTTTAAACAAATATTTTTTATAAAAAGATTTAAATCACACGTTGTCATGGTCGAATTATGGAAGAAGATGAGTTCATTCAAAAATTGAAAGAAAGATACGAGAACGGCGAAATAAGCCGGGAAACTTACGAGGACATTCTGAGCAGATACGAGAAAGATATCTGCAATGATGAAAAAGGCACGGATAATGAAGAGGAAAATAAGGTGGGGTGTGAAGAACCCGGCGATTACAAATGTGCCGGATCATGCACCATGGGCGCGGGCACGTATAGAAAAGTATCCATTGCAGGCAGTGTGGAAATCACCGGAGATATCAAAGCTGAGAAAATCTCCGCTGCCGGTGCTGTCCATGCCAGTGGAAATATATATGCAGAGCAGTTCAAATCTGCGGGGAGTACTCGCATAGATGGAATACTGAAAGCTGAAGAAATAAGTGTGGCGGGCATGCTGTTCTGCAGGGAATTGATTGGAGAGCGGATTACCATAGGTGGGACGCTTACCGCAGAGCTTATTACCGGAGAGCATACAACCATTGAGGGAAATGCTAAGGTGCAGAAAATAAAGACTGAGAAGTTGCAGATGAAACTGGACGGAAAGAGCAAAGTGGAGGAGATAGAGTGCGAAGAGGTGGAGATAAGAACAAAGCGGAGCTGGTGGAAAAAGTGCCGTGGCTGGCTATACGTGGGAAAGATAATTGGGGAAAGGATTGAGCTGGATTGCGTTCGTGCAGACGAAGTTGAGGGCAATGATGTGAAAATCGGAGAGCACTGCGAAATAGGCACCGTGATCGGAGAAAACGTAAAAGTTGATAGAAACGCGAAGGTGGGCAGGGTGGTGCGAAAATGAGATTTTCCAGCGCAAGGATTGCCGGTGGTGTATTCCTGATTATCGTGGGTGCGCTCTGGCTTCTGGAAATGCTGGGCATAATTAAGTTCAACATATGCATCATTCTCCCGATTCTGCTGATAGTCGCGGGTGTGGCAATCCTGGTATCTCGCGATACATGGTTCGGATGGTGAGCTTATGAGCGTGATAGCAAGGCACATGGCAAAAAAATACGCGGGCAAGATATGGGGCGCTCGCGACATCGATTTTGAGGCGGAAAACGGAAAAATAACCGTGCTTCTGGGCCCGAACGGCGCGGGGAAGACCACCACGGTGGGACTTCTCAGCACTCTTTTGAGACCCACAAAAGGTGAGGCGCTGATTGATGGTTATTCTACAGTGAGAGAGCCGTGGAAGGTGAGAGAGCGCATCGCGCTGTGCCCGCAGGATATAAAAGTGGATATGAACTGGACCCCGTGGGACGCGGTCAAAGGCTATCTGATGGTGCGCGGCTATTCACGCGAAGAAGTTATGGAGCGGGGAGAAAAATATCTGCGCAGCATGGAGCTGTGGGACGTGCGCACCCGTCCGTCCATTCGCCTGAGCGGCGGGCAGAGAAAGAGAATCGCCGTGGCCATGGTTCTTGCGTCGGGTGCGCCAGTAATATTTCTGGACGAGCCGTCCAGCGGACTGGACGTTGAAGCGCGCTATGTTGTATGGAAATCTCTGCGTGAAGAGGCAAAGAACGGCAAGGTGATTGTGCTCACCACGCACGATATGCGAGAGGCGGAGATGCTGGGAGATCAAATCGTGATGATAAGTGGCGGAAACAGCGTGGCCAAGGGCACGCCGGAGGAACTGCGCAAAATCATTCCGTATGCATACAAAATAGTGGTGAAGAACCCTGAGAATATGACCGGGAGGGCAGACATAGATTTTGGAGACAGAAAAATAATCTACGCGAAAACCAGAGATGAAGCGCTCGAAATTATGGAAAATATAAAAGCGGAGAGCGTGGCGCTTGAAGAAGTCACTCTCGAAGATGTGTACCTTCACGTTATGGGTGGTGAAAATGGGAAAAATTAGCGGCATAGCGTATCTAACGAGCAGATGGATTCGCAGGCAGCCGCTCTGGCTCGTGCAGGACGCGTTTATGATTGTGGGCTTTGCGCTCATCATGTTCGTGTGGGGCGGCATCACCGGTCTTAAGAATGTGTTTGTCGCTTGGTTCATCAGCGGAGCATGGGGCATGGGCATAAATCTGGTAGCGCAGAGTATCGGCTGGGACAAGCAACACAGAGTGATGGATATGTTTATAGCCGCACCTGTCAAGCCGTGGCACTACGTGTTTGGCTATTTTCTGCCCGGATTGATATTCGTGGCGGTGGATTTAATGTTCATGCTCCCGCTCATCGCGTATCTTAACGCGTGGAACATTCTTCTCGCGTCCCTTGTTGCCGTTGCCCCGCTCCTCATCACGGGCACCTTGCTTGGCCTTGTAATAGTAATGCGAATAAAGAAGGCAACAAACATATCCGCCATAACCAATCCGCTGCAGATGATTTTAGTGATTTTACCGCCCGTATTCTATCCCGCACAGTTGATTCCACTGAACATTCGGTACTTTGTTTTGCTGATTCCCACCGCTGCGGGTGCGGAGCTGGCCCGGCAGCTTGCCGGACTGAGCACATGGCACAATCTGTGGTATCCAGTGGCGGTGCTGGTGGCATGGGTAATAATAGGTATTCTCGCATCGGCAAAAATGGTGAAGTGGGGATTGGAATAATCTCTTTTTTATTAATTATATTTTGTGATGCAATCATACGAAAATTTGATAAATATGCACCATGTAGTAAATACTGATGACTCGCTGGGGCATTTGTATCATAATTGGGTTAGTGGTGATGAGTGCTGTGATGGTTCTGGGAACACAGACTGTATATGCTGCAAGCAGCAATTTCGTGGATGTGAGCATGGAATCTACCTATCAGGCTCTTGCTCTGAAATATATGCCAACGCTAATACATGAATCTGGGACAACCTATTATACCTGTGACATCTGCTTTGATAATGATTTGAATGTTAGCAATAACAAAGCAAACTATGAAAATGGTGTTGGCGGCTGGGCGTACGACTGGGTGTACATACATATCCTGGAGAACATATCCAATGGCTACGTATACATAGAATACTGGTTTTACTATGTTTACAATGTTTACTGGTATCTTGACAATCATTATAACGACTGGGAGATGATGATCGTGGTTCTTAACGGTGCGCACAATCCCATTGAGGTCAGATACGGAGCACATGGATTTGTGAACACATATTCGTGGAGCGATGTGAGCAAGGAAGATACTACACATCCCATTGCCTATGTGGCCTCGGGAAGCCACGCTATGGATAAAGATACCTCTATCCCATACCAGCTGTGGTGGAGCGGAGATGGATATACAGCACATTACTACTATTTCCAGGCGGATCAGTATACATTCTTTGGCCAGCAACTGTATACCGTGGGCACAAATTCATACATGGAGGCATCGGGATACAGATACTGGAACGGAGGAATTCAATCTACTGGAAATGGTCTCTGGCCAGCAGATTATGGGAGTGTAAGCACTCCCTGGACTGAGAAGGCAATATGGAACGATCCCCTACTTGGCAAATATTAATCTTTTTTAAATTTTTAGAAAACTCTTATACTCTTTTCTGTCGGAAACAAAATGTTATTACCTCCCCCGGCATGTGGTGTTTATGCATATTCATTCGCGTGGTACACTGGCTACGCTGATAAAGTAATTAGCAACGAAATAACGGTTTTTTTAGTTCTATGATGTTTTTCGTTCTCGGGAAATTCTTAATTTTCCTGTCTCTCTATTACTGCAGGAGGCAGTGTTCGATATTGAGAATAACCTACAATAGTTTAATTTAATTAAGCCCAGTAAATAATTATACATTGTATTTTTTAGTCTGTATGTCGAATTGTGAACATTTTGGAAAGTATTTGAGATTTCACATTTGTTGTATCGGATTGTTTTTACGAATATCGTTTTATTTATCTTGATGTTCGTAAAAATTATGACGAAAATCTTATATTTCTTGACGCCATGTGGGTTATTGTAAATAAAAATATGGAGGTATGAAAAATGTTGTGGGAAACACAAATACCTATAAATCAGGTCTTTGAAATGAGGTGCAAAACCACCAACTACTTTGGAGTCGGAGCCATAAAGAAATTCTACGATATAGCCAGAACTCTCAGGGAGAACATGGGAATCACCAGAGTTATTCTGGTTACCGGGCGGAGCTCGTACAAGAAGTGCGGTGCTTGGGATGTCGTAAAGCCAGCCCTTGAGCAGTATGGAATTGAGTATGTTCATTATGACGGGATTGGTGCCAACCCAACGGTTGATATGGTTGATGAAGCGACTCAGATGGGAAGGGAATTTGGAGCTCAGGCAGTCATAGGCATTGGTGGAGGAAGTCCAATTGATAGTGCTAAGGGTGTTGCGATACTGCTCGAATATACAGATAAAGATGCGAGAGAACTTTATGAATTTAACTTCACCCCAACGAAGGCAAAGCCGATAATATCAATCAATACGACCCATGGAACTGGCACGGAAGTTGACCGTTTTGCTGTAGCATCTATTCCGGAAAAGGAATACAAACCGGCTATTGCCTATGAGTGCATCTACCCGTTGTTTGCCATAGATGACCCTGCTTTGATGACAGAGCTTCCTGCTGACCAGACCCGCTATGTAACTATTGATGCTCTCAATCATATTACCGAGGCTGCAACCACCAAGGTGGCAAGCCCATACTCAATACTCCTTGCCCAGGAAACCGCCAGGTTGATATTTGATTATCTCCCGGAGACTCTGGCCCATCCGGATAATCTGCAGGCTAGGTACTATTTGCTCTATGCCTCCTCTATAGCTGGTATAAGCTTTGATAATGGATTGTTGCACTTTACCCATGCAATGGAACATCCTCTCAGTGCTGTGAAGCCAGAGCTTCCCCATGGTCTTGGACTGGCTATGCTTTTACCCGCGGTGATTAAGTGGATTTACCCAGTCGTTGGAAAGGTACTGGCAGAGGTTTACAGACCCTTGGTTCCAGATGCTAAGGGTGTGCCCGGTGAGGCGCTTAGTGTGGCACGGGCCATTGAAGAGTGGCTTTTTAGTGTGGGTGTTTCTGAGAAACTCACCGACGTGGGATTCACAGAGGAGGATGTTACAAAGCTTACCGAGCTTGCGCTGACCACCCCGAGCCTCGACCTGCTTCTGTCTCTAACACCGATTCCAGCCACAAGGGAGACCATAGAGGCTATTTATCGTGACTCTCTTTATTCAGTGTGCAAAAGATAAAAACTTTTGTTTTTATTTTTATTTAATTTTTGATGTTTTATGGATGATACGATGCATATAAAAAATGGTAATAATCATGTTAAGCTTAGTATTGGCAAAAATGGTGAAGTGGAGATTGGAGCAGAAAAATCAAATCAGAGTGACTTCGTTTACCACAACGCCCTGAACGTTGTCGATACCCTGCAAAATCTCCTCTATTTTATCCGATATGCCGCCCTCGTCTTTCACGATTACGCGCACAATGAGCGCCTTCAGCCCGAACGCCACAGGCTCTTCGTTGAAATCGTTAATCTGGGCTATTCCTTCCAGTTTCTTCTCCACGTCGCTTTTTATTCTCTCCAGATCAACGTCCACACCGTCGGGCATGATTTTGTATGTAATCAGCACGTCTCCCATTTTGCTCACCTCAAGGACCCTCAAATCCGCATTCTGGGCAGCGATAGGGTATGCCCTGCTCTCTGCACCTGCTGCATCTCGCCAGCGTTGCGCCGCAGTTCGGACATTCAAACACCACGGAGCCCTCGTCCAGGCCCCTTCCGCATGATATACAGAACTCAATCTCTTCCATAGGTGGGTGCATGAGAAGGTAGTTTAAAAAAATTGTGGAGCGGATTATGATACAAAAAAATATAAATGCGGGGAAGGTATGATACCTAATATGCGCTCTCTGGTGGCTCTGCTCGCTCTGCTCATAATAGTTCCCGTAGGCTATTCGCTGCATTCAGACGTGATTAATGGCGAAGAGGTGAGCATGCTAATAGAGCTACCAACCGGGGCGGTGTTCTGGGGCACTGGCAGTTCTCCCCAATCAGCAACTCTCAAAATTTTATCTGAAAACAATCTAAATTACACTTTTGTTGCAGATTCGTTGATGGTGAACGGATTTTTGCTGAGTAAATATCATTTTGACGGCTCTTGGAATCCCGGTTTTTCAGGCAACGTTCTCGCATGGTCTGATGGTGTGCCGGAGGCCACACCGGAGCATCGGTATCCTTTAACTTCTCAGCGGCAGAGCACTGGAGGCTACGTGCCGGGTAATGATACATTATGGCACCTGAATGTATCCGGGGTCAGGGTTGTGATGGGCACATCGGAGATTCTTCTGGGCACGGCGCAGGGGTTGCAGGCATATAATTTAACAGGTTCTTTGCTGTGGAGCGTGCATTCTTCGCAGATTTTGAGCATGTGCATCTATAATCGCACGGTTTACTTTCTGGATTCTTCCGGCGCGCTGGTAGCCGTATCATATTCGGGAGCTGTGCGGTGGAATTCATCGCTGGCACAGTCAATAGATATCGGATTTTTGGCCGCTGCGGAGGGCAGCGTTTACGCAATTGTTCATGGAAATGGCTCCAGTAATTCCACGCTGTTTGCGTATTCTAACGGTGTGATGAAATGGAATATCTCCATGGCGGGTGCTCCTCTATCACTTACTGCTTTTCATGGGCATATTGTTGCGGAGATTTTTAACAATAATACATTCTCAATAGCGGATGTGGATAAAAATGGCACCGTGGCATGGACGTATACTTTCACAGTGCCCGTGTCCCTGCCGGAGCCGGGTAATATGCTTTATGTGCATTCTTCTGACGGGCTGCTTTATTCATTTTCTGCAAATGGCTCTTTTTCCACAGTTCGGGTGGGCAACGGCACCGGTGCACCCGTGATTTACAGAGGAGCTGTGTATGTGCCCACAGTGCGGGGTGTGGTTAGAGTAGAGGGTGGTACTGGCAGGCTCGTGGTAAATGTTACCGGTGCAGAAAACATATGGCTGATGCCGGAGCATATGTTAGTTGAGAACTCCTCGGAGCTGGGTATATATTCTCTTTCTGGAGCTCGTATCTGGATTCGACACGTTTCGGAGCTTGAGGGTGCTGGGGTGGTGAACAGAGTTCTCGTATTTTACAATAAAACCTCGGTATTTGCCAGTGCGGACCTCGCACCGCCTCAAATAACTGTGAGTGGGAAAAGAGAGTATCGATACGGAGAAACCATAAGTTTGCATATTGTGATGAGCGATAATGTGGGTGTCGAGAACGGCACCGTAAGATATGATGGCGTGGTTAGATACGGTAGCGATTTAAATATTACTCTATTTGCGAATTTCACAGGCGCCATGGTGCTGCATCTACATGCAGTTGATTACTCTGCCAACACAGCCACGAAGAATATAACGATAATGGTGTTTCCCAGAACATTTGTCATATCTCTTGAAAACAATAGATTTTCTGCACACACCACCGAAAATCTAACGGTGATAATCAAAGATGAGAGCATGCAACCGGTCTCTCAGGCGCATGTCAGTGTGTACATAGACGGTAAGTTTGTGGGTTCTGGAAACACTTCCGATGGTTATTTCACCGTCCGTGTATATTTAACTCCGGGTGCTCATAATCTCACAGTTAAGGTTTACAAGCATGGATTCGTAAACAAAACAGAAAGCTTTAAGATATACGCAGAAAAAAATACCGCTCCCGTGCATCATAACTACGTAATCCTGTATCTTGTGATATTTGCACTGGTCTCGATAATTATACTTGCGTTTGTGCTTCGGAGAAAATGGGTAAAGAGCCGCGAGATTGAGCATGAAAAATTCAAAAACCAAAATGAATGAGAGAGTAGAAATCTTTATTTATGGGTAGGTTAATTTATGCATAGGTGTAACTTATGGCGGTTTACAAGTTCAAGGTATGCGTGGTTGGGGACCCGATGGTGGGAAAAACATCACTCATTAAACGATTTGTTTACAATATGTTCTCAGATCGCTACATGATGACCATTGGCACGAATATATACAAGAAAACGATAAGCGTGAACGGCAATACCGTGCATCTGATGCTGTGGGACGTGATGGGAAACGCAGGGTTTAGAAATATAATAAAGACGGCATATTTTTACGGCGCCAACGGGCTTTTTGTGGTTGGCGATTTGACCAGACCGGAAACGTTTGAGTCCTTACCTGACTGGGTTGCTGCGGCGATCGAGGGCGCTGAGCGTGAGATTCCACTGGTTTTGATTGGCAATAAAAGCGATTTAGAATGGAAAATCAGCGAAGACGATGTTATTTCTTGGGCTGCCGAGCTGTTTGCAAAGGGCTACTACATCACCAGCGCCAAGACGGGAGATAACGTAAATCGGGCGTTCAGGGATATTGCCAAAATAATACTCAAGAACGAGAAGTTTTAAACTCACCGATTTTTTCTCCCACCATCTCGCCATTCTCTATAATTTTCTCACCGCGCAGATACACGTGCGTGGGAAATATACCGAAGAAACCCTCGTACGGGGTCCACTGGCATTTGTAATGAAGTTTTTCAGGTTTAATTCTTTTCACATCTGAGAGCTTAAACGCCACAAAGTCTGCATCATATCCGGGTGCGATTTTTCCTTTTTTCACACCTATTATTTCTGGTGGGCGCTCCATGATAATTTTGACGAGCCGCGTCAGCGATATTTTGCCCTGGCGCATAAGATACATAAATATGGGGAGGTACGTCTCCACTTCCGGTATGCCGGGTGGTGCCTCTCTGAACTCCTGCTCTTTCTCATCGATGGTGTGCGGTGCGTGGTCGCTCGCTATTATATCGATTCTTCCCTCCACAAGTTCTTCCCAGAGCCGGGAAGCCACCCATCTGGCCCGCAGCGGAGGGTTAACTTTTCCGAATCCCTTAAGTTCCATGTTCTTGTGCAGAAACAGATGGTGTGGGGTAATCTCACATGTAAATCTGCCGATTTTGCACATGTCCACGGTATCAGGAGAGGATATGTGCGCTATGTGAAATTTGCGGTTCATGTTTAGAAGCTTTCTGACCGCGCGCACCTCGCATCTGGCAGGACGTGCAGAATCGTAGCCGCTCAGGGTATCGGCGTTGCCCGCGCATTCGGGCAGTTCGGCATGCACGGTTATGTGCCCATCGACGAGCTTTGCATCAGGAGCTTCGTACATGTACCATTTGTAGAGCGCTCCCGGTACGGTGGGCGTGCTTCGGGTGAGCATTATGTAAAGCGAGAAATCCACGTTTGCCCTGCTCTGCACCTCGTTAAGCTTTTCTCTGAATCGCTCTTCCGTGGTGATGGGCGGGCGGTTGTTGGGCATGTCCGCCACCATGGTTATGCCGCCGAACGCCGCGCTCATTGTTCCCGTGTAAAAATCTTCCTTGTGCTCCTGCCCCGGCTCGCGAAAATGCACATGCAGGTCCGTGCCGCCGGGCAGCACCGTGCCGGGTATTCGTGTGCAGCCGCTCATGCTTTTTTTAATTCTGGTAATCTTTCCGTCTTCAACTTCCACGCAAGTGTCTATAATTTCACCGTTTATGAAGAATCTGCCCTCGTATCTCAAATTTCCTTCCTCCTTATCTTGCCGTGGGGCGTTTCTTCTTCAAAAATTTCGGCTGTGAACCGGTAGAATCTTGTGCGCTTATCTTTCCAGCAGTTTGGTGGCAATCCGGCTTTCATGCATGTTTGCTCCAGAAACTGCTTGACGTTCCAGTGCCATTCCACCGGCACCTGTGGCAACAGCAGCCCGCGATACAGACCCCTGTCCGCAATTAGTCCGTGCTTTCCAATCACAATCTCTTTTAGAAGATCTTTCCTCTTGTTCACCACGATTTCTTCGGGAGGGGTGAGAAGCGATACTTCAAACACCACGTGCTCAAGCTCTTCTCTTCTCAGCGGAGGAAACCGAGGGTCGTCGAAGGCCGCAGCGAGTGCAGATTTGATAAGTGCTTCTTTGAGCGGAAAATACGGTTCTGGAAAGCCGATGCAGCCCCTCAGGTTGTGGTGCGGATACGTGGATATGGTAGTGAACACGCCGGATTTTTCTTCAAATTTTGGAGGAAACTCAAATTCCGGGTCTTTTTTTTCAAAGAACGCTTCTACGGTTTTGCGTGCCGCCTTTACCGCGAATTCCCCTTCCTCGTCTGTGTACGCGTACATTTTCACACACCTCTTTTTTCGCCCCATATGAGCTTGTGCAGTTGAGGCAGTACTCTTACTTTAAGTTTATCCTCCATAACCTTTTCTACAAGCCATTTAATATCCGTACCCCAGGCGGGCTGAAACACCACTTCCACACCTATATCGTGTTTTTCGAGAATGTTCTTCGCGTATTCGTAATCTTCCTCGTTCATTATCACAAACTTCACAAAATCGCCGGGCCCCAAATACGAGAGATTCTCAAAGTTCATCGCCCGATGCATCTCAGATGAGGGCGTTTTTATGTCCAGTGCAATGTGCAGGTTATCCTCCACCGGCAGTTCTTCCACGGATATCGAGCCGTTTGTCTCTATAAGCACGTTATGCGTTTTTAAAAGTTTATAAATGAGTCGATACACGTCCTTTTGAATGAGTGGCTCGCCACCGGTCAGGCACACCCACTCATGCCCGGAGCTCAGCGCTTTGTTCACAATGCTATCTATGTCCATAAGGGTGCCTTCTTCAAAAGCATACTGTGTATCGCACCATTTGCACCTCAGATTGCAGCCGGTGAGGCGAATGAAGAACATGGGAATGCCCATGTATATTCCCTCTCCCTGAATGGAAGAGAACATTTCGTTGACTTTGAGCATAAGCCAGCATGGACGAATTTATAAAAATGTTTTTTCTCTACCGCAAAAACTTTTTTATTATGGATTGCGTTAGATGTACGAATGGGTCTGGTGGAACGGTTTATAACCCGACTGGAAAATATACATGTGCCGGTCTGGGGATTTCTCGCCCTGTTGCTGTTAGCCGGCAGTCTTCGCTACTATTTTGAAGTGGTGTTTTTTCACATAACCAATATCACGCTTTTAAAACTCACATCGCATCTTACGTATTTTGTAATGCTTTATCTTTTCACACTATTCGCTTTGAAGCTGTTCACAGATGAAAAGGTGGCGAAAATCGCGCCGGTGATGACCGTCTCGCTTCCCGCACTGGTTTTACCGCCCATTGTGGACCATTTCATATTCGGGCGCACCGCTCCGTACATGATGCCCACCACTGAGAACTGGGCGCGTATGGCGCTCACGTTTTTCCAGAGTGACCCATCTTATATGTCCCACGGGCATCAGGTGGAGTTTGCAGTATTGATGGCGCTGGTGGCAATGTACATATACGTAAAACTCAAAGGACACAGATTGCCTCAGAGAATAGCGTTCTCTCTCAGTGCTACTTTTACAATCTATATGTCTCTTTTCGTGCTTATGACTCCATCGCTCTGGCTTTTAATTCGAGTGTTCATGGTCTCTCCTGTGCCTCCCGGATTCAAGGGCGATTACCCGTATATAGTTTACAATTTCTCTTACATTTTAGTGGGTTTTCTATCGTTCTGGCTCGCGATTATCGCGGAGAATCCCAGAAAGGTGTGGAAGCTCCTCAAAGATGCATCGCCCCCGCGTATTCTCCATTTTTCGCTGATGTTTGTGCTCGGGTACTTTGTGCAGATGAATATGTTCGCGCCTTACGATGAAATATACTGGCGCGGCAATCTTCTGATGCTAATCATCGGGGTGTTCTCCGCCGCCTCGGCATGGGCGTTCGTGGTGGGCATAAATAATTATTATGATAAAAGTCAGGATAAACTCACCAACACATTTCGCGGTCTCACCACCGGAGAGTACACAGATACCAATCTTTTAGATTTTGTTATTCTCGCTCTGGCTGCCGGCGCGTTCACCGCATATCTTCTCGGACCCTGGTCTTTTCTGTTCTATTTTATATTCGTATTATTGGGGTACGTGTATTCTTATCCGCGCATTCACCTTAAAAAGTATGGCACGAAAACGATAATTATCGGTCTGGGCTCATCGTTTTTGTTCGCGATGGGCTACTTTGCACCGTGGCTTGCAAACAAGAATCCCATGGACCTGAGGTTCTGGATTTACTTCGCAGTGCTTTTCATAGTCTTCTCTGCTGGCAGCGTGATGAATGACCTGAAAGATGTGGACAGTGATAAAAAGCACGGAATACGCACAATTTTCACGTATTTTGGCAAGGAACGTGGCAAGAAGGTGGGCGCTGCGCTGCTGGTGGTGGCGTTTTCGGTGCCATCGATACTTGCTCCTGCATTTACACCGGCATTTCTTGCGCTCGCTGCACTGGCGGCATATTTTCTTATGATTGAACGCGTGCTTTTCATCTATATGGTTTATTTTGCGGAGTATTTTCTGATTCTGTTTTTTCATACACTGTGATGAGAAAAGTTATTAACCAGTACAGTTGAAGCATAACTATGCGGGTATCGATTATGAAGGGCATGAATGAGCGCATGGTGGCTGTGGTGAAGAGCATATACGCTTATGAGGAAAAGTACGGGGCGATGAATTATCATTCAAAAAAGAGCTCTAACGGCATAGCATGGAAACCTGGAGATGCGGGTGTGTCCAGGAAAGATTTGGCATATTTGCTGAATCGCGGAATTGTTGAAGAAATCGCTTCGGGAGTGTATCACATAGCTCCGAAGCTTCGGGGCGCGCTTGCGGGTGAGCTGGAGATGCTGGACGCGGAGCTGGAGGTAAAATTCAGCGCGGATAAGGCCATTGAATACGCATTGCACGGTAATATGGACGCCCGCGCGCTGCTTGACCTACTGAAGTTTCAGAAGAAATGGAGTGCGATGTACGATGATATCGGCTGGAAACTGAGCAAGGCGAAGGAGATAATAATAAACGCGGGTGCGGATTTGACGCTGCTGAACAGGTTGCGAGAGGCGGGGCTGGTGTATCAGGTGGCTGATGATGAGTACCTGCTGCGCGAGTTTCCAGAGGAGTTGCTGAGCGCGTATTTAGAAGGCAGTTTTTCCACGCAGGATGCGGTTTTTGAGTATCGCAACATAGTAATGCCGATGAAGCAGCAGTTTTTGAGTTTTATATCCTCACTTTCCAGCGAGGATATTGACGAGATGCTGGCACAGGTGCGCGATGTGTGGGATATTGTTAATTACACCAAGCATGTGATGGGCTCCCTTTACATGGACGCGCTTCTTCCAGTGCTTCAGCAGTACGGCATGGCAGACGTGCCTGTGTTCTCCACGGAGGGCCGAAAAATCACGCAGACCGGTTTCTCACTGGCGTATTTTGGCGAGCCGGGCACGGGCAAGACGTTCACCACCGACGATTTTCTGCGGGGCAACGAAAAGAACGGAATTCCGGCGCACGGAATTATTGGACGTCTGCGCTATGGAGAGGGCATGACGCCGAAGAAATTCATAGCAATTTTAGAGGCGTATCAGAATTATCCGGTGGACTGGATTATACCGGAATTCAACGATTTTTTCAGGTATCGGGGAATGGTGGAGAAATTGAAGCTGGTTATGGAGCAACGTGAGGTGAGCGATGAGACGAAAAAAGAGGTTATCAAGCCGTATCGAGTGCGCAGCTTTTTCATAGTGAATTACAACACCCGGAGCTCCGGTGGGCGGTGGAACGTCACGATTGAAGACCCTAATTTCAATGCCATAGAGGATCGTATGATATGCAAGGTTTTTGTGAATTCCGAAGAGCGCGAAAAAGCGATATACGAAAATATGGTGCGCAGGGTGAGCGGAGATATTGAATGGTACCTGAGTAAATATCTCAGAATGCACATTACTTACGCGTATCATGTTTTTCACGAGAACCCGAGCCGGGTGGTGCTGAGCACCTCTGATTTTGTTGATTTTGGAAATAAGGTACGCGAAATCAGAAGAAAACTCAATGTTAACGTGTCAAATCGCGTTATTTTGAAGGGCATACAGATTGCGGGCAGCGCGGCGCTGGTGGGCGGGGTGCGGGAGCCCGGGGAGATACGAATAAGCTCGCGGGACTTGGAGCTTGCTCTTGAATTTATCAGAGAGGAACTTAACACGAGAGCAAAGAAAAAATAGGGATTGTGGGATAAGATATAAATAGTTGAAGAACTATAACTATTAAGATATGGTGGCGTATATGGAGGTGTACGGATGAAGAAACTGAAAATATTGGTGTTTGCTTTAATGATGCTGATGGTAATGGGGAGTATGCTAAGTGCGGTGAGTTTTTCGCCAGAGCATAATGCCGAGGTGATGGCTCCGCATAATATTGCTTCCCGTGCAACTTCTGATGTGGAGCATATAACTACAAAGTTTGTTATTGACCAAAATACCACTGATCCTCTGACTGGAGAGAAAGGTAAATATGGATTTGACAGCAGTATCGTTGTGGACGCCGGGGCGTCTCTGATTGTGAAGAATGCAACGGTTTATTTTCTGGCAGATGTGGCGCATCCCAGGGTTCTTACTGTGTACGGCTCTTTGATTCTCTATAACGCGACACTCACTCTAAGTGGAAGTCAAATTCAGCCGGTTTATTTCCTGCAGGTGAAAATAAATGGCTCTCTTGATCCAAATGCCGTGGTGAGTATTGAAAAATCCCGGGTGCTTTATAATGGGTGGTTCAACGTTACAAACAAAGATAAGAATATAACCATTTCCAACAGTGTGTTTGATAAGATGCCAGGTGTGGCTGGATCATATGGGCCATCTCCCTACTTCAAAAATTCTATTATAAAAATGGAGAATGTTTCATTCAATTCTCTGTTCCAGCATCCCTCATCTGGTTCAACAAAGATTGGAAACATGACCGATAATACCACCAGAACGGTGAATACCACAGGAGATGTCGTTCTAAACGGTGATTTTAATGAGAATATTTACCCGGAGTATGCAAACTACTGGGGAAGCGTACCGGTGAAAGAGCTGGATATTCTACTGAATTATTCCACCTCTGCAAACTATGATAATTCATCAAAGCTGGAACTTGTATATAATCATGCTGTGCTTATGAGCATGGGGTTGTCGCTTGCTCAGAACGCAACTGTTTTGACTTTATCAAACACCACGTTCAGTTCAGCTGATCTTACTGCTCAACGGCTGTGGGACTACATGCAGAGTGGTCGGGTTCAGGTGATTCTCACTGCACCGCATTATTCTGGTACTGTAACTCTCCATAGCTGTGTTATGAATCTGTTTATTGAGAAGAATGTTATTGAATATGGAATAAAGAGATTTGATTTCAATATGGACAACACTACCATTTATGCGAAAGACCTCCATGTTGCCGCCGATTTTAATCTGGATTATGGTGTTGATCATAATCGAATATCTCTTTACAATGATAGCAAGCTGTACGTTTTGAACTTAACGGTTGAAAATACACTAAACAAGAAAGATTCCTGTATATATGCCGCTGACACAGCTTCTCAGGTTTATATATTCAGATATGCCAAGATACATGTGCTTTTCAACAATATTCCCATTTCTGGAATGTTCGTGAATGCCACACCGTACACGGTTGATCCTGTTCTTAAGCAGAAGATAATTTCCGCAACAACTGATTTTGTGAGTCATATAGGATACGGGTATGTTAACGGTGCCACGATATCTGCGGTGAGTGATTCGGAGGGATATGCATATCTACCGCTTATGAGCGATATTGTGAATAGCAGTGAATGGCCGAATAGCAGATATGTAGGTGTGTATAATGTGTGGGTTAATGGAACCAATGGGAGTGGCAGCTCTACATATATCAATTTCTATACAATGCAAATAGGATTGGATCATTTCCCTGATTTGCAGGCGAGTAACAACACATTCATTTATAATGTAAAACTTCCGTATTATAGACATGTGGATGTGGGCGTGAAATTGAAGATTGACACCCCCACCCCATATGTGACTGGACGAAGTATTAAAGTATCCACGGATGTGTTTAATATTGGTACACAGGCGGCAAACGATGTCACGGTGTATATCTATGTTAACAGCAATCTTGTTAATGAAACGGCAGGACTGGGACTGTCGGCAGGGGAGCATATAACTCTTAATTACGTGCTTCCTGAGAATTATTTCTCCACCGATGGGGTGTATAACATTACTGCAGAGGTAACTCAGATATGGGATACCAACACCTCAAATAATATAAGCACCGAGCAGGTAAGAGTGGGCACCATAGCCATAAATGGGTGGACAATCGAGAAACTTGTGAGACACCATCTGTCAAATGTGACTATGGATGTATATTCAAAATACACGCTGGAGAACACCAATGCAAAGTTGGAAGTCGATGGGATAGTACTGAAAACATGGAATACGGTTTACAGCGGTTCAAATCTTGTGACTGTGGGATGGATAGTAAATGTATCTGCAGGATATCATACCCTGGCATTTTATGTAAATAGTACTCTTATAGATTCCGAGAGTATTTATGTGTACAGGGATGTGGATGTGGGGATAGGCACTATATCCGTATCACCCAGTGTGATTTACGTTGATCAGAATGTTACAGTAACGGTAACTGCCACCAATTACGGAACAGATTTACCTGTCAGCACGAATGTGAGTGTGAAGATATACGACCCGATGGATAACCTTGTATTCTCAAAATTATTCAAGTTTTCTTATGTGGGTCAGAAAGAGCTCACAGTGTATTTTGCTCCAGCATCTCACGGACTTTACACGGTAAGTGTCTCGGTAATCGGTGATGAAGATTATAATCCAAGCAATAACGTGAATATGACCACATTTGAAGTGAATCCTGTGCCGTATGGTGTCTCAGTGCCCGTTGGTTACACCATTGTTAATGGAACTACTGCTAAAATAAAAGTTGAACTCTCTACATACATTGCTGATAATATCTCAGTTTCCATGGTGATTCCAGCACTTGGCTTGACTTTAACCCCGGTGAACATAAACAATCCCATTAACGTGGAGCCAAATGGAAAGGTGGAATTGACTTTTAATTTGGAGCAGAAGCAGTATCTCAAGCTACTGGCAGGTAAAAATTCAGTAACGGTGCTGTATACTATCCAGATTTCCTCTACAGTTACCAAGGTTACCTATACGTTCCCGCTGGCAAGCTCACCGAATCCGTATTATTTCATAATCAAGGAGAAAGCAGATTTCTCTGTGATTCCCGGATCTCTTCTGATTACCGTGGGCGATAAAACTGTGAATGGCAAAAATGTTGCTGAGGGAATGATTGTCAAAATATCCTTTACTGCGTATAATGGCGGTGGAATCCCCGGCAACATGACCTATATAATTAAGGATGGAAATAAAACTGTGTACACTGGAAACGCCGGTACACTGGCTGTGGGCGCTTATTACAATGCCTCATTCAATTACACGCTTAAAGGGGTCAGTCTGCATACGATTACCGTGGAGCTAAATGCCAACCGAACAGTGGCGGAGAGGGACTATTCAAACAATGTGGCAGATACCACCATCAATGTGGTTGCGCCAGCTCTGGAGATGACGTATAGAGTGTTCTCTGAAGAGCATCAGAATAAGATATACGAAGGGGACCATGTGATTGTTCTGGTAATGGTTCTGAATAAAAATGCAACGGAAGAGCAGGGACGAAATGTATATCTGAGCGGAGTTCATGTAACAGTGCAGTTCAGTGGATTGGGTGTTTATACCGGTGTGACAAACACAGTCGGAGTGGCTAGAATATCGTTTATTGCCCATAAAACGGGCTCGTTTACTCCAACAATTTCTGCCACATACTATGGCTCTAAGACTACTGAAACAGGATCTTCATATAAGATAGAACCAAAGCCGCTGGTGATTCCATGGTTGTGGATTATTCTGGGAGTAATCGCCATAGCCATAGTGGCATTCTTTGTGTATGGGTATGTAAGTTTCAAGAAAGAATCCAGTGAGTACATGGTTTGCGGAAATTGCGGCCATTTGATACCTGCAGACGCGGAGAAATGTCCATTCTGCGGTGCTGTATTTGAGAAAGATAAGGTCCAGTGTCCTGATTGCGGTTCTTGGATTGATGCTGACTCCAAGTATTGCCCCGTGTGCGGCAGTGTGTTCATGGATCCCGGTGCAAATGAGTATGATAAGTACATGAGCCTCAAAGAGCGATACGAGCAGTATCTGGAGAAATACAAGGAAGAAGCCAGGAAATATATAGGTGAGAACTTCAAGAAGGAGGAATTCTTTAAGTGGTGGAAGACTCATCCAGAGTTCATATCGTTCCAGGAGTGGGTTAAGAGACAGGAAGAAGAGATCGAGGGAGAGACGGTTAAATGCCCGGTGTGTGGTGCACTTAATCCGAGCGGTGCTAAGATTTGCAGAGTTTGCGGTTCAGTGCTTCCCGAGAGTGCCGAGTCTGGTGAGAAGAAGAATGAGGAAAAGAAGCCACCTGTAGACCGCTCAGAGGCTGAGGAGACCACTGAGAAAACTATTATGGAGCAGTATAAAGAGGAATATGAGAAGATAAAGCATCCCGGCGTGGTATCATTTGATGAATGGGTAAAGAGAAAACAGGCAGAGAGGGAGGAAACTGCTGGTGCAGAGAAGAAGGGCTCTTCAGAGACTGGAGTTGCAGAGAAGCCTTCTCCGTCCCCTTCAAAACTCAAAACTGTGTCTAAAGATAAGAGCGTGGAAGAGAAAGTTAAGGAGGGATACATCAAATGTCCGGTGTGCGGTGCTTTAAACAAGCCCGATTCCAAGGTGTGCGCGGTGTGCGGGTCACCTCTTGAGGGTAGCGGGAAAGAGCACAGCAAAGAAGACCATTCAAAACCAGTGGTGAAGAAAAAAGTAATAAAGAAAGTAGTTACTGTGAAAAAAGAATAAAAACAACTTTTTTATTTTTCTTCTAACACTTCATTAACTCTTTTCATAACTTCTTCTGGATTCTTGTAATACGCAGATACTATTCTTGCCACATCTCTGTAGTATCTCACACCAAGCTTCTCCATATACTTAAGTATCTTTTCTCGTCTTTTTACTTCAAGTTCCATCCTTCTCTGGCTCCAGCCTTTAAGAGTGGCAATTTTTTCGTATATGTAACTGTGCCCGCTAAAGTTAAAGCTATCGTCAGCAGGGTTCCATGTGTATGCGTTGTTGGTGATAATCTCGTCTGTTTCGGGATCAAGTCCCACAATCTCGGTTATTGCTTTAACTCTACGTGTCATATTCGTCCCCACTTTAACCTGTGCCTGAAGCAGTACCACATTGAGTGCGGTGATAAGCGCACGGGGCAGGTTAATAGGAGCGTTTTCAAATCTGTGCACCATTGCTTTTACGTCTTCAGCATGGAAGGTGGTATAGCACGTTTTGCCAGTGGCCATTGCCTGGAACACAGTGTATGCCTCTGCACCTCTCACTTCTCCCACCATTATGTACTGAGGTCTCTGTCTCAATGCCGCTTTAAGAAGATCAAACATATCTATCTCTCCAGGCTTCTTTCCCGTAATTGGATTTGGCTCGCCCACCCCTTCACGAACCAGCGCAGGGATCCAGTTTTCGTGGGGAAGGTTCAATTCACGGGTATCCTCAATGCTCACAATCTTCATGCTCGGAGGTATGAACAGAAGCACAGCGTTTAGTGTTGTGGTTTTACCGCTTGCAGTACCACCGCATACTATCATGCTCATTCCGTTTTCTACCATTAGCCATAGATATGCCATCATCTCTCTGCTCATTGTTTTGAATCTTATCAGATCAATTGGTGTGAACGGATTCGGTTTGAATCGTCGAATGGTAAACGAAGAACCTCTTTTTGTTACATATTTTCCAAGTGTGGCCTGCAATCTTGAGCCATCGGGTAATGTTGCGTCCACCATAGGATTAGATATAGAAATGTGCTTTCCTGATTTTTGAGTGATCCACATTACGTAGTGATCAAGCTCTTCTTCTTTCTCAAATTTAAGACTTGATTTGATAGAGCCGTACATTCTGTGATATATGTATATGGGGATGTTCACACCATCACACGAGATATCTTCCACCTCACTGTCAATCATGGGCACCTGAACTATGCTATATCCCAAAAAATCTCTGTTCAGATAATATTTGTATCTTTCCCAAGTAACGGGGTCTACATTTATTTCCAGCTCTTTTATTGCTTTTTCTGCCATGGTGAACAGGTACTCTTTTCTTTCTTCGTTTGTATCAAAGATTTTAATTTCAAACATATCCCTTAGCTTATCTTTTAGTGTTTCAAGATTTTCCTTATCTTCTTTTGTCATTGGTGGCTCTATAACTTCGTAGATGTATTCACTGTTTATGTTATCATAGAGTATTCTCACAAACGAGTACGGTTCTTCTATAGAATTTATCTCTATTTGTTTGAGATGGGGTGCTTTGATTTCTGGAATGGGTGTTACATCACCGTCCACGGTGACGGTTTTACTTGGTGGTTTAATTTTCATATTCTTTGTGCCTATTATTGGTTTGAGAAAGTTGTACAGTTTCATTTTTGAATCTGGTTTGCTGCTCATTGCCATCTTAACTCACCTCACACTGCACCGCTCAATCTCAGAATCAGATATCCGGATATGAGCAGTGCAAATCCAAATAGCATCCCTCCTTTTACTTTTCCATCTCTGAGCAGACCTATCATAATGCCGTCGCCTACACCGTGCATTATGGTTGCAAGCACAAACATGAATCTTATCGTTGGTATTGTCTGGTATGCTATTTGCACAGGTATGTTGGTAACCGCTGAATGAGCAAGACTTTCAGCTACAGCACGACCTGCTTTTCCCATCTGTGGTAGAAATGATGTGTTGAGAATTATTATCGTGGCAAGAAACACGAAGAATGAAGTCACCAGCACAAATCCGTAAGTGGACATTTCTATGGACCTTTCTTTTTCCATCAGCTGAGTCTCCTTTGCAGAGTGTGCCACCATGCTAAGAACATCTGCCACGTTGCCCCCCGCCTGGTTAGCTTTAATCATTATAGCAACCATTCTGTTGATAAGCGGGGTGTTAACTCTTTCCACGAATGATTCTAATGCCTCATTCACAGGCACGCCCCATTCAATCTTGGCGGCCATTCTCTTTATTTCGTCACTCAGTGCTCCGTATCTGCCGGTAGATGCAACCACAATTGCCTCAGCAAGAGTCATACCGAATCTGCCCGCCTCTGCAAGATCTCTTAGAAAATCTGGCAAACGCTCTTCTATTTTCTTCACTCTTCGTGTGGCCATGAAATCATATATCCCCGGTATTGCTAGAAGCACTGATAATCCAACTATGATTAGATCTAGGTAGATTATAACTCCACCTATGGGTGGCATTTTGAGAAGATACATGCCTATTCCCATAGCCATTATGGCGCCACCTATTCCAAAGGATATATACGTGAGCATCTCACCTTTTTTATCTTTCTTTTCAGGCATTTATCACACCTCCTTGCTGGTACTGTATATGAAGTAACTAAACACGAAGATAATCATAGGAATCATAACCACCACGGTGACCTCGAGCACCATTACCACCATTGCGCTGCTCGAAGCATTAATCAACGCCATTATTGCGAGAATGACCACCAGGAACAGCGGAAATGCCACACCTACAGTCACATATATTTCTGCAAACAGACCGAGGTTCTCCATCTTCTTTCTGAGATTGAGTTTCTCTTCTTTCTCATACTCGTCTGACTTGGTCAGGAAGAACGGCTTAAGACGTCCTCCTGAGGTCGCAGTGGTGATCACACCCTGGAGAAACTCCTGCCATTTTGTGGACGGACTGCGCTTTGAAGCATCTGCAATTGCCGTAAGAATATCTTTACCCAAAAGTTCAGTGTCTCTTGTAATCCATTCTGCCTCACTTGCTATCTCTCCATATTCTTCCCTCGTGGCTAACTCTTTGAATATTGTGGCGATTGTTACATCCGCTGAGGATAGCGATGCAATAAAGTTCATAGCCGCAGCCAGATGTGCATCGATATCCTTCGCTCGTTTCTTTGCTTTTGAGCCCGGTGATGATGGGAGGATTAAATACAGCGCAACAGGTGGCAGGATTGCTGCACCCAGTCCCATCATCACCATGAGCATTTCTGTAGTGCCAGAGAGCTTTAAGATTGAAAGTATAATTAATGCGGCACCGCCTACAGCACCGGCAATTGCTGCAATTAAAATCGTGAAGTACATATATGCAATGTATTCTTGTGGTCGTACAAGCATATGTGCCTTAATTAAATCAGATTCAAGCTTGGCATACTTTTTATCTTTTGCGTTTGCCTCGGCTTTTTTACCCATAACTTTCCATGCCAGCCTGTAGTATGGTGATAGATTAATGTATGTGGGTAGACTACCTTTTGGGAGTTTAATTTTATATTTCATTCCTTCGGCTGGCTTGGGTGCGTATTTTCCAAAAAGTTTCGCAAAAATGCTCATGAGACTTCCTCCTCTAAGCCTTTTCTCACCTTTTCAGCTACACCCAGCGGGTCTTTATAGTAATCGGCAATCATGTGCCATATCTCTCTATAATCTATGATTCCATTTTTTACCCAGTATCTGATTATGTCCGTTCGGCGCTCAAACTCTTCCATCATTTCATCATGTGTCAGGTTTTTCATGGTCATTATCTTGTCAAACAGATAACTGTGCCCTTTAAATCTGTGCCTGTCTTTTTCGTTATCCCACTCAAATACCACGTTGGTGATGAGCTCATTCGTTTCCGGTTCAAAACCGACAATTTCTACAATTTGTGTGATTCTTCTCGCAATCTCCTCCTTAATTCTTACGCTTTTTGCTATTATCACATCGTTAAGCGCAGTCATCAGAATTCTCGGGCAGTTAATTGGGGGGTTTTCAAGACGATGAATCATTGATATAATGGAATCTGCATGCATTGTGGAGTATGTGGTGTGACCCGTGGCCATTGCCTGGAACATTGTGTATGTTTCTTTGCCTCGCACCTCTCCCACAATGATGTAGTTAGGTCTCTGTCGCAGAGCCGCTCTCACCAGGTCATACATATCTATCTCGCCGGCAGATTTGCCAGTGAGCGATTTCTCACCGGTGCCGCTTCTCGTGGTGCCCGGAATCCAGTTCAGGTGTGGCAGGTTAATCTCGCGTGTGTCTTCCATACTCACGATTTTTGCAGAAGGAGGTATGAATATTGCAAAAGCGTTCAGGGTCGAGGTCTTGCCCGTTGCAGGACCGCCTATCACGATGGCGCTCTCACCCTGCTCCACCATGAGCCACATGTAAGCAACCATCTCCGCTGACGCGGTGCCGTACATAACCAGCTCTGTTGGTGTGAACGGTTTTTCCTTGTACCGACGAATCGTGAATGTAGCGCCTCTGGTGGTCACCTCTCGACCATACGTTGCCTGAACGCGATGGCCTTCGGTGGTGGTGCCGTCAAGAATGGGATCCGCTACGGAACTCTGCTTTCCGCATTTCTGAGATACGTACACCACAAAAGAGTTAAGTTCATCGTCATCGGCATATTTTATTGTGGTCTTTATTGACTGGTATTTCTTGTGATATACATAAATAGGAATATTCACACCATCGCACGAGATATCTTCAACATATTCATCCCGCAGCAAACCGTCTATTTTCTGATATCCCACAAAATCACGAATTATGTAATACATAATTTTTTGCTTTGATATTTTATCAATCTTTATGTCCCTGCTTCTTAGAAAACTGTCCACAGACTCTTCCAGATACTGCTCTTTATCACGGGTGGTGGTTACTTTCCAGGAGTATTTCAGGGTTCTGTGAAGCATTTCTTTGATTTCATTGATAAGATTTTCCTCCTCCTCCGTAAGGGGTGGTTCAATCAGGTCATATATGTATTCGTATTCTTCGTGGTCATATATGATTCTTGCATATGCATAGGGTGGCCTGACGGGGTATACTTCAATACTCTCATAATTGGGGTTCTCCAAGGGTGGAATAGGCGTTATTTCATTACTTTTAACCTTGTATTTTGGTACTTTTATTTTGAGTTTATCTTTCATCATATTCTGGAATATCGCAGCCTGAACTTTTTTAATACTTTGAAGTTTTGCCATTTTCTCACCTCTCTATGCTGATTCCAAGGTACACCATATTCACAGTTGCCTGATTGACGTACGCTATGTGAATCACATCTCCTGTTATGGTGTAATCAGTTCCCAGTTTTAAACCAGCAGAATTTAACATGCTCACTGTATAGTTCAGCCAGTATCCTGTAAAATTGAGAGCAAATGATTGAGTATATGCATAATAATCTTTAAAGGTTATGTTGAGTGTTCCTCCTATGCTATATGTTTCCGTGGATATTCCCTCAAGGGATATTCCTATGCTCCTTGTTTCCGTGCCTGTGATACTTCCGGGATTGCCAAATAGGTTCTGAAGGGTTGCATATACATTTACCCCTGTTAGGGCAACCCACATATTGCTGCTCGTTAGTGTCAGAGTATTGTTGTTTCCGCTACTATCATTGGCCAAGGTCCCTGTGCCTTCATCCAGGTGATACCATGCCGCAGTGGCGTATCTCGTTGGAAAGTGGTGCCCTGCCAGGTAATCACTTTCTACTTCGTTCTGATCAAGTGCCTGATACAGAACCCGCACCTCATCAAGCATTCCGTCCATGGTGCCGAGCTGAAGATTGCCAGTAGGAGATGCCGCAGGACTCCACACTTCGCTGGTGGGCCACACACTCACCGCTGGATTGCCATTTATGTATATTTGAATGTTACTCGATGAAAGAGTATCTCCTTTTTTGCCATCAAATACCGCGGCTACAAATAACCATTTATTTAAATTTGAAGTGCTCAGGGCATATGTGCTCACACCATCTCCATTGTCATCGGTAAATGTTATTGTACCTCCTGATAATTCCAGCTTGTACTGTCCTGGATTTACCAGAAATGTCTGGTCATTTAGAGACCTGAGATATATCCATGATTCTATGGTTATTGGGCCGGTGATGCTCAGGCTGGAGGTTTCGGTGATTACTGTGGCAGTATCCGTGCCTGTAAAATTTAAAGCATACCCCAGAGCCACATTTTCAAATCTTATACTGGGAGTGACGGGAAATACAGAATTTTTTGTCTGGAAATTATACCGCATAATCCCCCCATTTGCATATTCAAAAATTTCAGGAACATAATATTTGTTGGGTGCTATAAACTGAATGCTTCCTGAGGCATTTCGGTATATATTATTTCCGAATTTATCCAGAAATTGCAGGTCCATCTGATAATTCGGGTTTATCTGGGATGGGTACAGGGAGAGCTGCCCGTATGTCGGGGAGGCAAAGAACGGAATTCCGTCTGCTCCCAGTTTTATGGGTACATATGCAGTGTAGTTGGTGTTTCTCGTTAGTGAAAGAATGTCTATCATGCTCCTCATCTGTGCGAACTGTGAGAGTACTTGAATGTCATGTTCTGCCTCATTTTGCTTCATGGTTACAGGAACTACCTGGGTCATGAACATGCCCAGAAGCGCTGTGAATATCATCAACGCAAAAATTGTACCTACGGTAGATGCTATACCTTCTTCCTTCTTGTTGTAAATCCTCTTCATACTCCTGCCACCATTTACTATACTGTAGAAATCATATTTAAACTTTATCCAAATTGTAGTTGGCATATTGCCTAAGATGGAAATGATAAATCTGGAAAAATTAATATGTATGAAATACCAATTACCTACCATGGGTGTACGAATGATTCCGGACATGTGTGAAAGAATTGCATCCGGCATTGTGGTAGTGGACAGAAATTATGTGGTGGAAGATGTCAATTACGAAATAGTGAGAAAGAGCGGGCTCTCCAAGGAAGACATTATTGGAAGGAGTTTTATTGAATTTGTAAATCCAGATGATGCGCCTCTTGTGAGAGAGCGTATCGAGCGAGCGTTTGGAGGTTCTGTGGAAAGATTAATTGTGCGTCTTACATCACCTGCAGTGAAAGATTACTGGGTATATCTCCGTTTTACAAAGTATGAGGAGCACATGGTCATCTCCATGATAGACGTGAACGCAATGGTGGAGGCGAATAATAAATTGAAGGAGAAAAATCAGGAGCTTGAGACAATTTACGAGTTTTTAACGGAGGTGGGCAAGGCACTGGACATCGAGGAAATCTATACACTCATATACAGACAATTTTCCAAAGTGCTGGTCAATATGGATGCGTTTACCATTTCTATTGTGGATTATGAAAACAATGTGATCAGGGTGGAATACGTTATAGGTGAAGGGCGCAGATATCCGGCGCATGAAATACCCTTTAACGATGTAGATACACTTACAGGCTGGGTGGCACTTCACAGAAAGCTTCTCTATATTAGGGATCTTGAAAGTGAAGAAACACCCTCGCAGTTCAGGCTTGTGGGGGAGCATATGCGTTCATGGCTGGGTGTGCCTCTTATGTATCGGGGAGATTTAATTGGAGTGCTGACAGTACAGAGCAAGCTACCGAATGCGTTTTCTCAAAGGGATTTTGATTTGCTTCATCTGCTATCTTCAAATCTCGCAATGCATATTGCAAATGGCATACTTTACACGAATCTTAAGCGAAGTGAAGAAAGATACAGGACTCTGGTGACAACGAGTCTGGTGGGTTTTGTGTACACGGATGAGAATGATCGTATAACTTTTGTTAATGATGCCATGGCTGAAATGCTTGGATACCGGCCCAAAGAGTTGCTCGGTAAAGACCCGTTGGAATTCACCACCCCTCACGGGGCTGAAATGATAAAAAAAGGTCGTGAACGGCGGAGAAGAGGCATATCTGATACATATGAGGCAGAACTTCGGAGAAAAGACGGTAGCATAATCTATGTGCTGATTTATTCGGGACCAATAAAAGATGAGAAGGGTAATTTTGTGGGTACTATGAGTGCGGTTGCCGATATCACACCTATAAAAAATCTGGAGCGAAAACTTAGGGAATCAAAGCAGCTTCAGGAATTGCTTCTTCATATACTCAGCCATGACATAAAGACCCCGCTGAGCGTTATTCTCGGTTATACAGAATTGCTCAGAGATGATTGCAATGAAGAGTATATATCTGAAATTAGCCACGCAGTGGAGCAAATCCTCACTATGATTAAGAATATACGAATGATATCCAAGCTTGATATGGGCAAGATAGAAGAGGGAAAGGAGCAGTACAGCATAACCAAAGTTATACAGGAATCTATAGATATTGTATCAAAGAGCCATCCGGAATGTGAGTTTAAACTTGTTGATGACGAGGTCTCTTTAGAAGGCTATTCCGCGCTGATGCAGGAGGCGCTTACCAACATAATGAGCAACGCCTGTAAATATGGTGCGCACAGGGTGGTGGTGAGCATCGAAGCGAAAGATGGCAAAGCGCTGATAAAAATTGCCGATGACGGACCTGGCATTCCCGATGAGATAAAAGAGAAGATATTTGAGCCGTTTGTGAAGTACGGAACCGAGGGTTCTGGATTGGGCCTATCTATAGTGAAGAGAGTTGTGGAACTGCATGGTGGAAAAATATGGGTGGAAGATAACAAACCGCATGGAAGTGTGTTCATCATATCCTTACCCATTAAATCTGAGTGAAAATTGACGAAATTTTTATTACCCATACCACCATAGCCACCCGGTGATTCAATGATTGAGAAGTTTCACTGCCAGCTTGTGGACTGGAGGGACATAGAGCACTGGTCCAAAGACATAGTGAAAAAAGTGATTGAAAGTGGATACGAACCTGAGATTGTTATCGGGCTGGCCCGGGGCGGGCTGGTGCCAGCACGGCTCATAGCGGATTATCTCAACATTAAGGATTTGTATGCTGTGAAGACCGAGCACTGGGGCCTCACTGCCACACCCGACGGCAAGGCCAAACTTGCTCAGGGGCTGCAGGTGGATATCTCCGGGAAAAAGGTGCTTGTGGTGGATGATATCACAGATACCGGGCAGAGTCTCAAACTCGCCAGCGAGCACATTGCCAGACACAAACCCTCGGAGATAAAAACCGCCACTCTTCTGCACATCACGCATTCCAAGTACGTGCCCGATTATTATTCTGAAGAGGTGCCCGAAGAAAAATGGACGTGGTTCATATTCCCGTGGAACGTGTATGAGGATATGCGCAATCTGATTCAGAAGACGCTGTACAGGCCAAAGAGCATGACGGAAATAAAAGAATCGCTCATGGACCAGTTCGATATAGATGTGGGATTGCGAATCATAAGCGAGGTGCTTCAGGACCTTGAGCGGCGCAACGTTGTTAGAAAAATAGACGAGAAATGGGAGCTGGTAAAATGAAAAGACTGCGTGAATCGCTGGAAAATGCGCCCGTGATTATGAAGGGCTCATATCCCTATTTCATTCACCCGCTCACCGACGGCATACCGGAGATTGACCCGGCGGTGCTGAAAGATGCAGTGAACGAAGTGATAAAAAGAATCGATATTGATGCCTTTGATAAGGTGCTTACCGTGGAAGCCATGGGTTTGCCCATTGGCGTGGCGCTGAGCATGGTGCTTGAGCGGCCCATGACCGTGGTGCGCAAAAGAGCATATGGCCTGCCCGGCGAGGTGGAAGTGGCGCAGCAGACCGGGTACTCCACCGGAAAGCTTTACATAAATTCTGTGGGTCCGGGAGACCGGTTGCTTCTGGTGGACGATGTGCTGAGCACGGGGGGCACCATGGAGGCCGTGGTTGACGGAATAAAGAGAACGGGTGCGGAGATATCGGATATAGTTGTCATAGTGAACAAGAACAGGAACATCGAGGAAGTGGAGCGGAAAATAGGAATGAAAATAAAGACCGTAGTAAATATAGAGATTGTGGACGGCAAGGTTCACGTGCTTGACTAAATCGTCTTTTCAATTATTTCATCAATCTCTTTTTTGAATGTGGAATACATTGTTCCCAGAATCTCCTGCCGCATCTCCGGAGGTAGTGTCAGAACCCCAAGCTCGCCCAGCGCTTTCATCAACACGGTGACTGCCTCTGATTCTTTTATTTTTGCCTCAATATACAGCAGCATGCCTTTGCGTATGTTCTCTTTGATTTGCGGATTTTCTTTCATCTGCTCTTTGAGATATTCTTTAATTTCATCTTTCATCAGGTCCCTCACAGCGTCTATGAACAGTTCTTCAGAGGGCAGTATCTCCTCCGATTTCTTGATGAGATTTTCAACATCTTTAATCATACCTCTCAATATCTTTCAGGGTATAAGTATGTTTCCATCTATCCGTAAATCTTAACTTCTTTACGGTCATGGGTGAGTATGCGGGCATTAATAAGTGTATCAAATAAGGAAAAACTTGACTATTTTGCCAGTGCGCTACAGGAGATGAGGTGGGACATAATCTCCACCGGGGGCACGTATAAGTTTCTGAAAGAGCATGGCATATCTGCAAAGAAGGTAGAGGATATCACCGGATTTCCTGAGATTTTGAACGGCAGAGTTAAGACACTGCACCCGGTGATTCACGGCGGCATACTTGCAGAGAACGTGGAGGACTTGAACGGCACTGGCATAGAGGCAATAGATATGGTTGTGGTGAATCTGTATCCTTTTGAAAAGTTCAAAGATGCGGGTGAGGCAGAGATGGTTGAGAATATTGATATTGGCGGTGTGGCCCTGCTTCGCGCAGCCGCCAAAAATTATCATCGTGTCATCGTGGTTTCCTCTCCGGCACAGTACGAAGAGGTTCTCAACGCACTGAAAACTGGCACGCTCAATGAAGAAATGCGTAAAAAATACGCAATGCGGGCATTTGCCCTTACTGCCAGTTATGATGCACTTATTTACAATGCACTGTGGCGAAGATTTGGCGAGGGATTGCCCGAGCATCTTCTCATTGCGAGGCCCATGAGGCAGAGGTTGAGATACGGTGAGAATCCGCATCAGCGGGGTGCGTTTTACTCTTTACACGATGCGTACGTGCAGCATCATGGCAAGGAGTTATCTTTCAACAATCTGTATGACCTGGACTCTGCATACGCGCTGGTTCGCGAGTTTGATGAGCCGGCGGCGGTTGTGGTGAAACATGCGAATCCGTGCGGTGCCGCGATAGGAGCCACTCTTGCAGATGCATTTGAGCGTGCGTGGGCCGGAGACCCGATGTCCGCTTACGGGAGCATAGTGGCGTTTAACAACGTTCTTGACGGGAACACTGCGCTGCTTTTAAAGAAGAAATTCATAGAGGTGGTGGTTGCTCCCGGGTTCACCGAGGACGCTTTGCGGGTGTTAAAAAAGAAGAAAAATCTGCGCATTGTGGAAATGAAAGATAGCGCTGAAGAAATAGAGTTGAGAATGCTCAGGTTTGGCGTACTCGCCCAGGACTGGAACACAAAAGAGCTTGAAGGTTATCGTGTGGTCAGCAAAAGAAAGCCCACCGATGCGGAGTTGAATGACCTGCTGTTTGCGTGGAAGGTGGTAAAATACGTGAAAAGCAACGCGATAGTGTTCGTGAAAGACCGTATGCTCGTGGGCGCCGGCGCGGGGCAGATGAGCCGGGTTGATGCGGTGAAGATTGCCGCCATGAAGGCGGGTGCCCGGGCAAAGGGTGCGGTCATGGCCTCAGATGCGTTTTTCCCGTTCAGAGACGGTGTTGATACTGCCTACGAAGCGGGTGTGAGTGCCGTAATACAGCCGGGCGGAAGCATACGTGATGATGAAGTGATAGCCGCGGTCGATGAGCATAATATGGCCATGCTCTTCACAGGGTTCAGGGTGTTCAGACACTGAGGTGATGGTTATGTATCTGACCCGTGAGGAAGAGAGGGTGCTGAATGGCGAACAGGGCTCAGCGAAGGCGAAGATGCTCAGGATACTTGTAAAGATGGGCGAGGTGCTCGGTGCGGAGCGATTGATACCCGTATCGTCGGCACAGATTTCCGGAGTGTCTTACAGAACCATAGGTGATGCAGGATTACATTTTCTCCGCTCTCTGAAAGATGCCAGCGTGGTGGTGCCGGCGACGCTCAACCCCATCGCTTTTGACGAAGAACACATTGGAGAGATGGAAGTCGATGACGTGATGTATGAGAAGCAGATGGCGATTGTGAACGCGTATGTGGATATGGGTGTGAAGCCCACCATGACGTGCACGCCTTACTATTTTGATAACGTGCCCCGGTTCGGAGAGCATATTGCATGGGCAGAGAGCTCGGCGGTCATCTATGCCAACTCCATCATTGGCGCGCGAACGAATCGTGAGGGCTCGGTGAGCGCGCTGGCTTCGGCGATAACGGGTAAGACGCCAGAATACGGGCTGCATATCGAGGAGCGGAGAAAAGCAACGCATATAATCGAGGTGGACTTTGAGATGCGCAGTGAGCATTTTCCGCTATTGGGGCTATACATTGGCAGAGAAATCAATGGCATACCGTACCTGCGTGTTAGAGGCGATGAAGATGATTTCAAGTTGATGGGTGCTGCCATGGCAGCGTCGGGAAGCATTGCCATGTATCATGTCGAGGGCTTCACTCCTGAATACAGAGGTGCCCTGCACGATGAGGTTGAACGCATCACGGTGGAAGAAAAAGAATTAGCTGATCTTGCAGGTACTGTGGATAATGTGGAGCTTGTGGCAATAGGCTGCCCCCATGTCTCCGGTGCAGAGCTCCGGAAAATTGCAGAGTTTGTGAAGGGTAGGAAAAAGCGCAGCGATGTGGAGCTGTGGATTTTTGCAGCACGCAGCACAATCGAACGCCATGCCTCGGAGGTGAAAATAATTGAAGAGTTTGGTGGTGTGGTGATGAAAGATACATGCGTTGTGGTGAGCAACGCGGGCAGGCTGTACAAACGCATTGCCACGAACTCTGGAAAGGCGGCACTGTATCTCCGCAAAAGCAGATTCGGAGGTGCCGAAGTTATGGTTCGTGAGCTCTACACGCTTCTAAGGAGCGTGATAGCATGATGCGGGGCAGAGCGATATTTTCAGGCACTGCCGAGGGCGAGGTGGTGAAATGCGCCCGTCCCGTGGTGATTTTAGGTGATATTGATCCCCGAGCGGGCACCGTTGAGGGCTGTGGCAGCATCGCGGGAAAGATATTCGTATTTCCGAGAGGCGCAGGAAGCACGGTGGGCTCTTACACTCTTTACGCTCTCAGGTATTATGGCACCGCACCTGCAGCGATAATAGTGGAAGAGGCAGAGCCCATCGTGGTGGCGGGAGCGATAATTTCCGAAATACCCACCGTGGACGGTATAGACATCTCCGTGCTCAAAACGGGTATGCGCGTGCGCGTGAAAAATAATGAGGTGGAAATAATTTAGAGCTTTCCATCCACATATTTCTCTATTTTTTCCATATACTCGTCATCTATTTCCTCCACATTAAACATAAGTATTGTTTTCGTATTTTTTATATCTTCTCTTATGGTTTTTAAGAATTCCAGCATTTTATCTATGCCGTTAATAGCAAGCATAAACTCAAAAGAATCCATAAGTATTATCTTTGCTCCTTTTCCTATGTTCTTTTCTACAGCATCCAGCAATTTTTCTATTTCCTTCGGCTTGATGCTTTTTGCCATGGGCACATACGATATCCAGATTACATTTGTGTTTTTGAGATTGTACTCTTTCTTTATTGTGTCAGGGTCCTCTTTGGTTATCACCAGTTTTTTCTCATCAGGGAAATTGGTTAGCACGGTGTTCACTATTCTGCTGAACTCGCCGATACCGAGATATATGTTTCCTTCGGTGATTTCTTTTCGTTCCACTTCCACCCGTATGGGTGCGCCGCATCTCGGGCAGAAATCATCATCCTGATCTAACTCAGCCTCGCAGAAGGGACAGTACTCTTTTCCTGATTTTTTCTTTGATTTAAATGCGGTGGCATACAGATACTCATGCACTTTGTTTGCAAAAGCGAGTGAGAATCCCGGAATCTCGGCCAGCTCGGTGGGCGAAGCCTGCATAAGCTCGTATATGCTTCCATATCCCATATGGAACAGCATCTCTGCCTTGTTTTCGGCGATGCCGGGTATGCTCTGAAACGCCTTGATGACCCATTTCTTAAACAGTGGGTTGATTCCGATTATCACATCAAAGTCGCCTATGGGCCACTCCACCACATATCCATACTCTATGTATTTGAAATCCACGTTTCTCGCGCGGGTACGCTCGCGAATCTCATCTGCGTATCCTTTCAGTATTCTCAGTATGTAATCATCTGTGGTAATGCTCACATCGATAACATCATCGTATTCCAGCTCAAGGTCTCTACGCATTGAATTAATGCGCCTTATTATCTCGTTCACCATTCTTATTCGCATGGTGGTTATGTCGCGCTCAGAATATATATACAGAGTGCCAAATTTGGTTTTCAGTTTGATGTACCCTTTGGGCACTTTTTCAACGTATTTTACCATATCCGGGGTAATTTTGATTATAAAGCCCTCTATACCCATCGAATATCCGCCTTTGTCAAGGGCATTCATCACCTCTTTTACATTCTTTCTCCGCAGTAAAAATGCTATTTTCGGAGCCCATGCCCGGTACATACGGTTAATTGCTTCCAGGTTTGGCTCGATGGATAGCTCCATCTCATCCCATTTGTCTGTGGCATTGAACATAAGCACGTTGGCAAATTTCATTATTCTGCCGGAGAACTCTTTAATCTCCCCCGCTCGGTCCGAGACAAATACAATTTTTTTAAGTGGCTCGCGCCGTGGAATCTCGCGTTCGTTTCTGAATTCCATTATCCGGCGGAGCACATCGCGCACGACTTCCATACCCCTCACTTCTGTGGGCTCGGCGATTTTTAAAGTTATGCTCTCTTCGTCAAGTTTTTCCAGGAGCGATTTTGAAAACTCCGGGTCATACACATAAAACAGTTTAATAGCATCAAGAATAACGTTTCTCACCACGGGCTCTTTTCTTTTCATGCCTATGTAAAATCTGGAAATGTCCCTGACAATGTAATCGTAAAGCAAATCAAATCCGTGAACGAAATTTCCAGATTTGAGTAAGTCTGTAAATTCTTTTTTAAATGTTTCATTTCTGTAAATCATCCAGCGATCCAGAATATCCTTTGCTTCTCCAGTACCGTAAATGTCCATGTAATGTACCAGGTTCTCCAGTAAATTTCTTATTCTTTTCATCTTTCTGTTTTCTGTTGCGACATTTCCTCTGGACTTGGTTAGCACCATGAGGGTCATCTGTCCTTCAATTAATCTATGTCTCAGAATTTTCGTTTTTTCACTTATCTTTTTGCCGATTCCTGAAAGTATTTTGTCCAGTAATAGGAACTTTTGTCTTTTTTCATGAAGGAATGCAATTTTACCCGGATCTTCTATTTCTGTAAAGTACACTCCCATGGGTATTATTCTCTGGTCGTAGGTAAATCGAAGGTCCATTACATTTCCACATTCTGGGCAGTCTCTGATTTTTGTTCCATACTCCATATGGCCGCAGTTTTCACAGTACAGCACAGGTATTTTGTAGGCGCCGTCGGTGGAGGAAAGTTTAATTTTATCCTCTGTGTCAAGCGTTAAAAATGGGGTAATATGCTCTTTTACAATCTCTCCGCAGACAGGGCATATTTCTCTTCTAACATGAGTTTTCAGGGAGTATATTTCTGAATATGAGGGTATGACGTTCCTTGGATTGTACATTTTTAGAGTGTCTTTGGTTATGAATCCTGTGGTCACTTTGCCAGTAACAACGTAGTCCACAAGCTTTACCCGGCTCCTAATCTCTTTGAGTTTTCCTTCTTTGATAACCCCTTCGGGGATTTCGAGGTCGTTGATCCAGACGTCTTTTAGTGATGCGGGGGAAATCCACGTTTCTTTGTCTATTTTCGTATATATCAAAGGTTCATTTTCGTTTATTGCAACGGCTATGGGCTCCACATCAGAGGGCAGTTTGTCGATGAAGTACGTTCTTCTCGCTATTCGAACTTTATTTATTTTGTACACTATATCAAACTCGCGGATCTCCACTTTTTCTGGAGGATAGTACTCATTGCATTTTTCGCAGAAAAACATCTTTTTTGTTACTATTTTCAGCTTTTTGGAGTGATACAATTCGCCGATAAAATCGTTCAGGTCCTCCAAATAATCTTCAACGTCTATGATTTTAAAATTACTATCTATGGACCTTATCTTATCCACTTCTTCTTTTGATAACGAATATATAATTACATTCACATCTACTTTTTCTCCGAGTAGCTCCATAACCCGTCTGTATGCAGAATAATGGAGCAAAGCGTCCACATCGTAAGTAGTTAGTTTCTCATTAATCGGATATGTAAATACCCTGCCGCTCATGTTTATCACTCACCATAACATATTTCAGCAATATATATCTATCGTTTGATTCTCTAAAAATAGGAAATTATTAAATCGGTAATCTCTATCTCCTCCTGTGAATCCGTTCATAAGGATACTGCGCCCCGCAAATTGCATAATGTCATCATTTGCGATTCTCCTTGTGGGGCTCATTGCAGCTGGCCCGGAACTGCTTCAGCATTCAATTTCGCTGCTGCTGGGAATGGGCACTGTGTTCCTGATAACTGGTGCGGGGAACGTGATAAACGATTATTATGATAGAGAAGTGGATAAAATTAATCACCCGGAGAGACCCATACCAGCCGGCGAAATCGCGCCGTCCACTGCTGTGATTTACGCCGCTGTATTATTTGGGATGGGTATCCTACTTGCGTATCTCATATCAACGTGTGCGTTGCTCATTGCTGCATACGCTGTATTCGTGTTGCTGCTTTATGAATCTTCGTTGAAGTATGAGGGATTCGTGGGAAATGTGGCGGTGAGCATTCTTGTGGGCATGCTGTTTGTTTTTGGAGGCATAATATTTGGCAAACTGTATCTTATGGTGGTATTCGCGTTCATGTCCGCGCTTGCCAATCTGGGGCGCGAGATAATCAAAGATGTGGAGGATATGGGTGGCGATATAAACAGAAAGACGCTGCCAAAGAAAATCGGGCGGAGAAAAGCTGCGCTGGTGGCTCTTGCATCGCTTGTGCTCGCGGTGGCGTTGAGTCCCATACCTTATGTTTTCTTCTCGTTCTCGCTGTATTATCTTATTTTTGTGGCCGTTTCTGACGGAATTTTTATATATGCTGCGCTCATTCAATTTAAAGACCCGCACAGAGGGCAGAAGATGGTGAAATATGGAATGCTTGCAGGACTGGGTGCGTACCTGATAGGGGGATTAACATGAAAGTGATTGAGTATATTGAAAGCAAAGTACGTGATGAAAAACTGCATATGACTCTGATAGACCCTGATGATCAGAGTCCAAAAGAATCTGCGAAGATTGCGATGGAGGCGAGAAACGCCGGCACGGACGCCATTATGATCGGCGGCTCAACAGGCATCACGCGGGAAATAATGGACGAGACGATAAAAGAGATAAAAAACGCCGTGGAGTTGCCCGTCATAATCTTTCCCAATTCGGCGAGCGTTCTGTCTCCGTATGCAGATGCGCTTTATTTTATGAGCTTGCTAAATTCGCGCTCGGTGGATATGCTCATTGGACAGCAGATTAAGGGTGCTGTGTACGTGAAAAAGCTTGGAATTGAGCCGATACCCATGGGCTACATTATCGTGGAGCCGGGAATGACCGTGGGGCGCGTGGGACAGGCGAAGTTGATACCCAGAGCGCATCCTGAAGAAGCGGTGGCTTATGCTCTTGCTGCCCAGTATTTTGGAATGAGACTGGTGTATCTTGAGGCGGGCAGCGGCGCGCCGGAGCCCGTGCCCCCCGAGATGGTGAGTATGGTTAAGAATGAAATTGACATACCGCTAATTGTGGGTGGAGGAATACGCACCCCCGAGAAGGCGCGGGCCATTGCACGTGCGGGGGCGGATATAATTGTTACCGGCACCATAGTGGAGATGGTGGAGAATATTGAAGAAGAGCTCGGGAAGATAATAAGCGCGATTAAGGAGTGAGCGCTTTAATTATTCTCTTTGCCTTTTTTATGGTGCCTGTGGTCCTGTACGTTTTTATCCCTGCATTATTGAGTGTCTGGATAATTTGCTCTTTGTGCCAGTGCTTGCAGCGCAGTATGGCGAACGTGCCGTCTCGATACACGATTCGGGACCACATGTCTATGCTCTTTATTTTTCGCAGTGCTGCCGGCAGGCGGGGCGTGTCTTCGATTACGATGTATCTTCTTCTGCCAATCTTTGATTTGACGACCACACCTGTAAATCGAGACGGGCTATTAATAGGTTGGGTTTTCTCATTCGGTGGCGGGGCGGGAAGGTTTTATTGCAGGTTAGTAAGAGAATTTTGTGAATGTTTTCCTGCCCATACATGGGGTGCAGCATTCTGCACTGTCCGGGATGCCGTTGCCATCCGTATCCGTCCATATTATTTTATCTCCCTCCTAGTGCCCGTAGGGCACGAGCGGATCTGGTTTTGGATGCACCAATGCCATACTCTTCTCCTTCAAATCAATGATGATATTTTCACCCCCTCATCTATTATCTCCTATCTATTATCTCCTTTAAAGCCGTAGTCTACATATTTTGAGTGTGCATCTCTAATGACCTTTCCAAGCTCTTCATCAAGATAAAAGTAATGGTGTTTTACCTTATTTCCAGATATTCGCTCTATAATTTTGACAATTGCTCCATTTCCAAAAAGGGTTTTATTAAGCATCACTAACTCTATGTTTTCTAATCTTATCTCCTTTATTTTTCCGGATTCACTCATGAAATAAATTGCATCATCTGTGATTTTTATCTTTATTGGCGTTCTTTTATCCAATATTTCTCCATCGATTTGTATTTTCAAAATTAAAGACATTAGTAAGGATACAATACTGAGTATAGAAATAAATATAAAAGAT
>JAADDK010000045.1 GCA_013154005.1 Methanobacteriota archaeon
GGCACAATATTTATATCGGTTGCCCCAATTTACCGTGCGGTGATAAAAATGGGGGAAAAAATAACTGTGAGCCTGATCAAGGCGGATGTTGGTGGCTGGCCTGGCCATTCTACCGTGCATCCGGACCTGATAAAGAAGGCAACTGAAGTGCTGAATGAAGCGAAAAACAAGGGCATACTTGTGGATTTTCACGTGACCGGTGTAGGCGATGACCTTCAGCTTATAATGACGCACCGTAAGGGTGTGGATTCTGAGGAGATACATGGCCTGGCATGGCACGCGTTTGAAGAAGCGACCAAAATTGCAAAAGAGCTGAAACTCTACGGTGCGGGGCAGGACCTGCTCAAAGATGCGTTTAGCGGAAATATCCGAGGTATGGGTCCCGGCATTGCCGAGATGGAGATTACCGAGCGCAGAGGTGAGCCCATTGTTGCGTTCATGATGGATAAGACCGAGCCGGGCGCATTCAATCTGCCCATATTCAGAATGTTCGGAGATCCTTTCAACACTGCCGGACTGGTTATTGACCCCGCCATGCATGAGGGATTCGTGTTTGAAGTGTGGGATATAATGAAGCACAAGAAGGTTATGCTCAAAGTGCCCGAAGAGACCTATGATTTGCTCGCACTTATCGGTGCAAAATCGAGATATGTGATTAAGAGGGTGTATCCGAGAGAGAGCAATCCGAAAATCAGCCATGACGAGCCTGTGGCGGTTATAAGCACCGAGAAACTGTACCAGATTGCCGGCGAGTATGTGGGCAAAGATGACCCGGTGGCACTGGTGCGCGCGCAGAGCGGCGCTCCCGCGCTGGGCGAGGTGCTTGAGCCATTCGCGTTTCCGCATCTGGTATCCGGCTGGATGCGCGGATCTCACAACGGCCCGCTTATGCCTGTGAGCATCAAGCAGGCGCACTGTACAAGATTTGACGGACCTCCCCGCGTTGCCGCGCTGGGATTCCAGCTTGCTCATGGCAGACTCGTGGGTCCGGTGGACCTGTTCGACGACCCGGCATTCGACGAGGCTCGCAAGACCTCCGCGCAGATTGCAGATTACATGCGTCGCCATGGTCCGTTTGAGCCGCACAGACTTCCGCTGGAGGATATGGAATACACAACTCTTCCGGGCGTGCTCAAAAAATTGGAAGAGAGATTTGAAAACATTGAGTAAAAATTACTCCTCTTTTTTCACTTCTTTTTCTGCCGGCTTGTACTCTGCCTTGAACAGTTTTATGATGAAAGGTACCATCAGCAGGGCCATTGCTATTGCCAGTCCCCATGCCAGTGTTTGCAGTACCGCCAGCGTTGCCGGATACTGGCTGAATATCGCCGCCACACCGATTGTTATGAACACTATGTAAATCAGGAACTTTGCGTACGGAGCAGCATCTTCGAAACTTGGATGATCTCGGGTTAGCGAGTCCACCATGGTACCGCCTATAATCGCTCCTGCACCAATTATCACAGTGCCCAGTATCAGAGGATACACGAGTTCTCCGTTCAAAAGCATTATGTTGAGACCCAGGGTTATTGCGAATGCAATCAATCCAATCAGAATCAGATTGGAAATAAGTTTTGATAGCTCTCTGTCCTTGCGGTCAAACACACCATCAAGCAGGGTCTCGATGTACTTTGCAAGCAGTCCCACCAGAATGATGCCCACGGTAAGCACTATCACGCCGCCTATAAGCCGTGGTAAATAAAGAGCCACCTGTGTTATTACGTTCCCGGCCTCACCCATATTGGGTAGGTAGTGCACCGCCACCAAAAACGCTATAGATAGCACGAACGCGAGTACCAGCCCTCCAATCAGGTTGGCAAAATCCACGCCCGATTTGGCTATGCTCTGCCCCAGGTCCGTTTTCTCCAGTGCGGGGTCTACGGTTTTTCTTAACGCGAACACGGTTGCCTTCTTTGCGAGTACTCCCACGAGGTATCCCACCAGCAGTATAATCAGTATCACCACTGCAATCATCAGTCCGTTGATAATCTGGTTCACTATCTGGTTCCAGTCAATATTTATGTTTATTGCATTTACAGTTGCGCTGTTTATTAAATTCATCACCTTATCACCTCCTGCTCGCTTACGAGCATGTGCCTATGAAGTTAGGAGTACTTAAATTTTTCTAATCATAATTGTTATCTTTTTATTCAAAGAAAATGATTGCAGGTTGGTGTTTATATCATGCATTTTCTGTGGAAAAATATTTATTATGCAGTCATGATAACACATTATGGGAGTGAAAATCCGAGGTGCTGTGGTAAAAGGATATCTTGCATTTATAAAAAGAAAATGGGGAATTCAGGGACTGGAGGATGCAAAGAGTGAGGTCGGGCTCACAGGGGAGATTAGTGAAGGAAACTGGTATCCTATCGAGACGGCATGCGCGCTGGTGGACTGGGTTGGCAAACATCATGGTGAGAGATACATCGTGGAAATGGGTAGGGAAATGCCTAAAAATATCGGGGGTGAGTTGAAGTTTGTGTTTGCGGCACTTATCGGTTTTGACCGGCTTTTAAAGAGGTTGCAGAGGGATATTCCCAGCATGATGTTCAAAGGTGCGGAGGTTGTGGTAACCCGAAACGGAAAGAAAAACGTGGATATCGAGTTGAAGCATGTGCGTGTGAGTGATAATTCTTGTCTTCTATGGAAAGGCGCGCTTGAGGGCATGCTCGCCGCTACGCGTACAAAAGGGTCGGTAAAGCAGTTGCCGACTGATGAAGATTCGTGTAAGTTCAACGTGACATGGTGAGTTGTTAAATGTGCAACGTTTATATTCTCATATCCATGGCGGCTCTGTGAAGACGCAGTTTGAATCATATGAAGAATATCGCTCTTATTTTGCCTCGTTGGTTGAAAATGAGCGGCGTGAAGAGATGAGAAGACACTGGGAGGAAATAAGAAAACTTCCCGGGAGCAAGAGAGAGCGGCTGGGCCGGGCGGTGCTTGCGCTACGGCCGCGTGTGCTGGGGCGCGGACTGGGAGGTGTGTATCTGGTTCGCTACTCCCGCTCAGATTTTCCGGATACGGAGATTATGGTGGGCGACGTTGTGCTGGTCAGCGGCAAAAAGGTGAGCAAAAACAATCCCATGGGTACGGTTTATGAGAAGGGTAGAAATTTCATCACCGTGGCTTTTTCTTCTCCGCCTCCTGCGTTTGCACTGAAGGGCAGGGTTCGGCTGGACCTGTACGCTAGCGACGTGACGTTTCAGAGAATGCTTGCGGCTCTCGAGGCGCTGGAAACGCGCAAAGATATACTGCCTTTTTTGTTGAGCAGTAGAGTTATGCTTTATGGTGCACAGTCTGTTCGAGAGTTTGATAATCCCCGTCTTAACGATTCTCAGAAACGTGCGGTGGAGTACGCACTTCGTGCAGAACGCTTTTTTCTGATTCACGGGCCGCCGGGCACCGGGAAGACCACGACCCTTGTTGAGGCGATAGTTCAGCATGTTAAGAGCGGCAAAAAGGTTCTCGCCACGGCGGATAGCAATGTTGCGGTGGATAATATACTTGAAAAATTGATAGGTAAGGTGAAAGTTGTGCGTCTCGGCTCGCCGGCGCGCACTTCCGAATGGCTGAGAGAGCATACTCTTGATTTTATGGTACAGAGCACAGCGGAGTTCAAAGAGGCACAGAAATTGTGGGCGCGCGTGGATACACTGGTGAAAAAGAGAGACCGTGAAACGAGACCTATGCCGCAGTGGCGGAGAGGCCTTGGAGACGATGAGATACACTATCTTGCGTCGCAGAGGCGAAGCATTCGAGGCATACCGGCAGAGCGTATCCAGAGCATGGCTGCGTGGCTCACTCTGCAGAAAGAGATTGGCGATGTGGTGGAGCGTGCAAAAAAACTGGAGATGCGCGCAGTTCGAAAAATAATCGATGACGTCGATGTGGTATGCGCCACAAACTCCACTGCGGGAAGCGAGATGCTTGATGGAGTTATGTTCGATACGGTGTTTATAGATGAGGCCACACAGAGCACCGAACCCTCGTGTTTAATACCCATGCTTCACGGCAAGCGCTTCATTCTGGCGGGGGACCATAAGCAATTGCCGCCCACGGTGCTGAGCAGAGATGCGGAGGGATTGAAGTATTCGCTTTTTGAGCGACTTATGGAACTGCATGGGCGGGGCATATCCCGAATGCTCACCGTGCAGTATCGAATGAACGAGCGGCTTATGGAGTTTTCAAATAGAGAGTTTTACAATAACGCTGTGCGCACCGCACCCGAAGTGAGAAATATCACGCTATCTGAGCTCATCGGTTCCTGCGAGGATAACGGCACCGTGGCAGAAATGTGCAGTCCGTCCGAGCCGCTGGTTTTTGTGGACACGCATGGCACCATGCCCGAGCGGCAGAGACCTGGCTCCACCTCATATGAGAATCCGGGCGAGGCGGAGATTGTAAGCTCCCTGGTGAACGCGTTTCTGGAGGCGGGATTGGAACCCGGGGTGATTGGCGTGATTACTCCGTACGATGACCAGGTCCAGATGCTCCGAGAGCAGCTTCCCGTGCGGGGACTGGAAATAAAGTCGGTGGACGGATTTCAGGGGCGAGAGAAAGAGGTGATAATAATATCATTCGTGCGTTCGAACACGGGAAAAATCGGGTTTTTAATGGATCCGAGGCGCCTGAATGTGTCGCTGACCCGCGCAAAGAGAAAGCTTGTTATGATAGGTGATTCGAGCACGTTGAGCGTTAACGCGTTGTATCGCAGATTGCTTAATTTTGTGAGGGAAAAAGGAAGATATTTGGAGCTCTAAAAAATTTGGAAATATTTACACCCCGTGGAACTCCCACAGGGATTTCTTAAACTTTTCAATCTCCTGTTCCAGTGAATTCAGGCGGTCTTTGTTCACTTCCACTCCCGCTATCTTCATTATGAATAGCAGCGATTTCAGATGGTCTTCTGCACTCAATCTCCAGTCTTCCACCTTCTTGTATATATGCGGAGCAGGTGCCTTGATGGTGCCGTCCGGAGTTTCTATCTCTGCCTCTATTTCCTCTTCCGGGAAGTACTTGGTAACATCCTGCACCTCACCTCTTGCGTAGGCCATGATTTCAGATTTTACTTCTTTGCTGATCCAGCCGATATCCACATAGTAGTCCAGCAGCAGGGTGATTTTGTCTCGCTTCACGCGCTCGAACAGAAACTCTATCCAGCGCATCAGCAGTACTATGGTATAGTAGTCCTTGCGTATGGTGGTAAGTATGGGCATTGATGCACCCTTCTTTCCTGAAGATTCTGTATTTCTGCTCGGTGCTGGCTTCGGAGTGAGCATTTCCTGGCGTGCCTCACCGGGCTCTGGAGCTTCCATCACTCTGGGAATTTCCTGTTTTTCCGCTCCCACGGGAACAATCTCTGGAAATGCCTCGCCACCCACCATGGTATTTTCAGATATTTCGCTGAGCCCAGTGCCTCCACCCTGCATGTTCACAAAGGGATTGATTTTCTGTGATACCACTTCGTATATGTCCAGAAGGCGCTTGACATTATCCTGAAGCTCTTCGTTGACGTTGCGAATCTCCGTTATCTCATTTTCCATGGAGGAAATCAGCGAGTCATGGCGCTCCAGCCTCGATTGCAGTTCATCTATTTTTCGAGTGATGTCATCTAATTTCTCTGTAATTTCATCCATTCCTGAGCTTTTCAGCACGTCTCCCAGTATGTTTTGTATATCGTTCTCTTCTATGAGTGTCTCAGAGAGGCCCTCGTCCACAGGCGCTTCCTGTTCTGGAAGCTTTTCCTTGTTCTCCTTTTTTTTCTTCTTTTTAAACAACCCTGACATTTTTATCACCTCCCAAAGTTCTTTGTTTCGCTAGTGCGTTGTTACGCTGGTTCGCTGTAACAAAGAAAGTTAAAGGATCAGTAGAGATCCACGTACTTCGTTGTAAGCGTTGCAGGCACCATGAATGCTGCATAGGTAGGCACACCATGCTTGGGTATGATCTGCAGGGTCACCTGCGACTGAGGAGTCAGATTCAGCCCCACCGCAGTTGCGTTGATAACGAGTTTCACAACATCTCCCTGGGTCATCACGTACTGGGTATTCCAGTTCTGCGGAGGCATATCGCGCAGAAGCACTGCGGTAAAGTATGTGCTGCCTGTGGTATTCACCAGGGTCCAGTTGGTGGTGAATGTCAGCGTCACGTCCTTGCTTCCATCCGTGATTTCGATTAGCACATTCTTCATATCAATTGCAGGGCTACCCGCGAGCAGACCCACTTTAATCTCCACCGTGCTCAGTGCCGGCGGGTTTGTCGCAAGATTCACCTGTCCGCCCATATGTATTATTTTAAATCCAGTCGCCACGTCCTGAATAGCAATGTTCCCTGTCTCCTCAGCCTGCTGCTGCAGCTGGTACGCTGTCTGTATGAGTACCGTTGCGGCAACGGCAGCCACGATAATCATTGCTATGAAGATTATCAGGGTGCCGATGCCCATTTCGCCTTTTTCTTTCTTATTCCACACCTTCTTCATTTTTCATCACCTCGGGGGTTCGGGAGTTTTTTCTCCCACTCTTTACAAATGTGCAGGGGTTTAAAAATATTTTGGGATAGTTCTATAAAATTGATTAAAATTTTTAATTCTCATGGGTGAGATTCACGAGAAGATCATTCTCTTCTCAGAAAGTAAATCACCACGAGCACTGCTGCAACGGCTGCTATGGCTATGTAAAGGATGTTGTCCAGTATTATGTCGAAAATGCCTTTATTTGGGGCACCTATCTGTGCGTTCACTTTAAGGGTGATATTTCCGGCGGTCACTGAGGTGAGGAGGACTGATACTTTATATTCCCCATCCGGCAATTTATCCTTTGTGGTGATAACCACAGTTATGTTCTCTCCCGGTTTTAAAACCACATAGGTTTCATTTGTGTATATTTTATCGGAGACTGTAATTAACCATGTTATGTTTTTATTAATTTCTGGCTTTATGAATATGGTTTCCACGGTATTCCCTGTGTTGTTAAGCAGAAGCTGTATTTCTATTGTTTTGATGCTTATACTTCTTGCTGTTGCACAGTATCTGTACACGGGGGGCACCGAAACAGTTACAGTTTTTTCTGTCAGTGTGTTATTGCCACTGGTAACTGTGAATGTTACTGTTTTTGAGCCTGCCTGTATTGTGTGTGGAATGTTTATGGTCATAGTGATATTCACGCACCCATTCCTCGGCACCAGTGCAGAGTAATTGCTCAGCACCGTGTAGTTTGCAAGGGTACCTGCCACATAGAAAGAATAGAAATCGGCGATATTTCCCTGGTTAATCACGGATAGAGAAATCTTATATGCCCCCGCCAGATACTCTGAGGCAGTTATGTAGACTGCCGCTTTGTGTACTGGTTCTACTATTAGCAGGATGGTGGCATTTTCTGAGCGATTTTCCACGGTAGAATACACAGTTGCCATGAGGATGTCTTTTGTATATGCGGGTAGTCCGGAGGGAATAGATACGGTTATCGAGAATGAAGAGGTATTTTCTGGGGTAAGAAATAGTGAATTATTTGTAATGGTGATGGGCCATGGTGCAGTGGTATACAAATTAATTAAATATGAGTCGTTGCAGTTTCCATTGTTGGTGACATCAATGTTCAATTTTAGTTGAGAATCTGGGGATACGTATTGCATCTCCAGATAATGCAATGTGAACGATACGCGGGGTAGTACATGGATTTGTATACTCACGTTTTTGTAAATTCCCGAATCTGAAGACACGTTGAATCTCACAGTATAATTACCGTACAGTATATTTTGAACTGCAGTCACCGTGAAATTTCCATATTTCAGTGCACCGGGAGTGAGGCTGAATTTCATGTTTTGTGGAGTGATGCTTAGCATGGTGGATATGTTAACCACTTTTATTGTGTAATTATCTTCCCAGTTGCCGTTGTTTAGAATGCCTATGGAGATATTTGTACCGTTATCTGTCATATAACAATCACTGTCTGCAATGATTTCAAAAGAGTATTCTTTCAGAAATACGCTTATTTCTTTGGCGTTGTTACTGTAGTTTGTCTCATATACTTTCTCATCGGGATTAATAGTGAACTGGATCTTATGCGCTCCAGGAGTTGTTTTTAACAAGAAATTTAAAATTTTTTCATCTGATATATTAACCTGACCATTTATTGCTGGCGCCCCGTCAATCTTTATTGTATACGTGGAAGTGATATTTTCGGGAAGTGAATCTTTTACCGTGACATTTATAGAGAGCATATTGCCGGTGGTCTGAGTTCCTTCGATTTTTTCTACCATTAAATCCGGGATTTTAGCAGAACGCATACTCAGCACGGTATGATTATTATTCTTTTGGAGCCATATGAGCCCAAGGGTTCGATTCCCTATGGCGAGAGTGGGTGATGATGCGTTCTCTGCACTTATCACAACGGGAGAAATGAGTCTTTTTCCGGTAAGTGAATATTCTCCAAATTTCACACTTTTAGGTTCCTGCCAGGCCACAAACAGCCGATTTTTGAGAGAGACCATGCTTGGTGCGCTTGAGTTAATCCCATCTATAGCGGTTAAATTTGTGTCGTCTATGAGGGTAATGCCGGTGCTATTAAGTTCAGTATATATTATTTCATAGCTCTTGTTCTCTCTCTTGCCAGAAAATACCACCTGAACGTTTGAATTATAAGATACAGTAATCTGAGTTTGCGGTGAAACTACGCTTATTCTCCGGAGAGGGGTTATGTGATACCCACAGCAATCAAGGCCTCTGTACATGAGTGAATATCCCGGAGTTGTTGAATACGATTTCCAGACTATTTCCACACCGTTGGCTGGTGTGAGCGCCAGTGCTGGGTCTGTGGAATTGCCTGTGCTGGATACCATTATCGGTGCAAATACGGGATTTCCAGAGGAATCAAGTTTATCGTACATAATGGTCCATTTATTGTTTGTATATTCCTGCCACACCACATGCACAAAACCTTCAGTGTCTATTGCAATTTGTGGATTTGTGCAGTTATTGGTTGTGGTAGATATTGCCTTGGGTGGCACGTCTATGGTGATATTTCTGTTGCTGTATAGCAGACGGGCAAAGTATATTGTCCAGTGGCTGGGCACATATCTCTGCCATACTACAAATATATGGGATCCGTAGCTGGCTAAATCTGGATTTGTATCATTTCCTGAATATGAGGTTATTCTGGTGTCATTCACAACTTTGAATCCCCACGGTGTGAGACGGAGATAATATATGTCCCAGTTACCGTTCCGATCATCCTGCCACACCACGTTGTATGTGCCGTTTGTCCATGCCACTCGGGGGTGCTCTGCATTTCCAAGCCATGTTAACTGCACCTGCGGATACCAAAGGAGATTTCCTTCTACCATTTCTGAGCGAAAACCGTATTTTTCGCTGAGATTTGTGTCATGTCCTGTTAGTGTTGGGATATTCAGAAGCATCAACGCGACTAAAATTATAATTGAAATATGTATTTTCATAAGTAAATCACCTCACAGAATTTCTCCCTCCATCTCATAGCTACCTTCTTCGTAATTCATTTCTATTTTTACCCTGTTACCTTCAAAATCCAGAACCGCTTTGAAATGTTCAATGTTTGAGATATATTTTATGCGTTTTCCATTTTTTTCTTCTTTTAGAAGCCCTATTGATGCCAGCATCTTCACACGTCTGTAACACACAGACAGGGGAATTTCAAATTCTCTGCTTAGTTCTCGAATGCCCTTTGCCTTATCCGAAGTGCCCATGAGTATCTGCGAAGAATACCTGTCCATCAGAACACCGAGCATATCTTTTGCATCCAGTTCCATAATTGAAAATCTAAGAGGGAATTATTAAAATTTTCGCACTTGATTTATAAAACAATTTCAAAAAATCATTATCACCCGAGTATATCAGAAACGTTAATAAATGACGGTTATCTGGGATAATTATCTTGATAGAAAATCGTGGCGAAACTTTTTTAAAACCCGTACGGGATGGAATATCCATGGTCGCGAATATCAGTAAGGAGGCTGTGGGCGCGGTATTGATGGATGAATACAATCTCAAAATCCTTGCGGCAACGGCGCTAAAATCCATGTCTGTGCGTGAAATTGCTTATAAGTTTGATATACCCCTTGCCAGTGCTTATCGAAAAATAAAAGAGCTGGAGAGCTTTGGACTTATCAAGGTGGAGGAAACCAAGCTTACTAGGGATGGAAAAAGATACAAACTCTACCGTTCTCAGGTGGAAAATTTTGAGGTAAGTTATCATCGCAACACGTTGAAAATAAAACTGCATATAAAATGGAAAGAGCCAGAGGTAATCGAGAAAAGTATTGTGGCTCCTTAGCCAGTCAGTTCCTTTATGAGGTGGCGTGCAGTTAGGCGCACGCTTTCCTCGCTGTTATGCTGAACTTCCCACCCATATTCTTTTATTTTTTCTATGGAAAGGAGCATTTTTGGCACATCGCCCTTCCAACCTCGCTTGCCCCCTGTAAATCGGTATTTTACGTTGTCCAGATGCATTTCTTCTACAATTATATCGGCTATTTTACGTACATTAACCCAATCCTCGCTTCCTATGTTGAATATTTCCACATCATTGCGGCTGTGTTCGTATCCATAAAGGATGGCATCCACACAGTCATCTATGTAGAGATATGACTTTGTCTGTGAGCCATCTCCCAGAATTTCGAGTTCGTGAGGGTTTTTCAGAAGTTTCATTATAAAATCGTAAATTACTCCATGTGTGCTTCTTGGGCCCACTATATTTGCAAAGCGATAAATCACAGCACGCATATCAAATGTGTGTGCGTATGAGGTTATGAACGCTTCTGCACCAAGCTTGGAAGCTCCGTACAGAGAGATAGGGATGAGCGGACCGTAATCCTCAGGGGTGGGTATTTTGGTTGCTTCACCATATACGGTTGATGTGGATGTAAACACGATGTCTTTTACGCCGTTTATTCGCATTGCCTCGAGCACGTTGTAGGTGGCCATAACGTTCTGTTCTATGTGCACATGGGTGTCACTGGCTCCCAAACGCACATCAGGATTGGCAGCAACATGATACACGGTGTCCACGTTGCACATTTCACGTTTTAAAGTTTCAAAATCCAGCAGGTCTGCTTTTACAAATTTGAAATTCTCTTTGTCCATGTGATGATTTATGAATTCCACTTTCCCGGAGCTAAGATTGTCGTAAACTATAACATCATGCCCTTTCTCCATAAGGCGGTCCACAATATGGCTTCCTATGAATCCTGCGCCACCAGTCACCATAATTCTCATTTTTTACCACCTCTTATCCATTTTATTGCAATGATAAACACGATTATGAATATAATAATTCCCGCAACGACGAGCCATATTTTTGGGAAGTTTTCGAATGAGAATATTGCAAAGTAGGTGAGGAATGCAATTAGAAAGCATCCAAATATTGAGCCGAAAATAATCGAATATAACACCCTGTATTTATTCATGCCGAGAATACGACCAATTACTGTCGCACCGACACCTCCAGACCCCTGAAACGGAAAGGCCACAAAAAGGGCGATTCCTACGTATGCAAGATGACTCAGATGCTTGTGTTTGCGCCATTTCTCTTCGCCTATCTTCTCAAGCTTTCTTATATATGAACCCAGAAACGGAATAAGCTTTATCAGATCCCAGTTCCACATCATCCATAGCCCAACAAATGAATCCACGAACGCGATAGATAGTGCAACCACGGGCATACTCCATGGCCCCAGCCAGCCTCTGAGAAGAATAACTCCGGCGGGAACCATACTCTCTTTTCCAGCGGGAGGTATGAGATACAGAAAGGTTATTAGGATGAATGCCATATTAAGTTTTGGCGGAAATAGAAAATATATGATTAGAATAAACAACCCGTACAGAGACCATGGAAAGAAAAAATAGAACACAGTTCTCCATGATTTAAGTTCGTGGGCGAAATCTTTGACCAGCATAATTTCTTCCATAAATCGCTCTCTGAAACTCACGCTCTCACCACTATCGCATAATGATCCTTCTGGAACCGAGATATGTCGAGAATCTCAACAACGGTAAAGTTCTCTTTTATTTTTTTCACAGTCTCTTTCATTATCTCTCTTGGTTTCCTGCGCATATCGATGGTGCGGGTTTTAAGCATTATAAAACCCCAGTTTGGATTAAAATAGCTCATATTTTTGATGAATATCTCCACTTGGTCTCTCTGTGATACATCCTGGTATATTATATCCGGCTCTTCCACAAATATGGCAAAATTCTCTACTTTTCTTGCATCTTCCAGAATGGGAAATATGTTTTTTCTCTGTTCGGCCAGAGATACCAGTTTTTGCATGGAGATGGGTGATACCTCCACCGCATAAACAATTTCAGCCAAATCAGATACATGACTTACCGTGGTGCCTGTGGATGCGCCTAAATACAGGATTTTTGCTCCTGCAAATGGAAAACTTTTAAGTTTAAGATGCATCGAAGCGCTTAATTTACTTCTTCGGGGATTCCAGAGGTGGTAATATTTACCTTTCTTTTTGATTACTTTTTCACCATATACACTTTTGCCGTAATTGGATAGGGTATAGAAATGCCTTCCGTCGGTGAATACCCCTGGATATCTACTTCTTTTCATTGACACATCAACATCGAGACTATATTTAAATTTTTTCAGAATGTTCGAGGAGGATGACAAGTTAATCACCACCTAATAAAAAATTGCAGATAGAAGCGAAAGCGTATACATATGAGAGAACGGAATGAGTTGAGGAATTGTAAGGCCACCTGCGATAGAATCTTTTAATTCGGTGCTTGAAAATTCCAAACCATTGTTAAATGGCGTTTCTTTTGCCAAATGTCATATGCTCCCCTAGCATACTAAGTCTCTGCAAAGCCCATGGATACGATGGGCTACCAACCACATACACTTTCGGTTTATTAGTGCAGGATTTAAGCACCTTCTTCAGAAAGATAAGAGTATCTAAAGAGGAACGAGATGATGTTAAATGCACGGCGAGAATCTCACGAGTATGAATATCAATGGCAGCCCATAGATAATACCATTTGCGCTTCAACCTTATTTTCGTTTCATCATTTGCTATCTCATCTCTCTTTTTCCACTACACACTGAATAACTTCTTTGCTCTGTGATACCATTGTCTAACAGCTTCGTAGCTCACTTTCTCCTCATTGCTTATTATCTCCGCCACTTTTCTGTAAGATAATCCATATTGAGTGAGAAGTATTGCTAAAATACGGGCATTTTCCCTCTTCCTCTTCCGTGCGAAAAGCTTATTTTTCCGCACTATATTTATCAGTCGGGCGAGCATGCTCCCCATCCCTCCTGGCGTACTCATACGGGGAACAATGCTCGCCCATTTTTATTTATTTCTCTTATGTTGTCATCCTCGCATCTTCTCGAGTCGCACAGCCCGCGTATGTTGCAGATTTGGTTAATATGGATATTTTGCTCCAGTTTTTAGCCCATGTAATGGAGACATTCTTTATGCCGGGAGCAGTAATTTCCACCGGAGTTTCAGATTTTTTATAATAAATTTTTAGTTTGTCTCCGTGAATTTCAACTCTTTGAATTATTCGCAGTCCATAAACCACAATAACAAGTCCAATTAAAAGGAAAATGCCCATTATCAAAAACACTGAAGAAATAAAAATATGATACACAACGTACAGATATAGAAATCCGGCCACAAATAGAGGACATAAAATGGCAAACAAAATAATTTTTTTGAAACACTTATGAAATGACGTAAATTCAATTACATTATGAGAAACTGTGTTGAGAGGAGCTTTTTTTATATTCTCAAAAACAA
>JAADDK010000044.1 GCA_013154005.1 Methanobacteriota archaeon
CAACATCCGCCTTGATCAGGCTCACAGTTATTTTTTCCCCCATTTTTATCACCGCACGGTAAATTGGGGCAACCGATATAAATATTGTGCCGTCACCTATTTATGCTTTCACACCTTTTTGTGTTCATGAACGTTGCCATAGTAACCGGGGCCTCCAGAGGTATCGGCCGCGCCACCGCGGTGCGCCTCGGAGAGCATTTTTTCGTCGTGGTTAATTATCTGCGCAACGAGTATGCAGCCATGCAAACAGTGGCCGAGATAGAAAACAGAGGCGGAAAAGCTATGATTGTACAGGGAGACGTGAGTAAATACGAAGATGCAAAAAAGGTGGTGGAGGAGGCAGTAGAGCACGGCTCGCTTAAAATTCTGGTTAACAATGCTGGAATATATCAGGTCAAAGATTTCAGCGCCATGATGCCAAGTGAGTGGGAGCGCATATTTCAGGTAAACGTGTACGGCACAATGAACATGACGCATGCGGCCATTGAGCATATGGAAGATGGTGTGATAGTGAACGTTGCATCTATAATCGGTCTGCACCCAATGAGCGGCGCAGCAGCGTACTGCGCCTCAAAGGCAGCGGTGGTGGCATTCACAAAGGCAGTGGCCGGTGAACTGTTCTCAAGAATCCGCGTGGTATGCGTTGCGCCCGGACCCACAAGAACGGATATGCTGAAAGAGTACCATAACACCATGTTCGCAGACCCGCCAGAGAAGGTGGCCGATTACATAATGCATGCTATAGATTCCGCAGCGCCGGGAGAATGTGTGGAAGTTCGATAACTTATTTTTTTCTAAATAACCGATCATAATCTTTCTGCTCCACGTATTCTGTATAATACGGGCACTCCCGATTTTTGCCGTCACAGTTGAAAAGCCCGAGCTTTTTACAGTAGCCCTCAACCCAGAAAGCGCATATACCCACCGGCACAAAATACTTTCCGTACCATTCGCATTTTTCTTCGATACATTTAAACCCCATGTATCGACCATGGCATATGCCATTTGAGTCCAAGAATATGCACTTAACTTTGATATCAGGCATGAGCGGGCGCGACGGGATTCGAACCCGCGACTCCCAGCTTAGAAGGCTGGTGCCCTATCCATGCTAGGCCACGCGCCCTGCCCGAAGATATGATACAATTATTTAATGTTTTTTCACCGCGATTAATTTTTCGGGAAATTTTAAATACTTAAACCGAAATGATAGCACAATGGTTGAAAAAGTCAAAAGTGGCATAATAGGCCTGGACCCGCTGTTAGACGGCGGCCTTAACAAAAACTCATCAACCGTGATAATAGGCTCCACGGGCGCGGGCAAAACCACGTTTGCCACTCAGTTCATTCGACGCGGATTATTGGAGGGAAGCGAGTGCATATTCATAAGCTTAGATGAGAATAAAGAGCAGATAATACGAGATGCGGTGGATATGGGCTGGGACGATATACTGTATTTCATACAGGAGGAAAAACTTGTGTTCGTGGATGCAAGCGGCAAGGAATTTGGAGCGTTCATAAAAAAAGAATTGCCGGATTTTGTGGCATCGTGGACCGGTTCGAATACCCGGGTGGCCATAGATCCACTCACCCCGGTTATATGGGCGAATCCCGCCAGATACGCACAGAGAGAGCTGCTCGCATTCATGCTCAAAGAACTGCGCAAAGTTGGAACTCTGGTAGCAACACTCGAAGAGCACGGTCCGCCGGACCTCACCGCACCGGAGACGGTGATACCCATGTACCTTGCAGACTCGGTGATTCATCTTCGATACAGAACCGGTGAGAACAAAAGCAGAATGCTGAAAGTTGTAAAAATGCGGGGGAGCCGGCACAGCGAGTATTATCACATGTACCGTATAATTCCGGGACTCGGAATGGTCGTAATAAGATCAAGTGAACTTAGAAAATCCACGACACGAAGAGTTAAAGAACTGGAAAGGTTGATAAATGCAAGGTCTCGCAAACTCTCTCCGGTGGCGCAGGTACGAATCAAAAAAATGCTGAAAAGTATGGAAGACGGAGACATTGAGGGGCTGGACTTAGAGGCACTGGCTGAATCAATAGTAGAGGCATTCATATGAGCCTGAATATACTGGAAGAGAAAATAAAGAAAGCGTCCGAGACTGGGGGTGAAGGGTACCATATATTCTCCAATGAGAACCGAAGAAACATATTTCGCGAGCTCACACGCAGGGCGTGCAGAACCACTTCGTCACTGGCCGCCAGTACAGGAATAGACTCTAAAGTGGTGGTGTGGCACCTGAACAAACTTAAAAAACATGGATTCGTCCATGAGTGGAAAAAAGGGCGATTGTACTATTACCCGGTGGAACTAATAAAACCAGATGATCTGGAGCTATTCAGAATACTAAACAGCAAAGATGCCCGAATAATAATGCTCCATGCAAGTAAGGGCTGTATAGAAATTGCAAATATACCCTGCTCAAAATCCACCTTATACAGGTATCTGAAAATATTTTCAGATATGGAGCTTATAGAAATATCAGGACTCAGAAAAAAATATCTTTGCGGCACTGAAAAGCTGGCAAATTTGCTGGAGCAATACGATGTGCGGGGCATGAACTATAAAAAGAGATTTTTAAAATATGTGGAAAAACGTGGATTCAATGTTAGGATAGTTGGAACTATTAACTACGAATTAAAAATAGAATTCTCCGGACTGGAAAACTTTACAATGGGAATCTACATATCGCCTCTGAGAACTGCCATGGAGGTTTAAAAATGATTGAAGAATTGAAAAAAATTGCGGGAGAGGCTGCCGCCGAAAGAGTGAAGGACGGAATGCTCGTGGGACTGGGCACGGGAAGCACCGTAAAATACACCATTCTCAAGCTTGGCCAGATGGTTAGCGAGGGCATGGACATAGTGGCTGTGCCCACATCGCGAGATACCGAGCGTCTTGCAAGGGATTGCGGAATCAAGCTAACTACTCTGGAAGAAGTGGATATGCTGGACCTCACCATCGACGGTGCGGACGAAGTGGACTCTAATCTGAACCTGATAAAAGGCGGTGGTGGGGCATTGCTCAGAGAGAAGATGGTCGCGTACTACTCTCGCTACGAAATCATAGTGGTGGACGAGCGAAAAATAAGTCATACTCTTGGCTCATTCGCATTGCCGGTGGAGATAGTAAAATTCGGTGCCCGGAGAACCATGCGCCGGCTCAGCGAATTCGGATGCAGTCCTGCACTTAGAGGTGGAGAGAAGCCATTCATAACAGACAACGGAAATTACATAGTGGACTGCAAATTTGAGTCCATTACCGAGCCTGAAAAACTTAGTACCACTCTAAACAATGTTCCAGGGGTGGTCGAAAACGGGCTATTCATAGGACTGGCAAAAGAAGTCTATGTAGGTACAAAAAATGGAGTGAAGATCCTGAAATCACGCGAATGATTTCAGTTCTTTGATAAGTTTCTCTTTATCAGATATCTCGTTGCGTATGTCTCTTTCAATCTCTTCTACGATTTTTGAGAACGGCTTTGAAAGTTTATATCCATGAATAGGGCGTCCCTTACCTTCCTTCTTGATATCGCGCTTCTTTACCCACCCTTTCTCACGGAGATACTTCATAGCAATGCTGACCTCTGGCTGCCTCAAATCTGTGTTCTTTTCAATCTCTATGGACTTTACTTCATCTCTTTTTCTCATGAAAACGAGTGTTCTGGCCACGTTTCTTGGAAGGCCTGCTCTCTGAAGGAGCTCCGAAAGTTTCTCATCTTCTTTTGTGAAGCCATCTTTCATTTCACTCACCTCAGACATGGGATTGAAATAAACTATATAATAGTTTCTAAATTCAATTGAAAAACTTTAAAAAGGCTTTGTAAAAAACAGATATTCCGTGAAATATGGCATTTGCATGCGATTGCATGACCATCCAATTTTTGTCTAAATTGATTTTTTTCACGCATAAATTTTTATTGTTAAATTTATCTTTTCGGAATAAGTCATGAACATCTGTTCAACTGAACGGTTTTCGTAACTGCGTGGATAATAAGGATATAACTGATAAAATTGAAAGTCGGATGCTTTTTATCATGAAAAATTTTAATATGAACACCGCAATACACCTCCCCGGTGATAGGATGGCATTTAACCCTGGAGATACCGGATTTATGCTCGTGGCAACGAGCTTAGTGATGCTAATGACACCCGGTCTGGCGTTTTTCTACGGAGGACTGGTGGGAAGGAAAAATGTGCTGACCATAATGATGCAGAGCTTTGTTTCACTGGGCTGGACAACGATACTGTGGGTAACTTTTGGATTTACTATGGCTTTCGGACCTGGTAAAGGAACGATAATAGGAGGGCCACAGTATCTATTTCTTAATGGAATCAACATGAACACACCATCGCCACTCAACCCTGGTGTTCCAATGTGGGTGTTCATATCGTATCAGATGATGTTTGCAATTATAACACCCGCACTAATAACTGGTGCATTCGCTGATCGCGTTAGATTTCGTGCGTACATGATTTTCCTGACACTGTGGCTCATATTCGTGTACTTCCCACTGGTGCATATGGTGTGGGGCGGTGGCCTGTTCGCCTCCTGGGGTGTGCAAGACTTTGCAGGCGGTATAGTGGTGCACGCCTCTGCGGGTTTCGCTGCACTTGCCTCTGTGTTCTATGTGGGCAAAAGAAAATACCCGCATAAGGGCCCTCACAGCATTCCGCTGGTGGCACTGGGTACTGCATTGCTCTGGTTCGGCTGGTACGGCTTCAATGCAGGCAGTGAGTTTGGTGTGAATTCCATAACCGCAATAGCGTTTCTCAACACAGATACTGCTGCTTCATTTGCAGCCATTACATGGCTCATAATTGCGGTGATAGTTGAAAAGAAACCAAAGATGCTGGGAATGCTTACCGGTGCCGTGGCAGGTCTGGCCACCATTACACCCATGGCAGGTTACGTTACCGTACAGGTTGCCATGCTCACAGGAATCGTGGCTTCCATTGTGGCCTATGCAGCAGTGTGGTTCAAAAACTCCCGCGGCTGGGATGATACACTTGATGTATGGGGTGTACACGGCATAGGCGGATACACCGGTATAATACTGCTGGGTCTGTTTGCAAGCTCGGCAGTTAACGCATCCAGTGCCAACGGCCTTGTATACGGGAATCCTCACTTCTTCCTGGTGGAATTTGCCGCAGTAAGCATTACAGCAATATACGCATTCGTGTTTACCTATGTGGCACTGTGGCTCATAGATAAAGTCACACCAGTACGTGTACCACCAGAAGAAGAAAAAGAGGGTCTGGACGAACACGAATTTGGAGAAGAGGCTTACGCCCTCTAAACTTTTTTATTTTTGTTAACATACCCACTCTATGAAACTTTTACTTCATACGTGCTGTGCTCCCTGCTTAATGGCCCCGTACAAACATTTATCGAGCAGACATAAAGTAACCGTATTCTGGTACAATCCAAACGTTCATCCCTACAGAGAATTTTTAAGACGTTTAAACGCACTCAGAAAATACGCACGTGAAAATAATATACATCTAATCGAGGACCTCAGCTATCCTCTCGAAGAATGGCTGTACAAAGCATCGATATTAAGTATGAACAACAACGTGCTGAGATGCAGATTCTGTTACGGAGACCGGCTATACAAAACTGCAAAAGTAGCCATAGAAAAAGGGTATGATGCATTCTCCACAACCCTTCTTCTGGCCCCGTATCAAAAACATGAGCTGGTTCGTGAAATAGGCGAGAAAATCGCCGCAAAAACGGGAATTAATTTCTATTACGAAGATATGCGCAAATGGTTTGATGAAAGTGAGAGCATGGCCAGAAAAGCAGGAATATATCGCCAGGGATACTGCGGCTGCATATTCAGCGAGGCAGATAGATACTGGAAAGAAAAGTTATAAAGATAAAAAATCAAGAATTTATCATTCTTCATCTTCTTTCTTTGGTTCTTCCTGTGCCACTCCGGTGACCAGAAACACTCCGCCGATTTCTTTTGAGGTCTCTTTTATAGTCTTAAGAATTTCAGTTTTGGTTTTATCCGAAATCCAGTCAGCACTGAGATCCATCAGTATCACCGGCTTGTAAACCTGCTCGAGCATGGACATTATTATAAAAGATATCATCTCCCGATGCTCTGAAATCTCCGGGTTTAACTTATCCTTACCCGGACTCTTGGTTATCCTGAAAAGCGGTGTGTTTACCAGTTTATATTTTTTCTTAAACTCTTCCACCGGTGGCACCACAAATCCTATAGCGCTGTAGCCAGAACGCGCAAGCAAAGAGAACTTGTTATATGCCTCTTCGGGATCCATCATGTATATGCCCTCATCCGGAAGCTCTTCTTCCTCTTCCACGGTTTCGGTGGTGGGCACCACAAGAAACAGACGATATTTGGCAATGGTATACATCACGAATATGCCGAATATCGAGAATCCCAGCGTGGTTAGTGGATATGTATCTTTTCTCTCCAGTACCATAGGGATCAACGCGGTTACAGTAAGAATCACCAGAGTTATGAAAAATCCTATTACCGTGATTATAATCTGCTTTTTCACAATTTCCATACGCAGATTCCGAAGTTTCAAAATCAAAATAATGAGCATTATTATCGCTGAAATCATCATCCACAGGCTGAATAAGGCATGAATAGGGCCGGATTCCAGACCCCATAGCCACACACCCATGGCCTTATAAGGCTTCATATAAGCCACTGTAAGATATCCCACATACTGGTTAAAAAGATTCACCACCATGGCCGCAAAAGAAAAACCATAAACCCCGTAAAGAACGCCCTTCCTGACATTTGGGTTCAGTTTAAGGCGAAACGGGTAATCCAGTGCAAAATGAATTATGCCGGCAGGAAGCAGAAATATTCCAAAGCACAGAATAATTGCACCCATATACGCAAGATTGGCATCGTATGGTCCAAAATTTAAAGACAACACTCCGAGATAATGCAAATTCGGATTATTGGGCGGCGGCCCTGCAAGTCGTTCAATAAGCTCTCCAAAGCTCCATATGAGCATGGAGATAAACATCACAAATGCTGCCATATTACCGGGCTTTTTTATGTTGGCACTAATAACAAGATACACCAGTGCCGCCGAAATCAATGTTGCAATGAAAGATGGCCAGAACGCAAACGAGATCCACATATTAGCCTCACCTCCGCACTGTATTGCTTTTTACCTTAATTAAATTTTTCGTATAGATTACTCCCAAATCTTACGAAGCATGTCACGCACACCGCGGAATTTTTCCACGTCGCCTTTCCAGTTTGGCAAGATATCCGCATATTTCGTTTCTATCTCTTTTAGTGTTGTTTCCAGCCTGTGCTCCACAAATCTATCTATATTACCACGCATTACCGCCGCGAGAATCAGATACTTGCCCCGCTTTATGAATATCTTCTTGTCTCCAAACTCTATACGGTTCAGCTGGACGTTGCCCTCATCTTTGAACGATTCGCGCACAAAATCCTGAATGGCTACGAGCATGCTGGATATCACGTCCTCATCCACTTCAGGCTTCAAGCGCCGGGTCTCATGACTTATCATCACTCCAGATTTGGAGAGCAAAAACACATCTTCGACCATGAGCAGACCTTTCTTCACAGAAGGCAACTCGGAGGAATAAAGTCTGGCAGATACTATACCTATTGTCGCCACATAACCCGCACAGAAAATCAGGAAAAGCCAGCCGGGAACGTGGAACATGTAAAACGCAGCCAGAACATAGACAATCACGAGTATTATTTTCAGTACGAGATTCAGATTTGAAATTTTCTTTTTACGGCCAAACGTAGAGCCCTTATCCACGTTTCTATCGTAATTTTTGCGCTCAATAGCAGTGGCGATTTTCGCGGATACCAGCAGGGCGATGAACAGAAACAGCGGGCTGTCCCAGAGCACAAAGCCCACCTTATTTATCTCCTCGTTCTGAGGAATCGGCCCGGAGTAGTGGAAATACGCACCCAGCACGAGACGGAGCATTATCGCACTGGGAAACTTCTCATAGGAGGAAAAAGTCAGACCAATCTCAGTGTGCTCTCTACGCACATCACCCGGCGAGAGCGTGATATTTTCAAGCCCGGTCTTTGCGGCGGCTGCAAACGGAATCTTTGACAGATTCAGGCTGTTCATATTGCCGTTATCTTCCGGATCTCCAGAAAAACGTAGCTTTATCTTCACCTCTTCGCTGGAATTGAGCGAGCCCAGCAATCCCTCAACATCGCTTTCGTCCACAGAATGGCCGCCCTGATACCAGTCGTGCAGGGGCGTGGCGTCTCTAACCAGCACGGTACCCACATACTGACCTTTAAGAAGATGAATTATCGCGTGCAGATAATCAACCACCTCGGTCATCTGGAGTTTGCCATCATGATTGGTATCGTAATTCTTTTCAAGAAGATGCCTAAGCTCCATAACATTATTTGATGTAATGGTCCAGTATATTCGCCCTCCGTAGTAGTTTTCCCAGATTTCCACATATTCCACATAGGTGGTCGTGGTCACCGTCGCGCTGACAGAACCCACCATAAGGAGCGCAAGAAAGGCCGCGAGGGCAAAACTGAACCTCATACCGTTATATAGGGTTCGCCGTATATATAATTAACTCAAAACCTCAACGGTTTATTTAAGTACCTTGCGTATTTCCATGCATGTGCTTTGAGCTCATTAAAGATAAAAAACTGAAACTTGCCACCGCAGAGTCCTGCACCGGCGGGCTGCTCGGCAGCACGATTACAGACGTGCCCGGTGCATCCGCGTATTATCTCGGCGGGGTAATATCGTACAGCAACGACGCAAAAATAAATATTCTGGGCGTGAAAAAAGAGACCATTGAGAGATATGGAGCGGTGAGCGAGCAGTGTGCGAAAGAGATGGCGCGGGGCGTGGCAGAGCTGTTCGGAGCGGATATTGCAATTGCCACCACAGGCATAGCGGGGCCCTCTGGCGGCACGACGCAGAAGCCGGTGGGCACGGTGTTTATCGCCTATTACCTGTTCGGCGTTGTTGATGTCGAGAAGAGAAAGTTCGATGGAAGCAGGAGAGAAATAAAGAGAAAAATCGCGGAACATGCGCTAAATGTCCTAGAGGTAATGGTGAAGAAAAGGGAGTTTTAGACCCTCACTCCGTAAGCGGTTTTGGTCACCGTAACCCCATTGGACGTCTCGGAGTACCACATCTTCAGGTTCTTTCCAATTATCTCATAATGCCAGACCCTGTCGTCCATCCTCACCTTCCCATCACCCATGTCCTTCCATGTGAATCGGTCCTCCCCGGTGCCATCCGGTCTGGATATCTTGCCCGTGCCGTTGGAGTAGAAGGGGAGGTAGTAATCAACGCTCAAGTTCCCAATAAGCTGGACTTCGTGCCTGACTATGTGCCATTCACCAACAAGGGATTGCATGATGAGATTCATGGCTGCAAAGATCAGCATCAGGGCACCCACCATGGCTACCACAACAATGACTATCACGGTCAGGGAGACGGCCCTCTATGAGGCGGAGCGCTCGTAAGTTGCTGAAAATTCCCTGTGGTTTCTGGTCGAGGCTGGGGAGCGCGGAACCTTCACTATCAGAGAGTATGTCCAAATCCTCCATTTTTCCCACCAATGCTCAATACAGCATTCGCGCTTTTATAAATTTGTTTTTCTTTTGAAAATATTTTAAATATAAAAGGCATGACCGGGGAAAACATCGTCAATATACCTCCTATCGTGGTACCCATGATTGCTGTTCTGAAAATCACTCCGCTCCCAACTTGTCCAATACCCATACAGTACAGAAAGCATTGGAGATACATTATCCAAAGCGCATTTGACGATACCGTGCTAACATTAATCAAACTAATTATTTTCTCATATAATCTCATACACAATTTTTTCGGAACATAAAACATCCCTCATAAGTTTTATTGCTTCCTCTTTATCCAGATCACCAGTATATTTTCTGTTTAGTTGCGTTATAATTTTTTTGTAACCATCGCCCAGAGCCCAGAACTTCGTGTAGAAATACCTACCTGAAGGATCAAAAACAACTATTTTCCTTGCATTTTTGATTCCGATCATCAGAGATGTACCTAAAGGTCTTAAATTGGAAGAAAGTGTAAATTTCCAGTATTCCTTACTTATTTCACCAACAAGATCTTCATGATCCCTTTTTTCTTTTATCTTACCTATCAGATACTCTGCATCTGTAGCCAGCCCAGAAGATGTTATTATGTATCCATCAATTTTTGTTATTTTCCCGTTAAACTCTACATCTTTAATTATTTTGCCATCAGCATCTCTATATTCATATTCAGGATGAGCAAATATTATCCCTTCTTTGAACACTAATCCAGCCACACACAAGCCTCTTAATGAGGCTTCTGCAGCATATTCTATTTGATATATCCTTCCTTCTGGTGAAAATATAATTTTTGAATCATAGTACTTTGCTACTGAGGATACTTTATCCAGATATTCCATGAGTGCGGCACGAAATAATTCTGCCTTGGATGAGAACATTCCTGTGCGAACGAGTGAGTCTATGTACCTATCTACTTTATCAGGTATCACCACTCTAATTTCACTCATACTTTTTACCTCCATTATAACGGATAAATCATGTATAATTAACGTATATATAACTATTTCGGTTATTTCTGAAATCATCTGGTCAACTCGTGGAAAATAGTTTATACCTTGAAATTATGAGGGTAATGCATGAAGTACATCATTGTGACGGGCGGTGTGATTTCTGGGCTTGGAAAGGGCATAACCACAAGCTCCATTGCAAAGATTCTCAAATCTCGCGGGTTGAACGTTACGGCCATAAAGATTGATCCGTACCTGAACTACGATGCAGGCACAATGAACCCGTACCAGCACGGTGAGGTCTTTGTTTTAGATGATGGAGGTGAGGTTGATCTGGACCTTGGGAACTACGAGCGGTTTCTGGACACAAACCTAAGTTTTGACCACAACATCACCACCGGCAAGGTTTACAAGACGGTGATAGAGAGAGAGCGCAGGGGCGAGTATCTTGGCAAGACAGTGCAGATTATTCCGCACATCACAGAGGAGATAAAAAGAAGAGTGAAAAAAATCGCCGTTGAATGCGATGCGGACGTGACGATAATAGAAATAGGAGGCACTGTAGGCGATATAGAGAGCATGCCGTTTCTGGAGGCTATGCGCCAGCTGTGGATCGAAGAAGGCACGCGCAATGTGCTGTTTGTCCACACCACTCTCGTGCCCATCATGGACGTGGTGGGGGAGCAGAAAACCAAGCCGACTCAGCACAGCGTTAAAGAGCTGCGCTCGCTGGGCATACAGCCCGATATCATCATAGGTCGCGCAAAAGAAAGACTCACCGAAGAGACGCGCCGAAAAATCTCGCTATTCTGCAACGTGCCGTACGAGGCGGTGATAAGCGCTCCTGACGCGCGCTCAATATACGAAGTGCCACTCATATTTGAGGAGCAGGGACTGGGCGAGTACATTATGGGCAAGCTTCAGATGTGGGGTGAAAAACCCGACTGGAAAGAGTGGAAAAGGTTTCTGCGCAATCTCTACAACCCGAAAGATGAGGTCACCATCGGCATAGTGGGCAAGTACGTGCATCTTAAAGATTCTTACATAAGCCACAGCGAATCACTGACGCATGCGTCTGCAAAGCTGCGCACCAAAGTTAATGTGAAGTGGATTGACAGCGAAGATATCGAAGAGAAGGGCGTGGAGATTCTGAAAGGATTGCACGGCATTCTCATACCCGGAGGATTTGGCTCTCGCGGCTCGGAGGGAAAAATAATGGCCGCGCAGTATGCGAGAGAAAACAATATTCCCTTCCTGGGCGTGTGCTTCGGCTTTCAGCTTGCGGTGGTGGAATTCGCCCGCCATGTGCTCGGCTACGAAGATGCAAACAGCACCGAGCTGCATTCAAGCACCTCTGCACCCGTTATAGACCTGCTACCAGAGCAGAGAAACGTGGAGAATCTGGGAGGTACGATGCGGCTCGGCTCGCAGAAAATTATAATAGAAAAGGGAAGCGAAGCGTACAGAATATACAGGCGCACGAACATATACGAACGACACAGACACAGATATGAGGTCAATCCCGAATACATCGAAGAATTTGAGAAGCACGGGCTGCATTTCAGCGGCAAAGATGAGAGCGGGGAGAGAATGGAGATTTTCGAGTTGCCCGGACACATATTTTACATGGGCGCGCAGTTTCATCCGGAGCTAAAATCCCGACCCCTGCGGCCGTCTCCGCTGCATCTGGAGCTGGTGCGCAAGGCGATAGAGTTTAAAAACTCATAGTTTAATGTTTTGCTTTTTCTCTTTTCATATACCCGCCCAGAAACTCGCCGATAAACTTGCCCAGATTCCGGACATCGTGGAACTGTGAGGTCTCTGCGTGAAGGTACAGCATGCACGCTTTATCGCAGTTGTGCATAATCTCGCGGGCGCGCATTGCCTTCTCGCCGGTGAGTATGCTCTCCAAATCCTGCTCCAGAAGGTTGCCAACTCTGTGGGCAATTACCGCACACGGGTAAATTATGTCTCCATTAGCGTCGATTGTCACGGAGAAAGAGCGACAGCGATAATCTTTAACAAGTGCGTCAATAAAAGCCCAGCTCGTTTCGATGGTGCTGCCATACTCCTCTTTCAATTCTGCCAGTATATCATGAAGCTGCTTTTTATCGGGCGACACGTTTTCCGCACCGGGAAGGTATACGGCGCTCATTATGAGTATGCGCGCGCCTGCCTCATGCGCCTTCTCCACGCGCCAGCGAAGCGAGTCAATGTCGTTCTTCGTCACCACCGTCTGCACCGTTATCTTCATAAGCTCTGTGTATTTGGGCAGCTCGTCGAACATATACATATTGTTATGCCCCTCATCGATGGATATGTGCATAAAATCAAGGTACTTGGCAAATTCCTCCACGGGCATCTTGTGCAGCAGCGTGCCGTTGGTGGTCATAAACAGGTAAAAAGAATTATCGTGTGCGTACTTGATTATGTCCAGAATATCTCTGCGCAGTGTGGGCTCGCCCCCCTCCAGGCTCAGCACGGTGACCGTGCTCTCTGCCAGACGGTCTATAATCTTGAAAATATCCTTCGTGGGCAGGTCCTTCATTCTCTGCCGCCATACGTCGCAGAATGGACAGGTGAGGTTGCATCTATGAGTGAGCTTGAACGTGCCATAAACGGGCCTTTCAAAATCTGTGTAGCTTTTGAAAAACCACTTAATCGCCCTCAGATTTCTGTTCATCTTCATGCTCCCGTGTATGTTTTTTTGGTACTTATTTCTAACTCCCATTTCGATATAGAACACACAG
>JAADDK010000029.1 GCA_013154005.1 Methanobacteriota archaeon
TTTGCAGATATGGCCGCATATGCAGGCAGACAGTATGGCTGGGAGACCAGCGGAATATCTGGATTCGGATTCATTAATCCAACAATATACCAGCTGGGATACGACTACTACGTAAACGGGCAGTATTCCTCAGCACCTCCATTCTACGATATAACCCAGGTATATCCGTACTCATACCCTGCTGCACCAAAGGTTGGTTACGACATGCCCACAGGCTGGGGCGTAATTAATGCATGGAACTTCATACACGACATAGGATTCAGAATAACCGCGGTGAACTATACTGTGACCGTTGCGCCGGGTGGCACCGGAGATTACTACCTGAAAGTATGGTATCCGTATGGCTGGTCCACAACAGTGGGCAACTTTGAGGTGCACAGTCTTCCCACAGGAGCAACTGCCACATTTAACACCACGTCCGTAAATGCGGGAGCATGGGAAAATAATACCACCGCACCATCAAACCTGGAACTTTCAATAACCGTACCCACCACACTGGCAGCGGGTACATACGTGATATATGTTACCGGAAATACGTACAACGCCACAACGGGCCAGTACGGAAATCTCACATACAACATAACATTGACCCTTGTGGTAAGCAGTGCGGTTCCAGAGTTTCATTCACCGGCAGTGATAGTTTCAGGGATACTGATAATCACACTGATTGCAATAGATAGAAGAAAAAGAAAACTCTAAATTTTTTTAATTCTCTCCCATATTCTTTTAGCCCGCTCATCCATAATTTCATTTAAAAGTATGGAAAAAAGCTCTTCGGTGGACCTGATCTCTTTCTTTCTCCGAAACATCACTGCACACCCTTCATTGGTATTATGCACAGGAATTTTAGCTCTTCATCTCCGTTATTGCGGTACCAGTGCGGCACATCGGGCGGTATGTACAGAAAATTGCCCTCGCGAACCTCCACTTCCTCCTCGCCTGCACCAATCACACCTTTACCGCTCAAAATGAATATTTCATGCTCCCACGGGTGCGCGTGCTTTGCAATCTTTGCACCGGGTTTCAGCGTAAAAAGCCGCATTGCGTAGTTCTTGGCACCCTGCTCTTTTGACACAAGCCACTGAATATACGTACCGTGAGTGCCCTCCATCTTCACCTCGATTTTTTCCACCTCATCTACGTGTCCCACATACATTTAGCTCACCGTGTCAATTAACGCATGCGAGGTATAAAAGTTTTGCTTAATCGATTAATGATTTTTACAAAAGCATTAAATATGATAATTTAAATTACATGTATGTATAGGAGGTTAAAAAATGATGGGGAGATGCAATATTGGCGTGTTGCTCCTTGCAATGCTCCTTATTTTTTCGGCCATGGGGGCGTTCGCGTCGGGAGCGGAGTGGAAAAACACAGCAACGAGAGGTTACACATCTCACAGTGTGATAAGAATAAATGGAGACTCTGAATTTACCGCTGCAAACGGTGTAGTGAGCGGCTCGGGTACCGCCAGTGATCCGTATGTGATTTCCGGGTGGATAATTGATGCGGGTACCAATGGTGCTGGAATTTTTATAGGCAATACCACCGCGTACTTTGTGGTGCAAAATAATTATGTGTATAACAGCACGAGAATATCACTGCCGTATCAGGCAGGAGCAAGCATTATCGTGTACAATGCCACCCACGGCATGGTGCGGTACAATGAGGTGTATGCCAGCGATTATGGCATATTCATCTACCAAAACTCTCGCTACATAGACGTGGAATACAACAACGTGACGGGAAGCACATATTTCGGAGTATGGATATCTTTCTCGAACAATATCAATGTGACATTCAACAACGCCAGCGATAACAGAGGAAGCACCTCCACCGCGGGCATCGACGTTTACGGGTCTTATAATGTGAGCGTTGAGTACAACACCTGCATTAACAACACTTACGGAATTTACATGGGAGGTCCGAGCCATGACAACACTCTCAAATTCAACAACTGCTCATTTAACGGGAATTACGGAATATACATGTCCGGCTCGTCAACGAGCGTCGCAAACAATAATACTTTGATTTACGGAAACGATATTTACGGCAATCAGTACGGTATAAGACTGGCGTATTCGGAAAATGTGAGCATACGCAGAAACATTGTCTCAGGGAACCTGTACGAGGGTATATACCTGTATTCTGGATCTTCGTACAACACCATATGGGAAAATACCGTTCTCCACAATGACCGAAACGGTGTCTATCTGTACGCGTATTCAACCACCACCCCGAGCGACCACAACATAGTGATGTGGAACAACATATCCGAGAATGCGGGAGCAGGGCTATATGTATATACTTCCTCATACAACAGCATACACAACAATATGTTTTACAACAACACGGGATATGGCGTGGAACTCATCTCCGGAGCAAATTACAATGTTATTTACGAGAATTCCTTCTACTTCAATCACGGCTCAAACGATACATACAATTCCTCGAATGTGCAGGCTTATGATGCCGGCACCGGAAATCAGTGGAACATATCCTACGAGGGCAATTACTGGCACGACTGGACCACGCCCGACGCAAACGGAGACGGCATAGTGGATAACCCGTATGCAATAGACGGCACGGCAAACTCCGAAGATAAGCTTCCGCTTGTGCACCGCACCGCAGTGCCGGAGCTCTCACCCGCCATCGTGCTTATTGCCATATTAGCGGGCATGCTCGTGCTGTGGAGAAGAAACCACTAAACCTCTCCATTTTTTTTGCAATGCATAAAGATAATAATACACCAGATTCTCCGAAAACCTATTGAACGCTTTTTCGGGCAATCCTTTCCAGCGCATAGGGATAAAAGAGAAATCGTACTGCACGTCCATGAGAATGAGCGGCTCCGGTGGCGCGAGCCCGAAATTCCTTCGCTCGTTGAAAATCTCCTCATCAAATCTATGGCCTGAGGCGTAGGCGGTAATGGCGGCCACGATTCTTCGTATGAGGTTCCAGAGATAGTACCGTGCACGAAAATCTATAACGAAAAAATCACAGTGTCTGCTTATTTCGATGCTATCAATTCTCAGCACCGTGTTTTCGCGCGCACGGGTGAAATTCCTGAAATCGTGCTCGCCCAGAAATATCGCAGCGGCTTCTTGCAGCTCCGAAATTGAGTATCCAAAATCGGGAAGATGGTAGCGGTACCATCTTTGCCTCGCAAATCGAGGATTTGTATCTTCATCACTGTACCCGTGAAAGAAAATATGGCGAAGGTTGGAGTTCAAAATTCCGATAACCTTATCCGGCGATGCATCTGTGGCGAGGTAAATGACATTGCCGAGCGCGCTCACTCCGCGGTCAGTGCGCGATGCGCTTTTTATTTCGCCAGCAATTTTGTACTCTCTCAAAACTCGCAGTATCTCTCCTTCAACCGTGGGCACACCGGGCTGGCGCTGGTACCCGTAAAATCTGGTGCCGTCGTAGGCGAATTTCAGAAGCACACTACGCCTCCAGATTCACAACCGTGAGCGTTTTTGTAGCCACTATGCCCGGTATTTTGCGGAGTTGCAGGACTATCCGTGGTATCTCCGTGGGCGAACCGGCAGATATCTTCGCAAGAATGTCATATTCACCATTCACCCCGTACGCTTCCACCACACCTTCATGAGCGACTACCTTACGGTAAACGTCTTCCACCCCATCTTTTTTACATTTAATCAGAACGTAACCCAGACCGGAACTCATTATTCATCACCTTCCCGGGATACTGATAATCGTTAAATCATATAAAATTAACTATCTCCATGCATCAATTATGCTCATCACCACCCCAGCACCGTGGCCTTTATTTGCTCTCCGTACTCACCCGTGCGGTAAAGCTCCCAGTGCTCAAAATCATAATCACGCAAAACGAGCTCCACATCCTCATGCTCAACATCTCCGCTCACGAGCACCGCGCGGTTCGTGCCAAATAACCACGGTGAGTCCAGCGCGTCTTCGATGGCAAGGCGAATGCGCTCTTTGCCGACCCCGAACCCCACGCCAACGCCAACTCGCCCGACAGGCATGTAATTGCGCGGAATAAGCATTCGCTCAAAATCCTGAACAAGATGCCGGAGCACGATGGGGTGTATGTTCATGGCATCATTTATCGCCAGATTGGGATAGTAGTCCGCAATCTTCGCATTGGACATGGGAATTACCGCGCTATAATTTTTAAGCATTCTCTCCAGCGCATCCCTAGACCTCTGCACCCTTGACGGCGATTCTCCGGAAAACGGCTCTGTGAACATACCGATAACCGTTCTGCGCGATGAAAACGCGCGTCCCACCAGCTCGGCCACGCCCGTGCCCACCACCCCGCCGAGACCGGCAATCACAAGAATCACCTCTGAATCTATCGCCTCGACCCAAGGGAAAACCTCCACCAGCATTCTGGCGCTGAGATTGGGCACCATGGCTAACTTATTGGGATTTACCACTATATCCGCTCCGGCACGGTCTATGCTCACGAATTTGCTGCGGCTGAACTGAGCCACAAACCTGCCAAAACGCACGCCTGCGCCGCCACAGCCCAGAATCACGCTGGAATACACGCCCGATTATGTTTTTCACACAATTTAAAGTTTTCTGAGTGAAACATTTTTACCTGTGCACGCATATTGGAAATTATGATTAAAAAAGCAGTGCTCATAATATTGGACGGCGTGGGAGACCGTCCGGCAAATGAGCTGGAGGGAAAAACGCCGCTGCAGTACGCAAACACGCCCAACCTGGATAAAATTGCAAAGAAAAGCACCACCGGATTGATGGACCCCATTGCCCCCGGCATAAGAGCGGGAAGCGATACCTCGCACATGAACATTTTAGGCTATGACCCGTACAAGCATTATTCCGGGCGTGGACCCTTCGAAGCCGCGGGCCTGGATATGGAGCTTGAGCCGGGGGATATCGCGTTCAGATGCAACTTCGCCACAGTGGACGAGAATATGGTTGTGAAAGACCGCAGAGCTGGAAGAATAAAAGAGGGCACGCACGAGCTTGCATCCGCGCTGAACGGAATGCAGATAGAGGACGTGCAGATTTTCGTAAAAGAGGGGGTGGAGCATCGTGCCGCGCTGGTGCTTCGTGGTCCCGGGCTGAGCCCGCACGTGAGCGATGCAGACCCGCACGAAACGGGCAAAAAGGTGCAGGAAGTGGTGGCTCTGGAGCCGGGAGCAGAGAAGACCGCAAGGATACTCAACGAATTTGTGAGAAGGTCCTACGATATACTCAGCACCCATGAAATAAACAGAGAAAGAGAAGCGCAAGGTAAACTGCCCGCGAATATACTGCTTCCGCGGGGTGCGGGCATGGCGCCGCATCTGAAAAAATTTGAAGCGCTTCACGAGATGCGCGGTGCGTGCGTGGTGGGCACTCCTTTAATTCGCGGGATATGCAAGATGGCGGGCATTACACCCATCGACGTGCCCGGAGCCACCGGCGGCTACGATACGGATATGATGGCGAAGATGCGGGCAGTGTTAGACGCCCTGCAGGAATTCGATTTTGTGCTGGTGAACATAAAGGCACCGGATATTGCAGGGCACGATTCCCGGCCGCGCAAGAAGGTGGAGGTGATAGAGAGAATAGACCGGGCTGTGGGATATCTCTTTGAACATCTACCCGACGATGTGGTTGTGGTGATAACCGCTGATCATTCAACACCCTGCAGCGTGGGAGACCACAGCGGAGACCCTGTGCCCGTCATGCTATACGCACCTGATGCACGCGCAGATGAGGGCGGCTTCGACGAAATTTCTGCGGCCCGGGGCGCGCTGCGCATACGCGGCTCTGACCTGATGAATATCATAAAGAATGCGAGCAATCGCGCCCATAAGTTCGGCGCGTAATTTTTCTACATTTATTAAAATACCCGGAGCAAGACGAATAAATTTAAATCAATAATTGATATATGTGAACAATGAGAATCCCAACCTCGGTGGCAGCATTTGATACCATTGTGAAGGGGGGCATACCTTCTGGCTCCGTAATAATACTGGCGGGCGAGCCCGGCTCCGGATACCGCGAGTTTTCGTTTACCTCTGCGGCAAAGCTGGCCATGGCGCGCAACAGCGAAGAGTTTCGCCGCATTATGATTGAAGAGGCGGAGGATATTTACATTCCAAAGGGCACTGCGTACATATCGTTTTCGCGCAGTGAGAAAGAAGTGATGCGCTCTGTGGACCTGTCATTCAATCCTGACCTGGCAAAGGCGTTTCGCGATAATCTGGTGTTTAAAGATTTCTCTGTTGAGTTTTTCAAGCACAGCATTGTGCCGCCCAAATGGGTGGTGAGCAGCAGCATCAGCGAATACATGAAAAAGAAGGGAGACCTGCTCAAAGAGTTTGTGAGTTTTATGGACGCGCATTCGAACGAGCGGGTTGTCATCGTTGACTCGCTCACCGACCTGCTCACCAGTCCCCGAATAAACACCACGGACCTGATTGACGTGATTCGCGGGCTGCGCAGAAAAGCCAAAGAATGGGATACTGTGATATACCTGCTTCTCACTCTCGGCGTGCTCGAACCCCGTGAGGAGAGCATTCTGTTCGATTCCGTGGACGGAGTTATGGTGTTCCAGTGGCACACTTCCACCCGGTACTCAAAGCGATACCGATACATGTACGTGCTCAAGTTTGTGGGACTGATGGCGAATTTAGAAGAAGAACGCATTGCGCGGTTTAACACAACCTTAAATAAGAGAAACGGTTTTGTCGTGGTGAACACGGAGAAGATTGGGTGATTAAAATGAGGGTTAGCACGGGCATTGAAGGACTGGACGATATGATTGATGGTGGATTCCCGGAAGGGCACAGTGTGGCTGTTATTGGCTCATTCGGCACGGGAAAGACCACCTTCGCTATGCAGTTTATATGGGAGGGTTTGCAGCGCGGCGAAAAATGCATATTTTTGAGTTTAGAAGAAGATGAAGATAGCATCGTGGAGACGGCGCGCACGTTCGGCTGGGATTTTGAAAGTTATTTAGATGAAAAGCTGCTTATCATCAAACTTGAACCTGAGGACGCGGGTACAAGCATAAAACGCCTTGAGGGCGAGATTCCGGAGATGATTCGCGAGTTTGAAGCAAAGCGCATCGCCATCGACTCGGTGAGCCTCATTACCATGATGTTTCGCACCGAAGAAGACCGGAGAAAATACCTGTTCACGCTGAGCAAGAGCATAAAAGAAAGCGGTGCCACCGCACTTTACACTGCTGAGATAGACCCTCACAATCCCCAGGGCAGCAGAGACGGGCTCGTGGAATACGTGGTGGACGGTGTAATACTTCTCACCCTTGTAGAGTACAACAATGCCATGCGCCCCATTCTGCGCGTGCTGAAAATGCGACGCACTCGCCATTCAAGAGAAGTCAAACCATACGAAATAACCGAACACGGGCTTGTGGTGATGTCTGAATCGGCCATGCTGTGAGGTGCTGATATGGAAAAAATGAGTGAGGAGGAGATACGGGAAGTTGCGGCAAAGTATTTCGGGTTTGGCCCCGCAATAAAAAAGGACAGCGTGGAGATAGAACTCATAGACCCCGAAGATACGGGTGAGACTGTGAGAATCAAGTGGGAAGAACACATAGGTGCGCTCTCGGGTGTGGCCCGCGTCTCGGACCGGGATATAATGCACGAGCTTGGGCTGGAATGCGGCGATGCAAATAAAGAAAGGGCAGTGAGAGTTATGAAAAGTGTTGCGCACCGGAGCAAAGCGTATCTGGTGCGCGTGAACGGCACGAGATATCTTCTCATCAATCCAAGATACAGAAGGTGAGTAAATGGACGGCATGTTCAAAAATCTCATAGAGAGCATGAAAATGGAGGCGTATGTGGAAGCGAAGATTGAAGATATGCACGTATGTGCTCTGTGCGGCAGAATCGGTTACAAAGAATTACCCATGCGCAAAATTGGAGAGAAATGGATTTGCATTGATTGCCTCAGAGAATTAAAAGAGGCGCTCGACTCTCTCGAAGAATGGGAGCAGGAAATTACCTTACAGAGAGAGCTCCGAAAAGATATAGAAAAGGGAATTAATCGGTGAAGGTTTTGCCCTTCACGAAATTCTTTTTCACGTATTCTGTGATTATGTTTCTGTCTCCTTTCAGGTGCGACTCATACCAGACGGGGATAATTTTCAGTAGAATTTCCCGTATCTTGTCGAGACTTGCCTTCTTTACAAACTCATCGTAAAGTATATACTGGCTGTAAATTCTCTTCCAGCCGGAGTATTTATCGTATTTCTCACCCTCGGAGAACTCGAAAATCATCTGCAGCTTCTCGCCATCTTCGGTATTATAGTACAGTATTTTCAGTGAGTCGCCGACCCTGCTGGAATCACGGGTTATGTCTATCAAGCTGATTTCCCAAACCCGTGCAAAGTCAAAGTCCTTCTTCACCACCCATTTGTCAGGATACTCCACAAAATGAGAAACCCACTTGTCGTGCGAAGGAATCATTTTAAAATGCACGTTGATTTTGTTGAATTGAATCCATATTCTCCAGAAATCCTCAATGAGATTTCTGTTCAACTCTATTTTCTTTTCGCTCTCTGTGGAAATGTCCTTTATCACTTCCTCCTTCTTCTTCTCAAGCTCGCTTTCTAATTTTTCAAACCAATTATCTTTTGTTGCAGCCATGTTAATCCCTCATCGTAATGGGATTTTAAGCATATAAAATTATCGTTGCTTATGTTATGTAAAACAGAAGCACCGGCACGATAATTACAGCCATAAGATGCACGCGCATCACGCCGAGGCGGGGTGGCAGCATACCAATCAAAGTTGCCACTGCAACCACCGCCAGTCCAAGTGGCCCGGTGAGAAGAAGAACCATAATCAAAAGAGCAACCAAAATACCTCTCGATATCTGCCCGTATCTCATCCTGCCCATCGAGAGAATCCTACCAAACATACGTGCTGCCATCAACGTTACTGGAAAAGAGTATGCTGCGGAGATAAAAGCCGCACCAAGAAGCAGAAAGAAAATATCTGATATATGTCCAGACACGGGTGGAGGTAAAGTAATCATAGACCCTATAACTCCCACAGCCTCGCTTCTCGGATGGGCGATAATGAACAGCGCCGCGAGATTCAGCAGCGCGTTGGCAGTATTCACACTGCCCAATGCCACCACGTAATTCTCAGAATCCTCTTTGAAAAAAGCCCGAGATAGAACCGTTGCGATTCCAGAGCTCACACCGGGCAGAAATCCCACAAGCGAACCACACAAAGTGCCGAATAGTGATGATTTCAGATGCTCCTTTTTAACTGTTATCCTCTCAAGTTTTTGTTCAGGAATCTTGGAATTCAGAGAGGAAAGAAGCACAGGAATGCCAAATAATCCCGTGAAAACTGGAAACAGAAGGGATGTCCCTATATTTACCGGTACAAAGTTGTAATTTTGAGGCATTCTCATAATTATCATTCCAAAAACACCCGCAACTAAAAACACATACCCCGCATATAACATCCTCTTAAGGGATTTCCGTGATTCCATATAAAACATATAAAAAATCAGTGCAACCAAAATGAGGGGAACCACATACTGAAAGCTTGTGTAACTGATTACCGAAAAAAGCAAGAAATACGCCACCACAACAGGCAGAGAAAACAGCATAGATAGGGCTGAACCCACCGTTGAGAGATATATCCCTCGATACGCGCGTCCCTCCAGAAGAAACCTGTGCATGGGTAGAACGGATAACGCGGTATCGCTTTCAGGAGCTCCAAGATAGGTTGACGGAATGAAGTCAAAAAAAGTATGAGCAACCATTGCACCAACAACAAGAGCAGATAAGCACATGGGATCCATGCCTGTGGAGTACAGATATACAGCCAGAATGGCAATATTATTTACATGTATTCCCGGAGTGAGTCCGGTGAATGTACCGAGCAAAGCCCCTGCCGTCGCAAACAATAGAAACAGAACGATATCCACTCTGGTGCATATTCAAACAGATAAAAAATTTTGTGTTGGAAAAAATAGAAGATTTAGAGGTACTTAATTTTTCCAGATGGCCTGAACGTGAACTTCTTCTTCTCAGGCACATGGATTATTGCCTTGGTTCTGGGATTTCTTGCCTTTCTTGCCTTCTGCACTCTGCGCTCGAAGATTCCAAAGCCGACGAGGTTTACCTTATTTCCCTTGTTTACCTCATCAACGACTTCCTCAACGAACGCCTTTATCACTGCTTTTGCCTGCTTCTGGCTCACACCAGCTTTTTTCGCCACATTTTTTGCTATTTCACTAATTCCTACCATTTCTTTTCACCCCAATTGGGTATGGGGATTGTAGTATATATATTTTTTTGTCCAAATTGCATGGAAACTGCGGTGAGGATTTATTTATAAAACTAACTCAAAATAATTCTTCTGGTATTTTTGCGCATTTGAGGAAATCATTTAAATAGTTTTCCACATGAACATCCGTGCGAAGAATAGAGAAAAAGAGACAGGCCAGAAAAATTGCCGGCGAAAGGATAGATATACTTTTTGCTCTTGCGGAAGAGATGGCAAAAAAAGGAGATTTCCATAAAGCAAACAGATATGCAGCACTTATTTTAAAAATTTCCAGAAAGTACAATATTAGACTGAACAGGGAAAGGAAAATGAGAATCTGCAAGAAATGTGGAGCATTTCTATATCCCGGAAAAACCGCAACAGTCCGCCTGAAACGAGGTAAACTGATAATAAAATGCCATAATTGTGGAAGCTATAAAAGATACCCTTTTCATTAATCTCTGATTGTCTCTATCTGGAACAGGATATGGTAGCCCTTAAGCGTGGCGTGGATTTTATCGGCAAACCATATGGCGTCTTCCACATCCGCACCATCGTCCCACTCATAAACCATATCATACGCTCCAGTTATGGGCTTAAATCCCAGAGACTGCAATCTTGCCACAACCTCGCTTGGCTGGGCACCTTCGCTATTGAATGTCACTTTGAGGTAGGTTCTCATCATCAGCACCTAAATGCCTCACAGATATATATGTTTTTCCACAATCCGCACCATCATACATCCAACAGATGCTGAGCGTTTGCGCATAATGAGCACATAAATTTAACATGCCAGCGATTTGTTTCCTCATACTCATGCAAACAAAACTCATCCAAAAACAAATTTATAATTTATGTTTCTTTTAAAATTAGACATTATTAAATTTTAATATTGAGAACCTCCCAGCAAAAAACGGCGAAAATAAGCGAATACCTTAAATATGGGTAAATCAATGTAATATGCAGTGGTAATTATGTCGAAAGAAAATCGATTATGGGTGGGAAGATATAGTTCAGAGAACCTTGTAGGGAGAGAAAGCTTTATAAATGGCACAAACAAACCGTACAGAAACTTTACAAGGAAAAAAGGACCCAAGGGCAGAAAAGGGCTCGTGATTCTTCTGGTGATTGGCTTTATGATGGCCTCGCTGGTGGTAATCACATACAAATCGCCGGATATAGCCCCGAACGGATTCATTCTGGGCGAACCAGTACCATATGAAAAAAGTTATTCGCCCTCGCTAATTGCACATCACACGTTTCTGGGATATGCGAAGAGTTCACAGAAAATAGGGCTTGTTATAGGATTCAAGTGGAGAAATTCCACAGAACTCAATGTAACTCTCAGAGCCATTAACAACCCTAACTCTCCAATGTACAGACATTATCTCACATGGGAGGAGTTTAAAAAGAAATACGCCCCCAGCAAGGAAGTATATGATGCAATGGTAAACTGGCTTAAAGAAAAGGGTGTGCATATAGAGCACACATGGCCTTTGAGAAACGCCATATCCATAGTGGACACTGCCGGAAACATAGAAAAAGCATTTGGAACGAAGATTGGTGTGTATGAGGGAGATGGTGTGCACACTCGCAAGTACTTCTACAGTATTACGCAGCCCCTTAATATACCCTCCAACGTCATACCCTATATAAGCGGCATAAGCGGCACAAATAATGCACCTAAATATCATCTGAACTTCCATACAAACTCCACAGGCTCAAGATTTGTATTTGCTTCAGACCTGCAAAAGATGTATCACATACTTCAACTTTACAATAACTCTGCCACCGCGGCACCCACGAGCTCTCCTATTTTTGCAAAAGGACTCAGAATAGCCACAGTGCTGTGGGAAGGAAACACTGGTGGATGGAGCGCTTCAGAATCGCCACCTTTTGATCCAGCAAATGTGGAGCATTACTGGCAACATGTGATACCAAAATGGGAACAAAACGAGGGTGGAATGCCCACGGTGTGGGGCTACGGAACTGAATCCGACTGTGTGGCACCGGGAGCGGACACAGACGAAACAGGAGCAAACGTGGAAAATGAGCTTGATCTGGAAATGGTTGGAGTTATGGCTCCAGGGATAGATGTGGTGTGCGTTTACTCAGACTCCTCGCAGACCAATTTCCCATCTGACAACTACAACTACATACTCAACTACCTTGCCCACAACTCAACTCTGGTGGCAGTGAGCAACTCCTGGGGCGGTGGAGACACCTCCGTAGATACCACAACCATGAGCGATGTGCAGGCGCTTAACGCGCTCGGTGTCACGGTGCTCGCTTCCAGCGGTGATGATGGCGACACAACCACTCCTAGCGAACCGTCCACTGCAGCCCTGGATAACTATGGATTCATAGCGGTAGGTGGCACCACACCAACCCCAAATGGAATAGATGATTCTTCCACCAGCCTGGATACTGACTATTATCAAACAATGGGTAACAACACAAATCTAACTGACCCCAGAAGCAATGAGGTTGTATGGTATGATTCAAGATACACCAACAGCAACGGGGATCATTATGGAACGCAGAGCGGAGTAAGCTCCACATACTCAGAGCCTTCCTGGCAGTCAACATACATAGGCACATATAACGGAAGAGTCACCGCAGATATATCTGCAGATGGAAATGCAACAATAATCTATTACACATACTATGATTCCAACTCAGGTACGTTCAGTACAGGATGGTATGGCATCGCAGGAACATCGGTTGCGTGTCCCGTAACTGCAGGTATGTTAGGTGCCATGGCTGCCTATGCAGGAAGGATGTACGACGGCCAGGGAACTGTAACCAGCGACAACACCATCTACGGATTCGGATTCTTTGCGCCCACCATATACAAACTCGGACACGACTATTACTCAAACGGTTTGTACTCCTCATCCCCACCGTTCTTTGACGTTACTCAGGGAAGCACTGCGGGCGGTGGCTCCGCCGCCGTGGGCTGGGATCAGGTATCTGGATGGGGCGTAATAGATGCATGGAATTTCATCCACGACATCGGCCCGTATATGAGCGCGCAGGTTTCTAATATAACGGTTACCGCAGGAAATTCTGGCAGTTACACAATAAGCATCTGGTTCCCGTATGACTGGACCAGCGAGATGGGACACTTCCAGGTGCTGGGATTGCCCGCTGGAGCATCATTTACAACCAATGTTACTTCCGTGCACCCACCCGGAGGTGGAGTGGCATCCCTCGTGAACTTTACCATTTCCACCTCCACAACCACCCCGGCAGGCACATATTCTCTAACAATTGTGGCATATACATACAACAGCACCTCAAATCAATGGGGTAACCTATCAGCAAGCACCGTGGTAACATTAGTAGTGACCTCCGCAGTTCCAGAGATCTCAACAAATGCGCTTCTGCCATTGCTAATCATAACCACGGGTTTGATTGCAGTGTGGAGAAGAAGAACCTTATAATTTTTTAAACATTTTTTCCACTATTTTATATCCAATGATTATCATGATTATTATTCCGGCCAGAAATCCCCAGAAATATAGGCTGAGTGTCACATATCGTGAGAACAAAGGCGCCTCGTAGCCTATTGAAAAAGAAAGCGCTCCGCATATCACCAGAAGTCCAATATCTTCAAAGGTTTTTTCACCGGAGAGAGGGATATAAAAGAACACTATGCCCGCCGCTATAAACAACATATACATCAAAAAAATAGTTGTCCCCTGCGGTAAAAAACTCAATGCTCCAAAAATTGCCGCTGTAAAAAAGAAGCTTTTAAAATCCCGATATGTATTTTGTTTGTTATGGCTCAGAATATTCACTAAATCCATAGTCTCTCTCCTGTAATTTAAAATTCCAAATACAAAGAAAGAAGCCGAAAATACGCCCATTAATCCAAGGATTAGAACTATTAAATTCAATCTTCCGGGCACAAGCTCCCAGTTCAGAGTGTACTGAGAAACTCCAAATCCAATCAGATAAATCGCACTCATAGATACGGCCCTTGAAAGCAGGCGGGAGCCAAAAAACCATCTAATCTTTCCGCGATATTCAATAACACAGGATACAAAAATAAAAAGCCCAGCAAGGAAAAGGTATCTCAATATCAAAACCCAGTAATAAAAATTTGAATACCATATATCGTCTGCTCCTTCAGTAAACACTCTGAAAATAAGAGATGCCTCAGGAATGCTGATAAATATGACTGAAAGATAAAGCAAAAAAACCAGGACAGAAGAAACAAGGATTCGAAAGCTCCCGTTTTTCAATTTAATTTTATACGTTAAATAAATCCATATGCCACCGAACAGCAAGAGAAACTCTATCTGAAATCCATGACTCGGTATCTCCACATATTTCTGGAAAAAGCTAAACGCAATGGTGGTCCAGTTGTTTAATGTGGGATAATCATAACCCACCGTACGGCCAAAAATATAATGATCCACCAGAGGAGGTAGAAGAATAACAGGTGTAAATAATGCAAATCCCGCAAGAATTCTGTTTATTCTCTCCCGGGTCACTATTTTTATCACCAGAAGCACAAAAGAAAATATAAAAATAAAATAAAAAACTCCGTGAAAGTAGATTGCAGGATCAAGTTTATAATGATAAATGAGACTCTCACACCAGTGCCTTAATGCAGCCACAAAAGTTATTTCAAGTAACCATACCCAGAGAGGCACTGGATGACTTTCAATTCTCTGAAGAAACTTAGAAATCACATTCATTGGGTATATAATGGTAGATTAAGATATAAAAGTTTCATATCTTCATCACACATTCAGCAAAAACATTTTAAAATAGAGCGCACTTCAAGAGCCCGTGAAAACGCTTATAATTGCCGAAAAACGTAATGCTGCACAGCGAATCGCAAAGATACTTTCAAACAACACCTCAAAATTTGTGAGGGTGGGGCGCGGTGGATATTTCAAATTTGAAAAAGACGGCAACGAGTATTATGTGGTGCCACTTCGCGGGCATATTGTGGAGCTGGATTATGATGAAAAATTCAAAAGATGGGATATTGGCAATCTGATAGAATTGATTAACGAAAACCCGAAAAAAATAAACAAAGAACGGGGCATAATCCGGATTCTCTGGGACGTGGGTAAAGATGTGGACGAAATCATAATCGCCACCGACTATGACCGTGAGGGAGAACTTATTGGCGTGGAGGCGCTGAGCGTAATAGAGAAAAAATACGGCAAAAAGTACCGGGTGAAAAGGGCAAAATTCAGCGCGCTGACAAAAGATGAGATAGAAAAAGCGTTTGCATCGCTTGTGGATATTAACTACAACCTCGCCAGCGCCGCCGAGGCGCGCCAGCACATAGACCTGGCATGGGGCGCCTCACTCACCCGATTCATCTCCATCGCTTCCGGGCGCAGAGGAAAAGAGTTCCTGTCCATGGGCCGGGTGCAGGGCCCGACACTGGCGCTCATTGTGGAAAGAGAAGAGAAAATCAACAACTTCAAGCCGAAAGATTACTGGGACATCGTTGCAAAACTGCAAAAACGCAAGGTTTTCGAAGCAATGCACATGAGCAACCCCATAGAGGAAAAAGAAAAGATGGAAAAAATAATGGCCGCCGTTGCCGATGCCGAAAAAGCGCAGGTCATAGAGTTCAAAAAAGAGAAAAAAGAGATACCGCCACCAGCACCGTTCGACACCACGACGTTCCTGAGCGAAGCGACCAAGATGGGTTTTTCCGCCACCCGCGCCATGCGCATTGCCGAAGAGCTGTACATGGGCGGTTATATTTCGTATCCGCGTACGGACAACACCGTATATCCCAGAAGCCTGAACATCAACGCAATTCTGAGCTCGCTGGAGAAAAGCAATTTCAAAGAAGACGTGCTGCGTCTTCGAGGCGAACGGCGCAGATACCCCATGCGCGGAAAGAAAGAGAGCAAAGACCACCCGCCAATAGTGCCGGTTCGCGGTGCAAAACTCAGCGGCGACAAGGGCAAAATATACGAACTCATAGTCAGAAGATTCTTAGCAACGCTGGCAAAGAACGCCGAGTACACGGCAATAACCGCGCATTTCGATATAAAGGGTGAGAAATTCAAAAGTGCCGGGAAAAAACTTGAGTACGAGGGCTGGTACCATTACTACACCTACTATCATTTTGAAGAGCGCGTGCTTCCAGAGCTGAGCGTGGGCGAAGAGGTAAAGGTGAAGGAAATACGTGCAGACGCAAAGAAGACCCAGCCCCCGAAACGCTACACTCAATCCTCGCTTATCCGCGAGATGGAGCGTCTGAATCTCGGCACCAAGAGCACCCGCGCGGACATCATTCAGAAACTCTACGATAGGGGCTACGTCACTGGCAATCCGATAAAACCCACCGAGATGGGCATAAATTTGATTAACGAACTGAAAAAGCACGATGTGGACGTCATCAAACCCACCATGACCGCAAAGCTGGAGGAGGACATGGACCGCATAGAGAAGGGCGAGAAAAAGATGGATGACGTAATCGACGAATCAAAAGAGATGCTGGTCAGCATAATAAAGAATCTTCAGGAGCATCGCAGAGATTTCGGCAACTCCATGAAGGATTCCATGCGCACGGTGGTTGGTGAATGCGACGGACACAAGTTAGTGTACAACGCGGGCAAGAAATACGTGGAATGCGAGGGCACGGACACCCGCTTCTATCTGCCGAGAACCGGCAAGATTGAGTTCACGGATAAAAAATGCCCAGTATGCGGACTGCCGCTGATAAAAATAATACGCAGAGGCCAGAGCCCGGAGCTGAGATGCCTCAACCCAAAATGCGAGTACAACAAGAAAAAAGATTTTGTGGGCAAGTGCCCGGAATGCGGCGGAGAACTCATAATAAGGCAATCCCGCAACGGCAAAAGATTCCTGGGGTGCTCCAACTATCCAAAATGCAAGGTCACGTATCCGCTTCCGCAGCGAGGCGTGGTTATACCCACGGGTGAGACGTGCCCGTACTGCGGAGCACCGCTCATAATCATAAGAAAGAAAGGACGCAAGGACTGGAAGCTCTGTCCGAACATGCAATGCGAGTACAACAAAAAATCTTCTGAAAGTTAATTTTAGTTTTTTAAAATTTATTTTACCAACTTCCGTACCATCTTTGCTAACAGTTCTGCTCAAAAAAATTAATTTATTACACAAGGATATGAAGGAGAATTATGAACATGAAAGATGTGGTTGACGGATATGTTATGAAGAAGGACTGGAGAGTGAGGGAGAACAGCAACACGAATTATTCTTTCTCCGGGCTGATGCTTCACGCTGCGGGCGAGGTTATAAAAGAGTACACGCTGAAAAACGTGTACACGCCGGAAATTGCAGAAGCGCACAGGAAGGGATATTTCCATATACATGACCTCTCGTTTGGAATAATACCGTACTGCGCCGGGTGGTATCTCAAGGACCTGCTTATGCGGGGGTTTGGAGGTGTGTCCGGAAAAATAAACGCACGGCCTCCGAAGCATCTGGACACTGCGGTGGCTCAGATTATCAATTTTCTCGGCACCATGCAGATGGAGTTTGCGGGCGCGCAGGCGTTCAGCAGTGTGGATACTTACCTCGCTCCCTTCATACGGACAGACCGCTTAACATACAGGCAGGTTAAGCAGAACATGCAGCGCCTGATTTACGGGCTGAACATACCCTCCCGCTGGGGCTCACAGACACCCTTCACCAACTTCACATTTGACCTGGTGACTCCAGAGGACCTGGGCAAGGAGCATGCCATTGTGGGGGGCAGAGAGCTGGAAAGCACCTACGGTGAGTATCAGGAAGAGATGGATATGCTCAACCGCGCGTTTATGGAAATAATGATGGAGGGCGATGCAAACGGACGCATATTCACATTTCCCATACCCACATACAACTTACTTCCGGAGTTTGACTGGGACTCTCCGCTGTCAGATACTCTGTTCGAGATGACGGCGAGGTACGGGATACCCTATTTCCAGAACTATGTGGGCAGCGACCTAGACCCGCGAAGTATTCGGGCCATGTGCTGTCGGCTTCAGCTGGACGTGAAAGAGCTCCGTTCTCGCGGAAACGGTTTGTTTGGCTCGGGCGAGCTGACCGGCTCAATCGGCGTGGTCACCATAAATCTGAACAGGCTCGGATACGAGGCAAAAGACGAGGACGAGTTTTTTGAGAAACTGCTGCATTATATGAACCTTGCAAAGGAAAGCCTGGAAACAAAAAGAAGAGTCGTTGTGGAAAACCTGCGCAGAGGGCTTCTGCCGTACACAAAAGTGTATCTGGGACATTTCAACAATCACTTCTCGACCATAGGCGTGATAGGCATGCACGAAGCGCTGATGAACCTGTTTGGAGTGGGCATCTACGACGAAGAGGGGCTGAAATTCGCAATAAAGGTGCTCAAATACATGAGGAGAGTTCTGAAAGTTTATCAGGAAGAAACCGGAAACCTGTACAATTTAGAAGCAACACCGGCGGAGGGTGCATCTTATCGCCTCGCGCGGCTGGACCGGGAGATATATCCGGACATCTATGTATCGGGAGAGGATAAGCCGTATCTCACCAACTCAACGTGGCTTCCTGCCGAGTACAAGATAAGTATAATCGAGGCTCTGGCGCATCAGGAAGTGCTGCAAACCCTCTACACAGGAGGCACTGTATTTCACACGTATTTAGGAGAGAAAATCAGCGCGGAGAGCGCAAAAGCGCTGGCAAGAAAAATTGCAAGCAATACCAAGATACCGTACTTTACCATCACGCCAACGTTCTCAGTATGCCCGGAGCACGGATACCTGCCCGGTGAGCAGTGGACCTGTCCCTACTGCGGGAGAAAGACCGAGGTATATTCCCGGGTGGTCGGCTATTTCAGGCCCGTGGAAGCATGGAACGACGGTAAGCGGGAAGAGTTCAGAATGCGTCTTAATTTCAATTTAAATGCCATGGAATCTCGATGGAAAGTGTACAGGGATATTGCAAATTCCGTGCCCGAGCCTCAACTTAACCTACACACGAAGAAAGAGAAAAAAGTGAGTTTTGTGGTGGTGTGATATGCTCATAGCGGGATTCATTCCGGAATCGTTCGTGGACTGGCGCGGGAAAATTGTGGCCACTGTATTCACCCACGGCTGCAATTTCAGGTGCCCGTTCTGTCATAACCACGCGCTCGTGGTGGGCAAGCCTGCAAAAATATACAGCAGTGAAGAAATAATAACCAAAATCAAAGAGTTGGAAGGTTGGATAGACGGTGTTTGCATTACGGGAGGGGAGCCCACCGTTCACCGGGACATTGTGAAATTCATAGAAAAAGTGAGCAAATTTATGCCCGTTAAGCTGGATACGAACGGAAGCAATCCGGAAACTCTTGCCGCGATACTCCCGCTGGTGGATTACGTGGCCATGGATATAAAGGCGCCGCCCTCGAGATACACCGAGATTGCCGGAGTGCCCGTGAATACGCGCAACATCGAAAAAAGCATAAAAATAATAAAGGAGCAGGCGAAAGATTACGAGTTCCGAACAACGTTTGTGCCAACGCTATCAAGAGAGGATATACGTGAGATTGCAAGGTGGATTGCACCTGCAAGAAGATACGTTATACAGCAATTCTCCACCGGAGGCGGCACACTGGACAGTACGTTCCAATCTCTGAGCCCACACGCGCCCGCCACACTAAACAGTGCATGCGCAATAGCATCGAGAAACGTGGAAGAGTGCATCGTTGCGAACCTGTAATTCCGAAAACTATTTTTAGGGTGTTTTTCTTCACACATTAAATGAAAGATGAAACCTTTGCTCAGCTTAACATGTTTTTCATATTCATAGTGGCCAATCTTTTAGCGCTGATTCTGGTGCCGGTGTATTACTCAATGTATCATAACTCTCTCGGAGAAGAGGGAAATAACCCGTGGGTAGCAGTTTATTATATCCTCTACATAATCGGCGTTACCGCGGTGATTCTCTACATTGCAAAGCTCAAAAAAATAGGCATTCTAAAAGCCATATTCTATTTTGCAGTGGCATGGACCATGCTATTTGCTCTCATGCCCATTCTGTATTTCATAGGCATACCATATCCGGGTCTAATCTCCCTGGCAATTTCCGTTATTCTCACAGCAATCTTAATCAAGAATCCGGAATGGTACATGATGAACATTGTGGGTATACTTATGGCGGTGGGCATATCCCTTATTCTCGGCCTGTCGCTGGGCATGGTGCCAATCATACTTCTGCTCTCCATACTGGCAATATACGATGCCATATCCGTTTACAAAACAAAGCATATGGTCTCCCTCGCAGACAACGTGATTCAGTACAATCTTCCCGCCCTGTTCGTGGTGCCTTCAAAATCGGATTTCTCGTACAAAAAGGTCAAGGGCATAAAGAAGGCAAAGGGCAAGAAAAAGGAGCGGGAAGCATACTACATGGGGTTTGGAGATGTGATGATTCCGGGCATACTCATAATAAGCGCCGCCACCAATTTTGGCCTTATGGCCGGAGTTACAACCCTGATTGGCGCGGTGCTCGCAATGATTTTGCTCACCGCGATGGTTAATTCGGGAAATCCCCAGCCGGGATTGCCGTATCTGAACGGTGGCGCTCTCGCTGGATTGCTTTTCTTCTTAGTTTTCTTTGGATAATTCTCTGTTTATTTCGTCCATTTTTTCGAGCACTTTCACGTAGTTGCCCTCATCACGATACACTTTGAGCTCGCGAATAAGACGCATAACGTTGCGCGACGCGGATTTGCCTTTATACGTCTCCTGCAACAGTTTGTCTTTGACCACCTTCAAAAACGCGGTCATTGTGGACTCTATATCGTCTTTTATTGGGGTGAGTGCCTCGTCGAGTACATTCACCGCATCCCCGTATTTCTTGCTATCGGCAATGTCCTTTGCGGTGTCCACCACACCCAGCGCCTTGTCCACCGGAATCTCAAACTTCTTGGCAATATCGATTGCATGCTCCACACCCTCCAGCTTTTCAAGATACGCTTTCATCTCTTTGGAAATCTTCGAGGCCTTCTCTTTCATCTCGTTCATGGCGGTGAGAAAATCGTCAATTTCCCACTCTTCAAGATAGCCTTCCGCCTTGCTGTAAAGCTCTCGAACATCACTGTTCATACCCATAACAAGCTCGTACTTCTCCAGCTCTTTTTTGAAGTGATCCACCAGAGCGTTCATCACAGAAAGATACGCTCTCTGCAACGGCGCATATCCCGCCTCAAAATTCTTCATGCCCGCATGCTTTTTAGCCTGAGCTATATCTTCCTTTATGCCAGGCACGCTCACACCCTCGCTGGACGCAAGCTTGACCATGGGCTTGAGCTTACCGATGAGCGTTTCAAGAAGCATTTTATAATCCACCTTCTCGTCGAAAACCGCATAGCAATACGGGCAAAACTGCGCATCCTCAGAAACTGTATGATGGCATATAGGACATTCATAAAGTTCCTCCGAAGGTAAAATTTCCTCTTCCCCTTCCTCTTCCACCTTTTTATCCTCGCTCAGTATCTCGCGAATTATTTCATCAATGTTCTCTTCCGCCATAAATAACCACCTGCAAGAACAAAATGGTTTTTAACATTATATAATTTGCGTTTTTCCCCTGGGGGAGGATGACAACATAGATAAATAAAATAGAACGGGCATCTCTCCGCAAGATACACTTAAATGATTGAGAAAATGGTCGCTCAGTTAAGAGGAATCATCCATAAAATTGGGAGTTATAATCTCCGAGAAAGAGAAAATAAGTTAATGAATAATTAGATTATTGTATCAGAACGCAAGAAAGTTGTTTGACATAAAGAAAAAAAGAGAGTGAAAATTGTCAAATAGATAAGATAAAAATAAAATTGAGGTTAGAAAGTATTACTTATAGGATGCAATAGTAAAAATCCGCATAAATAAACTGAAAGGGATGTGGAAACACATAACCTTTTGAAAAAGAAACTCTATTGAACAGTGGTTTGTGACTCTAAAACATAGAATTAAAAGATTTTACCGTCTCTGACTCCCTAATTCTTCTATTCTCTTTATCCCTCCGTCTCCACATTTGTTTCTATATACTATATTTTATTGGCCTGTGCTTAACTTGTCACCCTAGAAGCGCCCACCGAATGAAACATAGATATTCGATAAGGCAAGTGTGAGAGCGAGCGCGGTGCATAAGAAAATATCAGCGAAAAATCGTAATTTTTTTATACGCTTAACTCAATCCCGTGTCAAGAGGTGTTAATTATGGGGGATCTTGAAAAGGTGGTGAAAAAGTACCTTGGCGACGAAGAAGTAATTTTTGTGGGCGATGTAGCGGTGGATGGAGTTAAAATAGCAAAAGACAAGGCAAGCTCAGCTCTCTTTGTAAACGAGATTGATGATATGAAAATAGAGCTTCTCGATGAAGGGGGAAAGATTCTAATCGTCGTGCCCAATCGTGACTGGTATGTGGCACATCCCACCGGCAAAGACTGGAGGATAGAAGGTGGGCAATATGTGCTCAGAGAATGGAATTTTGATTATGCTTCTGGAAAACTTACAGAGCGCACCATAACAGTGGGTGTGGAAGAGAAAGTACTCACATACCGAGCATACTCACCCAGTGAGCTGAGAGACAAGATGAAGTCTCTGAATCTGAAAGTTATTGCGATTTTCAGTGATGTGGATTCTGAGAAATACTCACCGGATTCTCCGGTGATATACGGATTTGCGGAAAAAGTGCCCGCGGAAGAAGCCCCTGCTCCCCAGGAAGAGGTGGCCTTAGAAGACATCACCCCCGAAGAACTGAAGGGTGAGAACCTGGAGCCCATTGAAGAGGAAGAAACCCCACGACCAAAGCAGAGAAAAGCTGCTGCGGCAGGCACGGCAGCCGCAAAAACAGGCGCCAAGAAAAAGAAGCGTGCAAGGAGAGAAACAGAAGAAACTCCCGGCGTATACGGACTGCGCCTTAAGTGGATTGATAGCAACAAAAAAGAGCATGAAATCGAGATTGAGCATGATATAATTATTGGTCGTGGGCGTGGCGACGTGCTCACCATATCCAACAAGCATGGCAAGAAGAAGTACACCCCCATGATGGTATTTGACACAAATAAGAAGATCTCAAGAAAGCATCTTGAGATAGTTCAGAAAGATGGAAAATGGTATATAAGGGATCTGGGCAGCACAAATGGCACCGCACTGAACGGTACGTATCTGGCCGGATGGAAAAAACCCTCTGGTGGAAACAGGTATCCCAGCGAGATGGTCAAGCTTAGAGACGGTGATATAATAACTCTGGCCAATGCAATAACCATACAGGCCAATGTTTATCTAAAAGAGCCAGCAGAAGCACCCCTGGAGGAAGAGGAAAAAGAAGAGGAGGTTTTCGTGGATGAAGAATTTGGCTCCGAGCCAGAACCTGAGATACCTGTGGCCAAGCAGGCCGCGGCCGGGGCAGTTACCGCATCAAAGGCTCCAGTGCAAGAAAAAGAAGAGGAGTTTCCAGATATCCCGCTGGAAGAGCCAAAGAAAGGCCCCACAGCGCCTCCGTGTCTGCTCAAATGGGTAGATGGCAATTTACGCCCGCATGAGGTGGAGATCACAGATGATGTATACATTGGAAAGAGAAAGGATAACAACGTGGTGTATCTCAAAACCATGGACGAGAAAATAACAATACCACTGGGCATAATAGATCTGGAAGATGAAATCTCCGAGAAGCATCTGGAGATTCACAGTGAAAACGGCAAGTGGTATATACGCGACCTCGGCAGCGATCGTGGCACGATAGTCCGCGGTGATTACCTCCCCGGCTGGAGAAGAGGCAAGCCCAGCGAGTATGTAGAGCTTAAGGATGATGACGAGATACTAATTGGAAAATATCTCATCACCGTGAAATTGCAGTGATCGAATATGCTAGAATTAACCCGAAAAATAGCCCAAACAAAGATGAGTGAGGTCTGGGAGGGAAAAATATACGGCATACGTGTGGCTGTAAAAAAGCCGGTGGAACAGGTAGATATGCTGAAAATACTTCGATTTATCAAGGAGGCAAAATACTGGAAAGAAATCAGCGACTTGGGCATAGACGGTGTTGCAAGAGTAATCGAGATTGACGAAAACGAGCCATGGTTCGCAACTGAATTTATTGAGGGAGACACGCTGGACCAGCATCTGAGAAATTCAGACATACGCGAGATAATGTTCCGGCTTCTGGAAGTGCTGAGAATAATAGGCATTGTGCACAAGCACGGATATTATCATTTTGACCTCAAGCCAAGTAATATAATAATCGATAACTTTGGAGATCTTGAAATAATCGACTGGGGTCTGGCAGCACGCATATTCAGAAAAATGGCAGATGAAAAGTACACGTTCATAGGCACTCCATCGTATGCGCCCCCGGAGCTCTGGGACCCTGAAGTGTACGGCAAACCCGATGAAAAGAGTGATGTGTACGAAATCGGGGCAACATTTTACCGTGTGATAACAAAGCAGGTACCTTTCACGCGAAAAAGCGAAGTTCTGGAAGGAAAGGTAAGACCATTTCCCAAGAGCGTACCAAAAGGTGTGAAACGCATTATTCTTAAAGCCATAAATCCAGACAGAGAGAAGAGATATAAAAACACAGATGAGATGTATAAGGACGTAGAAGCATGGCTTCAGCGTGAAAAGATACTCTGGCGCGGGATTTATAAAATCCGATTTAAAAACACTCTTCAGATAACATACAATAAGGGTATAAGCTTTGTGGCAGACCCGGAAAAAAGCGACAAATCAAAGAAAATAACTATGAGTTTTGGAAGGTTTGGAGAGCAGAATAGATTAAAAAATATGATTGCCACCATCAAAGGCGATAAAATAAAGGCGCATCGCGATATGGTGTTTGTGGACTACGGAATAAAAAAGCGCCTTGTGGCGGGTGCTTCTGCAAAATTATATCATGGCACAAGAATTCAGTATAAAAGAGAGAATTTAGGACATCTGGATTTTGGAATAAGAAACGTAATATACGTCGATTTTCACGGTGAAGACCCGTCTGTTGCCAGAAAATACTTTGATTTTCTGGCATATTTGAAGGAGCATTCCATACCTTACGGATTTAAAAGAGGAAAAGAGAGACTAAACATCGTGGCTCATCGCGTTCTTATAAAAGGAGAAACTCCAAAATTTGGATTGGAGGCGATAGCCCGCCTGGAAAATATAAGAATTCACCTTCGTCTTGTGGAAAAGCCCCTGCCCGACAGGGACATGCTTGTGGACTCCGCCGATGTGGAGCCTGCAACTTTATATAGAGAAATACTGGGGTGTGAAAGATGATAAAAACGTTCGGAATAAGCGACGTGGGAATGAAACGAAAAAATAACGAAGATGCCTATTTGATAGAGAGGGTTGATATTTACGAAAACGGCAAAAAGAGAATTTTTTACGTGCTGGTAGTGGCAGACGGCATGGGAGGGCATGCAGCGGGTGAGGTGGCAAGCGGAATGGTGGTTGAGCGCTTCACCGCCGCACCATTGACGTATCTTGCAGGAAAGCTTGACGGCATAAAGAAAATCATCGAGTTTGTAAACAGAAAAGTGTATGAGAAATCAAAGAAGATGGATAAAAAGATGGGCACCACGCTGGTGGCAGCAATTCTCGAAGGACATCGTGGATTCATATTCAATGTGGGGGATAGCAGAGCGTATCTGTTTCGCAACGATAAACTAACCCGCATAACTCATGACCACTCAGTGATTCAGGAAATGCTGGACAAAAATGTCATCACGGAAGAGGAAGCAAGGACTCATCCACAGCGTCACGTCATAACCATGGCTGTTGGCACCAAAGAAAAGGTAGAACCAGATATGTATCCGCTGAAATTTCAATCGGGAGATGTGCTTTTAATGTGCAGTGACGGAGTGCATGATATGTTAACCGATGAGGAAATAGAAAAAATAATGATTAAAAACAAAGGAAATCTTGCAAATATGGGAAAAGCAATTATTAAAGGAGCAAACGACCATGGAGGCAAGGATAATATCACTGTTGTTCTTGCCGAACTGTAAAACTTTTTTATACAATTTCTCACATGACTGCCAGTGATTCTCAGATGCAATGAGGACTCTGTTCGCGTTATCGCCAGGCACGCAAAAAATGAGCCGGTGGTCATACCCACAGACACGCTTTACGGGCTCGCCATGAGCGTGTACGGCCCCATCGAAAAAATTTATAAATTGAAAAATCGAGAGCTGGAAAAAAAGATTCCCATCGGCGTTGCAAGCATCGAAATGATGCGGGAGATTGCATACGTGGAGCCCGTATCCGAAAAACTTGTGCAGGCGTTCATGCCCGGCCCGCTTACCCTGGTGCTCAAAAGCAAAATTCCCGAAATCACCGGGCCCACCGTGGGCGTGCGCATACCGGACCACTTTGTTCCTCTGCGTTTGATGTCCCTCATCGGACCCATCACCATGACCAGCGCTAACATATCCGGGGAAGCGCCACCGGACACCATCGAGAAAACTATGAACGTGAATGTGAAATACAGGATAGACTGCGGCAAACTGCCCGGCACCGCGTCCACCGTGGTGAGCATGATTGATGGGGTTAAGTTAATAAGAGCCGGGGCAATATCCTTTTCGGCAATCCTAAAAGTTATGGGTGAGAAGAATGGACCTTAAAAAATACTTGGAGGCGGGAAAAATCGGCAAAGAGGCGAGAGAATACGGAAAAGAACTCATTAAGGAGGGGGCATCGTACTACGATGTGGCAAACAAAGTTGAAAAATACATACTGGACGCGGGGGCAAAGCCCGCGTTTCCCGTAAACCTATCACCCAACAACATAGCGGCGCATTATTCACCCATAAAAGGAGACGGCATGTATTTCAGGCGCGGTGATTTAATAAAACTCGACCTTGGCGCGCATATTGACGGCTACATATCCGACACCGCCGTGACCGTGGAGGTGGGCACGAGAAACTGGGAAGAGTTGATAGAAGCGTCAAGCGAAGCGCTGAAAAGCGCAATAAAAATTCTCAGACCCGGCATAGAAATCAGGGAAATCGGAGCGGCAATCGAGGAAGAAATCACAATTCGCGGGTTTCGCCCAATATACAATCTGACGGGGCACGGCCTTGCCCGCTATGACCTGCACCACGAGATAAGCATACCGAACTACGACGACGGCACGCGCACGGTGCTGCGTCCGGGCATGGCTTTCGCAATAGAGCCCTTTGCCACAACAGGCAGGGGAAAAGTAAGAAACGGAAAGGGCGGAAACATATACATACTAACCGAGTATCGCCATCTCGATGGGTTTTTCTCGGAAATATTTGAAAAATACCGCACTCTGCCTTTTGCCGCACGATGGTGCGAACATCACGAAGATTACTTAGAGCGCCTGAAAGAGGGCACTAAAAAGGGCGTGGTGCATCATTTTGCAATACTGCAAGAGCGGAAAAAGGCGATGGTGGCACAAACTGAGCACACATTTGTAATGACCGATGAGGGTGCCATAGTAACCACGCAGTAGCGATAATTCAATATACCACAACACAATCCATTTCTGTGTATCTGGGCATAGATGATACGGACTCCCGCGACGGTATGTGCACCACCTACGTTGGACTGCATGCGATACTAAAACTTCAGGAACTGGGCTACGACGTAATCGGATATCCGCGACTGGTGCGCCTTAACCCGAACGTACCGTGGAAGACCCGCGGCAACGGAAGCGTAATAGTGAGATTCGGCGCGGGAACGGGCAAAAAATTGTTTATTGGAGAATACAGAGGAACCAGGTTATATGCATATACCCGTGAAAAAAAACGGCAGATAGATTCAAAAGAGCTTGTTGAGTATCTTGCGCGCAATCTTGAAAAATTCTTTATGTTAGATGAGAAAAACACCAATCCCGGTGTGGTAATAAGTGCCAAAAAATTTCCAGAAAAGCTTTACTGGAGAGGGGTCCGAGAATTGCTCACCGTGGAGGAGGTTGAACGAATAATCGCAGAATCCGGAGCATCGTATAAAAAATACAAACTGGGACGCGGAATAATTGGCGCAAGCTGCGGCATAGCATGGCGCGATCGCAGGCGAACTTACGAGTTGCTTGCATACACGGACTCAGATACCCGGAGCGTGGACCCCGCCACGGTGAAAGAAATAGACCGCATACCTTCAATATTCGACAGCTACGACCCGGAAAATGATTACATAGCAATTATGCCAAACTCTCGCACACCTGTACTGTTCGGAATTCGCGGATTGAACCCACAGGAGCTGATTCGTGCAAAATCCATGCTCCGCACCTCGCCGTATCACTCGTATCTCATTTACGAGACGAACCAGGGCACAGATGACCATCTTGTTAGAAAAAATATTTCGGAAATTGAAGACTACAATAGCGTTATAGTTAAAGGCACAGTGTCTAAAAATCCGAGACGAATAGAGGGTGGGCACGTGATCTTTGAAATATCCGACCGCACAGGCACCATCTCGTGCGCCGCGTACGAACCCACGAAGGGATTCAGAAACACAATAGCCCGTCTGCGGGTTGGTGATGTGGTCGAAGTGTACGGTGGCGTGAGAAAAGAGCCGCGCACCATCAACATCGAAAAGATACGCATAATATCCGCACCGCCGTACAGGGAGAAAATATCCAACCCCACATGCCCCAACTGCGGAAGAAAAATGGAGAGCATGGGCGCAGGCAAAGGGTACCGGTGTAGAAAATGCGGATACAAAGTGGGCGAAGAAGCGGCAGAGTATCGGGTGGTGGAGCGGGAGCTGGAAGGATTCTATGAAGTGCCCACCATCGCGCGCAGGCACCTTGCCATGCCTCTGAAAATTATGAAAAATATGAGAAATGTTTTTTAAAGCGAAACATATAATCACATATGAAACTACCACGCGGCAAACTGGAAAAGACGGTTTTTGGCGGTGCCGGTTTTGAAGATATCATAAAGAATCTTGAAAACTCAAAATTTACCGGGTTCATAAAGATTGTGCGATACGAAAGAAGTTATGCGATAGCGCAGATTGTTTACGAAAATGGTGTGCCCGTACTGGCCTCTTATGAAAATGAGGTCTCCGAGGTGGGCGATGATGCGCTGCCCCATGCAGTAAAGCTGGGCAGAGACGAAGATGCAGTAATCGAGATTCATTCATACTCATACAGCTCATCAACCATCGACATGAACTTTATAATTGACAGCTATGCCGAGCACCACACCACCGTGCAGAGCCTGCGCGTGTTTCTCAGCAAACCCACGAGCTTTGAGGATATGAACATAGGCCTCGAACTTCCAGATTTGAACTTTGATTCTTTTGAAAAAGAGTCCCGAGAGGACACTAAGATACGATACGAAGAATACAGCACCGAGCTGGTGGAGAAAATTGCGCAGATTCGGGAAAGGGAGCGTATTTTGAAAGAGCGCGAGCGTGAGCTTCTGGACCGTGAGCGCGAAGTGGCTGAAGAGCGTGCAAAAGTGCACAGAGAGCGCGAAAAGCTTGAAACTCTGCGCGCGCAAATATCCTCCAAAGCAGAATCGCTGAAAAAAATGAAAGAAGAGCTTGAATCAAAATACAGGGAGATAGAAGACGCATACGCCAAAATAAGAGCCAAGGAGCGCAGCATATCCAGAAAAGTTATAGAACTTCGAGAAAGAGAGCAACGGGTGGAAGAGAGAGAGCGTGCAGTGGAAGAGCTTCAGAGAAAACTCGCAATGGAAAAGGAAGAGCTCAACAAATTGAGAGAGCGCCTTGAAGAGCAGAAACGCTGGATTAACACCCAGATGCGAGAGATTAAAGATGCCGAACGCAAAAACGAAGAGCTGGCAGAGCAACTGAAGATACGGGCAGAAGAGCTGAAGAAGAAGGAAGAGAACGTGGAGGTCATGAAAAGTGAGCTTGAGCGGGAGCGCGCGGAGCTGGAAAAACTGAGAAAACAGATAGAATCGGAGAAAAGCCAGATTGAGGCAAAAATGGAAGAGTTGAAATCAAGAGAAAAGGAGATTTCTGCGAGAGAGCGCAAATCTCAGGAAGTGATTGAAACGCTCAAAAACATGGAGAAAGAGCTACGTGCGAGAGAGCGCAAACTGGAAAAGAAGGAAAATGAAATCAAAACAAAGATGCAGGAGCTAAATGAGCTTTCCCAGAGTCTCAGCAAAAAAGAAGAAGAGTTGAAAGAAAAAGAGAGAGCTCTGGAAAACATGCAAAAAGAGTACAACAGGCAGAGAGACAAACTCGAAAAAGAAGCGATTGCGCTTAAAAAGAAAGAAGTGGAAGTGGAGACGAAAATTTACGATATGCAGACTATGGAAAAAGAGCTGGAAAAAAGAGAAAACAGGATTAAGCAGAGAGAAGAGGAACTGGCTCGAAAAGAGGAAGAGCTGGAAAAACTCAAAAAGAAGCTGTCTGTGAAGGAAGAGCTGCTAATCAAAAAGGAGCAGGAAATCGCGGCAAAAGAGAAAGAGTTAGAAGCGAAAAAGAAAGAGGCAGAAGAGAAGATAAAGAAGCTTGAAGAAATCAAAGAGAGCTTAAAGGTCCTGTGAGGTGTCCAGCACCTCCACGACGTCCAGATACACCACCTTTACCTCTTTTCCGGTTATCTCTGCCAGAGAGGGTTTTGTGCGTCCATTATCACCGTGCATGAGCTCTTTGATATAGGTGCCGCTCTCAGCCAGCACCTCGATGACCCATGCATCATCTTCTTTGCCCACCAGAGATATGTCATAAACCTCTCTGACGCGAACCTTATCGGCACGTCTATGCGCAACACGGGTGGGCGTTCTCTGGCGTATCTTGCCCCGGAGGTTTTGTATTGCGTCCTTTAACTCCTCCTCGGCCAGCTCCACCTGCACAGCAATCCGATATCTTTTTCTAACCTTTGCCGTCTTCACGCGCCGCACCTCGCTCCGGGAAGAGTATCTCAGCCCAAGAACCTGAACCTTATCTCCCACCGTGGAATTTATGCGCTCTTCAATCTCTTTCAGATTGATTTTTCTGCGACGCGGTCTCGATATTTCCAGCACGAACGGCCTGCCGTTACCCAGCATTCGCACGTCTATATCCTCCCGGCCCATGCCGTGCAGGGCGTGAGCCGTGCCTCCCGTGAGCTCCATTATGGGCCCGGCAATAAGCTCTTCCACACTCTCTTTGTACTTGCCCGATGGCCATTTTGTCTGCGGCAATTCCCGGGACAGCTTGCGGTATCTTCCGTATATGAACAGGGGCTTGATTTCCAGCTGCACATCGTCGTACTCCGTATCAATGATTATGGCAAGATCAGGATTGGAAAGGTCCACCTCCTTGCCCAGAGCATCGCTGAGCGCCTTGCCCAGCTCGCGATTGAACTCTCTGCTTATGCTCTCCCCGCAGCCCTCTGCACAGTGCGATTCCTGAATATTCTTCTCCGCTTCCACAATGTCCCGCGGAAACCTGCTTCCCACAAGAAACGTGTCAAATTCGTAATCTTCCACCACCTTTTTAATGTACTGCACATAGTCAGGAATACGCTCAAAAATATTGCCGCAAAGTGCACATTCTTCCGGCTCCAGCTCCTCCACCGATTCGTTGTGCTGCATGGCAAACAGCACGCGCAGGGCCCGGCCCCGCTCCTTGTTCGTGAGTCCGTGGCCCCGCATACCGTAAATTCTGCCAAGACAGTGATCGCAGAGCTTTAAATCCTCTCGATTAACCAGTATATCCTGCATACTGCCACATTGACACAACCGTTATATACTTTTTTCACAATACTTTCGAGAATGGAAAATTCTATGGAAAGTGATGAACTTCAAGATGATGAGCCGAATGAATATTACGACGCTCCAAAAAATAGCGAGGTGCAGAGCCCTCCAAAACCCACACTCATAATCATCGGGCTCTCGATAACACACATCGGGGTCGCCATGCTCGTTTATTCGGTGTATATCGGCAATTCTCCCCTGCTATTCACCGTGGGAAGTTTCGCGTATCCCGCTGGCGCAATCGTACTTTTCGCAGCACTGATAAAATACTCAAAATATCTGCAGGCGCCAATGCGCACCATAACCATCGTGGCAGGTGTGCTGATTCTGGCATGGGGCATTGTGGGACTGGTTCCAGTGGCTCACCAAATAATGAATCTCATACTCTTGCAATTATCTTTATAACATCGCCATCTTTAAGCTCGTAATCGTGGCCCAGTATTCTTTTTGAGCGCCCGTCCACAGCCCTTATGAAATTCTCGCCCAAGTCGGTGTGAACCTTGTACGCCAGCTCCAGAGCGGTGGAGCCGCGTGGCATGAGAAATACATCGGGAAGCACGTTGCCGTTCTTATCCGTCCATTTATTCTCGTCTTCCACCGGATACACGGCTATCATATCCAGAAGCTCGAACACCGCATGCTCCAGAACTCTCTGCACTCCCGTACCTCCGTTCTCCCGCATAAATTCGGCAATTCTATCCAGCGCCATCATTTGGTTTTTCGTGAGTGCTCCGGGCTTCAGCACTTTAAATTCCACATCACCCGGCCGATACTCAACCAGCCCGGCCTTCGCCGCGCGCCTTAGAGCAAGCTCGTAATCTGCGCTTATCGGCACGATATTATAACCCTGCTCCGCGCCGCGAGACACCACCCGGCGCACTTCATCATAGGGTATCGCATCTGCCTTGTTTCCGGCAATCACCATGGGCTTGGCCAGCTCCCGCACCTTCCGCGAAAATGCGAGTATGTCGTCCTCGCCCCATTTTGTGGGCCGCGGGTCAAGACCTAACACGTGCATCGCTTCTTTGATTTCCCGCTCCTTGATATTCAACCCGGATAGTCGCTCGGCCAGCACTTCCCACACTTTCTTTTTCTCACCCTCGATTTTGCGGGCAAGGCGCACCCAGCCATTGGAAATTATGCCCGCAATCCAGCGCGCAATCTCGTCGTCCAGAAATTTTATGTCGTTGAGTGGGTCGTAGTTTCCAGAGCCCACCGGATTGCCCTCCGCATCCGTCGCTCCAGATATGTCGATTATATGAATCAGCGCGTCGGCATGGCGCAAGTCGTCCAGAAATTTGTTTCCGAGGCCTCGGCCCTCGTACGCGCCGGGCACCAGCCCCGCCACATCGATGAGCTCCACGGGTATGTACCGAGTGCCCTCGAGGCACAGTGATTTTTTCGGCGCGCACGCCTTTCCAAGCTCGGTGTGCGGGCAGGGCTTGCGCACGTACCCCACTCCACGATTCGCATCTATCGTGGTAAACGGGTAATTTGCAATCTCCGCACTGCTCATGGTCACTGCGGTGAAGAACGTGCTCTTTCCCACGTTGGGCTTGCCAACCACACCTATCTCTACCATGTTACCAGCACTTTGTAAAACTCTTTGTTTCCGCATTTAACCTTGCCTTCAATCTTCACGATTTTTATCTTGGTGCCGTCTCTGAGCCCGATGGGCCTGCACAGCGTGGGGTCATCGCATTCTCCGTGGCAATTCATTCTGTGATACTCAATAACCTCGCCCTCGACCACCGTTTTAACGTCCAGAAGCAAAGGCACGGGTATCTCCTCGACTTCCACCGTGACAACTTTTCCGCCCTCATGCACCTTGCACTCGTGCTCTTTGTCGCGAACCTTCACCACGCGATACCATTTGCCTTCGTCAAGATTGAAGCACACATTTTTCAGCTTGCAAGCACGACATTCCATCAGCGGCCCTACGTACTGAAATTCCAGACCTTCTTTAGCCAGTTCTTTTCCCACCAGAGTTATTATCGCCATATTTTTCACCTCCCAATCACACCAGTTACTTTTGCCAGTTTCTCGGCTGCATCTTTACTAAGCCCCTTGTCCCCCAGTATCGTGTATCTCTTTCGCATCTTATGAGCGTGAGTCAGCGCCCAGATTATATCCTCTTCCTCCACGCCCAGCTCCCGCGCGGTGATGGGCGCCCCAATCATACGCAGCACATCACGTATTCCCTTCCAGTCCCCTCCGTGCAGATAGAGCATCATTATCGTGCCCACACCCACCATCTCTCCGTGCAGCGCCTTGCCGGGCACGCGCTTCTCGAGTGCGTGGGCGAACAGATGCTCGGAGCCGCTTGCAGGACGTGAAGAATTTGCAATGCTCATGGCCATGCCGGACACGACTATGGATTTTACGATAATCCACGCGCTATCCTCCAGATTCGGCTTGATGGACTGCGCGTTATCGATTAGCGCCTCTGCCGCGTATTTTGCAAGACCATAGGCAGTGGTGCTGAAATCTTCGTTCCGCAATTTATATGCCAGCTCCCAGTCCTTGAGCGCGGTGACGTTGCCAATCACGTCCGCGGCACCCGCCGCCAGATAGCGATAAGGAGATTGCATTATTATCTCGGTATCCGCCACGATGCCCATGGGCTCCTGCGCCTCCATGGACATGCTCGTACCATTATTTCTTATGGTGGCCCGCGGACTCGCTATACCATCATGGCTGGCATTTGTGGGCACGCTTATGAAAGGTATGCCCAGATCAAACGACGCTTTCTTTGCAAGATCTATCTTGCTTCCGCCACCCACACCCACTATAAAATTATAACCCTTGCCCTTCTTCTTAACTTCGCTGAGATTCTTCTTATCGGCAACCCCAACCTTAATCACATCTACGGAATACTTCGCCTTGCGCAGAATCTTCACCACTTTTTCACCGGCTATGCCGTATGTAATGTTTCCAGTTACAACTAACACCTTTCCACTCCACCCAAACCTCTTACACATCTCCCCAAGCCGGTCTATAACGCCGTGCCCCGCATAAATCTCCCGGGGCATCTGCATCCACTTCGCCTTCTCAAACTCCATTTGCCATACCTAAACAGAATCTCCATATTAAAATTTCTGCCCGTCTGGCTTTAAAAATTTTTGCATTCTCCGACAAAAATCTTAAAAATGTCAAACAAAATAACAAAAAACAGATGCCGAAAATATGGCAATTTTTTGAGAAAAACTTAAATACTGTCAGACATATATGAGACATGATGGCTGATAAAAGATTTGAGGCGTATGTGAGGCGCGAAATGGAGGGTTTTCGGGAGTATCTTGAAGGTGAGAAGAAAAGCGAGAATACCATCGCGGAGTACGTGCATTTTGCCTCGCAGATGCTCATGTTCACCGGCAAAAAGCCGAAAACCATAACTTCTGGAGATATGAGAAGATACAAAATTTATCTATCCACCAAGAAAAAATACTCGAAAAACACCATCTATCTTGCGCTCAAAGCCGTGACGGCGTATTTCAAGTACAGGAAGATTCCGCTGCCGGACGACCTCAAACCGCCCAAGAGACCGAAGCAGATGCCGAAATATCTCACCGAAGAGGAGGTAAGAAAGCTTTTAGACGCGGCGAAAGAGAACCCGCGCGATTATGCGATACTCTCCCTGCTAGCGTATTCCGGGCTGCGCGTCAGCGAGCTCTGCAACCTGAAATTTGAAGACGTGGAGCTGGGTGAGCGCGTGGTATACGTACGCTCCGGCAAGGGCGATAAAGACCGTATTGTGGTGATAAGCGACCCTGCGGCGGAAGCCATCGAGAATTATCTGCTGAGCCGGACGGACTCGCTGGAATACCTGTTCTCGTCGCAGAAAAGCGAGCATATCACGCGGGTGCAGGTGTTTCGCATCGTAAAAAAATACGCGGAGCTGGCGGGCATAAAAAAGAACGTGACCCCGCACGTGCTGAGGCACACGCTCGCCACCACCATGCTGCGCAGGGGCGTGGACATTCGATTTATCCAGCAGTTTCTGGGGCATAGCAGCGTGGCCACCACTCAGATTTACACGCATGTGGATGACGAGGCGCTCAAACGCGTTTACGATGAGGTGATGCAGGAGTACTGAGCCTATTTTATCTCAATATGCTCCCCGGTCACCATGTAATGCACTTTCTCGGCGATTTTGCATGCGTGGTCTCCACAGCGCTCCAAATACCGGGCAATGATGATATAGTGGATGCACTTTGTAATATTCTTAGCATCTTCCATCATGTACGTGATAGATTCACGAAATATGGAATAATACAGCGCATCTATCTCGTCATCACGTTCTGCGAAGTTTTCCAGAGGTGCAAGCTCTTCGTTTTCAAATGCGGTTAGCGCATCATCTATCATGCCCACAACCTTATCGGCCATATACGGTATCTCCACCAGCTTGGAAAGATGCGGCTCGTTCGCAAGCAGCACCGCTGTTTTTGCTATATCTTTTGCGTATCTGCCAATTCGGGTGAGATAGGTAATCATCTTCAGTGCCGCAGCAATGGTGCGCATGTCTCTGGACACGGGATGATACAGTGCAATCATTCTGAGCGCTTTTTCTTCTATCGCCTCGTCCATTCTGGCGATTTCGGTTTTTCTGTCCAGCACCGTCTCTGCAAGCTGCGTGTTCTGTGATTTAAGCGCTTCGACCGCATCTTTGAGCATTGTCACCGCAAGCTTGCCCATGTCAAGCACGTCACTCTTCAATTCTTTTATTTTACCAACGAGTATTTCTCCCATTTTTATCACCTTATGCTAGTATGCCGCGAACGTACCGGTCCGTCAGCTCGTGCTTCGGATTCTCGAATATACGCGCAGTGGGCCCGCTTTCCACCAGCTCGCCCAGATACAGAAAGCCCACGTAATCGCTTATTCGCGAAGCCTGCGCCGGCTCGTGCGTGACCAGCACTATCGTGTACTCTTTTTTCAGTTCCATAAGCAGGTTTTCTATGTTTTTCGTGCCCACCGGGTCTACATTGGCAGTGGGCTCGTCCAAAAGCAGCACTTTCGGTTTCATGGCCAGGACTCTTGCTATGACGAGCCTCTGTTTCTGCCCGCCACTCAGCGCAGACGGATAATCGTCGAGCCTATCTTCAACTTCGTCAAGTAGCGACGCTTTTTCAAGAGCCCATTTTATGCGAGAATCAAGTTCTTCCCGGCCCTGCACGATTTTATTAAGACGCAACCCAATCGCAATGTTCTCGTAAATGGTCAGATGCGGAAACGGGTTCGGGTACTGAAATACCATGCCTATCTCACGGCGCACGCTCATCACGTCCACGTTTTCTCCGTAAATATTCTGCCCGAACAGCAACGCTTCACCGGACACACGGGCATCTTTGTTCAGGTCCAGAAGCCGGTTGAAAGACCTGAGCAGCGTGGATTTACCGCAGCCGCTGGGGCCCATCAACGCAAATACTATCTTTTCCGGAATCTTGAAATTCACACCTTTTATCACTTCTTTTTTGCCATATGCTATCTTTAAATTTCGGGTTTCTATTGCATAATTGCTCACATTTTCACCTCCTTCAAACTCATTCGAATCGGCACGAATACGCCTATAAATATCAGAAGAAGTACAAGAGCCGCACCCCAGGCTGTTGCATGGTCTGCGGGGCTCGGGCTCTGAATCAGCGTGTAAATGAGAAGCGGAATCGCACCCACCGGCGAGGTCACACCCTGCGGATAGGTCTCATACAGCCCGCCCGCCGTGAACAGCAACGGCGCAGTCTCGCCCGCAACCTTGGCAATGGCAATCAGCACGCCGGTCATTATTCCACGCTTTGCCATGGGCACCAGCACATGAAACACGGATTTGACGCGGCTCAGCCCCAGCGAAAACGACGCTTCGCGATATGTGGTGGGTATGTGGTGCATCGCCTCGGCCGTGTAAACTGCCACGTAGGGAATCATTATTATTGCAAGTGCAAAAGCACCGGCCAGCGCCGAGTACGTGCCCATAGGGATGACCATTATACTCATCACGAACACACCCACCAGAATTGTGGGAAATTCGAGCATTATCTGTAGCAGGCTTTTTACAAATCCGCCAAGCTTGCTCTCCGGATACTCGTACACAAAAAGCCCCACCAGAAACGCCACTGGCAATCCAATCAACGACGAAAGAAACGCAAGCATGAACGTACCGTACAGCGCCGGGCCGATGCCGCCCTGCGACAGCGTGCCCGTGAAAAACACCAGTCCCCGGGAGAGTATCGCCGGCAGGCCCATGATTACCACGGTGCAAATTATATGAAACAGCGGAAATAGCGCTGCAAACGTGCCTGCAAGCACCAGCCCGACAAATATCTTATCTTTTATCTGCCTAAAACTTAACATTTTGTTTCCACCTCCTGAGATAGAGCAGTCCGGCCATATTTATCGCCGTGCCTATGACGAACAGCGCCAGTCCCCCGGCAAACAGTGCGGAGGTCATGTGCTCGTAGATGAACGCATTGCCAAATTGATTGGCTATAAGCGAAGAAATCGTGTAGCCCGGAGAAAACAGGCTGATACTCATATTGAACGTGTTACCTATCACGAGGCTCACTGCCACTGTCTCACCTATTGCCCTGCCGAACGCAAGTAACAGCCCGGACACCATTGCCGGCCGTATCATTCCAGCCACTATCCTCGTAACCTCGTACCTACTCAAGCCAAGCGAGTAGGCTGCTTCTCGGTAAGTATGCGGTATGGAGGCATATGCCTCTCTTATAATCGCAGATGCGAACGGCGTCACCATTATCCCGAGCAGTACTCCTGCCGACAGATAACTGTAACCGGATACCGGAGGATAAGAAAACAGCGGGATAAATGACAGTGTGCTGTAAAGCGGCATCATAACCCACTGCCGCAGAAACGGCACAAGCACGTAAGCGCCCCAGATTCCGTAAATAATCGTTGGCAACCCGGCCATCACGTCGGAAGTGACTATTACCGCATTTTTAATACGGGGCGGCGCAAAATCGTTAACAAATATCGAATAAGAAAGCGCCAGAGGCAACGCTATAACCACAGCAATAATGGAAGTATATACACTGCCCCATATGGCGGCGGCTATGCCGTAGTACTCTTCCGCGGGAATTTCACTTGCGTGCCAGATATTTGTGAGGTATATACCGCAGCCTTCCCACTGGAATATCGGTATGGACATATAAATATAAACAAACAGCATATACGCAAATAAAACAAACACAAATATTACTGCCGGAGCAGTCAGTATTTTGAAACTATCAACTTTTTTCATTTTGCTCACCCTGTAATTTAAGAATGGATGCTATCCACCGCACTCAACCCTATTTTCGCAACGCTCTCCGGCAACCCCACGTAGCCCGGTGCGAGATTGTTGTCTTTCTGCCCGTCCGTAAGCACCCATTTCAAAAACGCTTTTATTGCCCGGGCGTCTTCCGCCGTGTAATGCCTGTCGTTTATGTTTTCCCAGATAAGTATATGAGTAAATGCCACGATGGGATAAGTAGTGTTACCCTTTCCGTCCAGCAACTGCGTGAGGTTTTCTTTATATCCTTCACCCGGCTGAGGGATATTGGCCGCCACCGCAGATACCGCCGCTTTTATGGATGCGGTCGAGGGAAGCACATAACGCCCGTCTCTGTTTTCAAGCGCCACCACGGTTAAGTTCTCTTCCATTGCGAAAGACAGTTCGGTATAGCAGATACTGTACTCCGTTTGCTGAAGCGCCGCCACCACGCCCGGATTGCCTTTTGCTCCGATTCCGCGACCCATTGAATCGACGGGCCAGCTTACCGTCTTTCCGGCACCCACCTTTTCGGCCCATGTGGCGTTGATTATACTGAGATACGTGGTGAATATGTCCGTGGTTCCACTGGCATCACTTCGGTGGATAACCACTATTTTCTTGTGGGGCAGGGACACACCCGGATTTGTGCTCTGAATCGCTTTGTTATCCCAGTAAGCCACCGTACCCATAAATATACCTGCAAGCGCATCTCTGCTCAGATTCAGAGTTTTGATTCCCGGCAGATTATAGGAAACCACCACAGCCCCGACAATCTCCGGAAACTGCAGGGGCTTATCCCCCGTTTTGAGAAATGCGTCCCATGTGCTCTTCTTCACTGGCGGATCCGTTCTGCCAATATCTGTTAAGCCTTCCAAAAACGTCTCCTGCCCATATCCTGAGCCGCCACCATTATACTCAATTTTCACACCGGGATGCGTTTTCTGATACTCTGAAATCCATGTCTGCATCTGATACTGAGGAAATGTAGCTCCTGTGGTACGAATTATAATTACATTTCCAGTACGTGGATAAAATACAATCACTCCGGCTGCAACAAGCAACAGCACAACCAGAACCATTCTTACCCGTTTCCCGTTCATACTTTTCACCATGTGCTCATCCACACAGTAAATATAGAGTTTATCGACATAAAATATAGCTAACTATAAAAACTACATATAGCTATATAGATTACACAAAAGATTTATATTTTTGTTTTCCATAACTCATTTGATAAATATGGAACTGCGAAAAGTGCAGGTAACCGGTGGTTCAAGCTATATAATATCGTTGCCGAAAGCATGGGTAAAAAAGATGGGGATAGAGAAAAATGATTCTGTGGAGGTGCATGTGCAGAACGATGATTCTTTACTCATTATTCCAGCAGGTGGAAAAAAAGAAAATGAGAACAGGGTAAAAATATTCAGGGCTGATGAGATGGTGGACGAGAACTTTCTTATGCGATGTTTAATTGGAGCATATGTATCTGGATACAGAGAAATAAAAATAATTTCATCTGAACCAGTAGAATCATGGGTCAGAGATACTGTCACCCAGTTTTCAAGATTGGTTATTGGCCAGGAAATTATAGAGGAGACGGCAAACACCATTGTAATGCGCGATATCCTCGACCCGGCCGAGTTACCGTTTGAGAAGATTCTGAGAAGAATGCACATCATCGTCAGAAGCATGTACGAAGATTCCATTAAAATCTTAGATTCAAAAAATCAATTGCTGGTTAAAGAGGTAATTCGCAGAGATTCGGAAGTGGACAGGTTGCACTGGCTAATTGCAAGAGAGCAGAGCATAATGTTCTCAGACCCTGGCATTGCCCAGAAGGTTAATCTGGGTTCTGAAAGATGCATTGATTATTTTCAAATTAGCAAAATCATAGAGAGAATTGGAGATCACACAGCAAGAATAGCCAGAAATTCCGGAGAAATAATAAACACAATAGATAAACAGACTATCAAACTGATTAAAGAGGCTGCAAAATTTGCTCTTAATATATTTGATATGAGCATTGATGCATATCGCAAAAAAGATATCTTTATGGCAGAAAGAATACTGGAAAAAGTATCTACCCTAAAAGAACAGTGCGAATCCATAAACTCAAACGCACTTGAATACGGCACGGGCACGGCCATTGCACTGGGATACATCGCGGAGAGCATTCGCAGAACTGGCGAATATTCCGCAGACCTGTGCGAATACGTTATAGACTATTTCATTTGAGATTACAGCCGATACGGCACATCCTCTTCGCCGTATAAATAATAGTCCAACATTACCCTGCCATATTCATCTCTCTTACCCTTGTATTTTTTGAGTGTTTCAAGGTCAAATGTCGCCTCATAAT
>JAADDK010000006.1 GCA_013154005.1 Methanobacteriota archaeon
CTGAACATGTTCCTTGAGTGGCTTGCACCGTACTTGAAAGTGCTGGGCAGGGCGTGGCACAGCTTCATGCAGGGGCTGAACGTGCTGAAGAATTGGGTAATCGGAATGTTAAAAGAGGCGTTCAACAAATTTGTGGGGATGCTAAATAGCATAGCAAGTGGCTACACCGGAGAGATTATTGATGCTATTTGTGGGATAATATCAGTAAGTGCTATGTCATTAATAGTGGACGCAGAGATCTTTGGATATGCCGTGATAGGTGAGGAAATAGGTGGCGGTATTATTTTAGATGTATTCAGTGGTGGTTTCTCCAGTGCGGAGTCGATTATGGCAAAAGTGATAAGTGGAGAATTTATAAATGAATTTCTGGAGTATGCGGGTAAAGCGAGGTTTTTGAATGCATTTTTGATAGGTATGATGCTTCGAGTAATTGAAGAAATTTTACTGGAAAGCACAAATATGAGCGCAAGTGAAAAAGCATCAGTAAAAACGATATTTGATGTGATTGCTACCACTGCCGGGATTGTGAGTGGACTTCTGGGCGATAGAGATCTTAGAGACCTAATAATGGGATATATTGTGTTTATAATAGGAATAACTGCAGAATACTGGATTAAGAAAGTTGGAATAACGTATGGCTGGAGCAATGAAGAGATAAAGGTATTAACAGCCACTGTGCAGGCAGCAGTACTGTTAATTCTTCTGTACTTATCAGTGAAATCAATAGTTACTCTAACCATCTCAGATGACATAGGAGGACCATTAGGATACTTCGATGAATTCATACTGGGCTTTCTGTTTGCATCGGCACTATTAACATTCAGCGGGAGTATAGCAGGGCTATTGCAAGAATTAATAAACGGCATAGAATCCCAGAAAGTAAAAGTGACGGGGTGATTGAAATGGATACGGTAATAGCCATTGTTCTAACTATAGAAATAGTGTTTATCTTCGTGGGGTCTATATTGGCAATAATTGTTAACATAAAATATTTAAAAAATAAGTTGGGAGAAAAGATTGTTCTCCTTATAGAAATCTTTGTAAGTTTCTTGGCATTAATCGCAATGATTGCTATAATGGTTGCGGTAATACACATGCACATACCCCTATTTGAAACAGATGTTTGGCCAGTTTGGACGGCAATAATTGCTTTGCCATTGATTATTATAAGACTGGTTTATGATTACAGAAAAGAGAAAAGAAAGGAAGAAGGTGTAATGAATGAATTACAGACAGGTTCAGTGAAATAATTCACAGTGCATAGAGAGCTGCGCTGAGCCACACGCCTTAAATTTAGAGAGGTAAGTATTAATAATCCGAAAACTCTTCCACCGTGTGCCACGCCACAGCCAGAACTTCCTAGTAAACGAGAAAATCGCCGAGTTCATAGTGGAGCAGGCAAATATAGAGCCTAATGACACAGTGCTGGAGATCGGCCCGGGCCGGGGCATTCTCACCGCCCAGCTTCTGAAAAAAGCGCCTGTTATCGCCATTGAAATAGACCCGGAGCTATGCGAAGCTCTAGAATTAATTTTTCCAGATGAGATTGAATCAGGGCGTTTAAAACTAATCTGCGGCGACGCTTTACGTATGGATTTTCCAGAATTCACAAAGGTGGTGGCAAATATACCCTACCACATCTCCTCACCGTTGATTTTTAAGATACTGAAGCACGAGTTCAAAGACGGCATAATTATGGTGCAGAAAGAGTTTGCAGAGCGATTGACCGCCGAGCCGGGCAGCAAGAAATACGGGCGCCTGAGCGTGATGATGTATTATAACGGTGAGGCGAAAATAATCAAGATAGTCAAGCGCGGGAATTTCAGGCCCATACCCAGAGTGGACTCCGCTCTGGTGAGAGTGAAGAAAATGAACAGGTTCTGCTATGACCGCACGGTGCTGGAGCGCGTGGTTCGCCAGATTTTCTCACAGCGCCGGAAAAAAATAAAAAACGTGCTGGGCAACGTGAAATATGGTGAGCGCAGGGCCGAAGAGCTCACCCCTGAGCAAATTTGCGAGGTGGCAAGAGATGTTGAAAATAGGATTCGTGATTAACCCCATTGCAGGCATGGGCGGTCGCGTTGGGCTGAAAGGCACGGACGGCGTGTATGAAGAAGCACTGCGCCGCGGCGCACAGCCCGTCACTCCCCGCAGAGCCAGAGAATTTTTGAGCGCGTTGCATGAAGGAGAATTCGAGTTTCTGACCGCATCTGGAAATATGGGCGCCGCGCTGCTCAGCGAGTTTTCATATCCATACCTGATCGTTTATGAATGCGGTAATAACACAACCTCCGAGGATACAAAGCGAGCGTGTGCCGCATTTTTAGAGCATGGCGCATCACTAATAGTGTTTGTAGGCGGCGATGGCACTGCAAGAGACGTTGTGAGCGTGGTGGATTCCCGTGTTCCAATTCTGGGCGTGCCCGGCGGTGTGAAGATGTACTCTTCTGTGTTCTGCATCACACCAGATAAATGCGCCAAGGTGCTGGAATCGTTTGCCTCCGGCGCGGCGAGAATCAAAGATGCTGAAGTTCTGGATATTGACGAATCAGCGTATCGTCAAAACCAGCTCAGGATTAAACTCTACGGAGTGGCGAAAGTGCCGTATGTCGCAGATATAATTCAAAACAGCAAAAGCGAGTACGGCCACAGCGACGGGGAAGAAAAAGAAGCTATAGCTGAATTTTTTGCAGAAAATATAGAACCTGACACACTTTATCTTATAGGTGCGGGCACCACCACCGCAAAGATTGCAGAGAAGCTGGGCGTGAGAAAAACTTTGCTGGGAGTAGATGCAATATACAACGGCCAGTTAATTGCGCGTGATTTGAACGAGCGCGATATGCTCACGCTTCTTGATAAATACAAAAAGGCTAAAATCGTGGTCTCACCCATAGGCGCTCAGGGCTTCGTGTTTGGCCGCGGCAACCAGCAGTTCAGTCCCGCAGTCCTTGCCAGAGTAGGCAGAGACAATATAATCATAGTTGCCACACCCACAAAACTAAAAGATATAACCAAGCTCAGGGTGGATATTGAAAACGCACAAATGCTAAAAGGCTACTACAGAGTGCTTGTGGGCTATGGAAAATACAAAATGATGAAAATGGAATGATTCACGAAAGCCCGCGAATCTTCTTTCTGGAGATTCTCATTCCTGATGGAGTGACTGCCAGAAAATTCTTGCCAATGCCCGCCACATCGCCATTAACGTCCTTTGCAATGCTCTTGAGTTCGCTTATAATTCTCCGAAGTGTAAGGTCATCATTCGCGATGGAAGAATAGTCAATGAGCAGTATATCACCGTTGTAAACAATATCGGACAGCTTGCGCACATCCTCATAGCGATAAACTTCCGCAACCCGTATCATGGGCCCGGATGCCTGAGCGTCCATACCGGTATCATACTCATTCAAATCAATATACTTACGCGGTTCTCTGGCACGTCTGCCTCTATAGCCCTCGCCTGGCTTTGATGTTCTTCCCTTCAGAATCGGCATATTATACCACCTCTGAACAACCATAATATTTTAAAGAATAAAAATTTTTCCACCGAGAATGGGAAAATAAATGAAAAAATCAAACTTCGTACTTGTCTATTTTCATCTTCACTCTTCGCACCGCATTCTCCGCCGCGATGTTGAGCACGTCGTAAAGCTCGCATACTTCCGGGCAGTACGCCTGCTCCATGAACATCAGGTCGGTGATGTGAGCACCCTTCCGCAAAAGCGCCGAGACCACGTTTATTCTGCTCGCCGCGCCGGGCCCCACCGCCTGCGCTCCCAGCAATTTGCCAGCCCGGTCAATGAAAATCTTCATAATTATTTTCTCCTCACTGTATGGATTAATGCGACTCCACCCGCGTCCTGCAATTTCGCCCTTAGTTCCCACGCTGGCCACCTCATACCCGCCGAACGCAGAGACGAACGCCCCCGTGGGTCTGGTGTATATGGCATTGCCACCGGCAGCATTTATTCCCGCCACAGCCGCCTGCTTCATGGCCGTGGTGGCAAGCTGAATGACCCCGTGGGGTGTGCGCACACAATCTCCGATTGCATAAATATCCGGCACCGAGGTCTCCATTCTCTCGTTCACCACAATAAACCCACGTTCGTCAATATCAACAACTCCTTTGAGCAACGCCGTTTCCGGGCGCACTCCCGTACTCATTATAATCATATCCACGTTCATTTCCGCTCCGTTCACCACCGCTCCGGAGACACGCTCCGCGCCGATTATTTTTTCAAGCTTCACGCCGTACATGGTTTTTATTCCTTTCTCTTTGAGGTATGAGTCCACATACTTTGCCATATCTTTATCCAGAGCATTTGGAAACGCGTGAGGCAGCATCTCTATGAGCGTGACCTCCAGCCCGCGAGCACGCAGCGCATACGCCATCTCCACGCCTATTGCGCCGGCACCCACCACAAGCGCCCTTTTCGAGTTTTCGGCCCAGTTCTTTATGGCCACGGCATCTTCCACCACCCGAACGGTGAACACTCCTTTTTTGTCTATACCCTCAATGGGTGGCACCCACGGCCGCGCGCCCGCCGCGTAGATTAGCTTATCGTATGCTATCTCCATTTCCTGTCCAGAATCCACATTTTTCACCACTATTTTCTTTGCCCCCACATCAATTTTGATAGCCTCATGTCCCGTCAAAACTCTTATTTTTCGTGATTTGGGAAACGGGTGCACAATATCGTTCTCGCTGATTTTGCCCTCAACCACCATGGGTATGGAGCAGGGTGAGTAAGTATCGTATTTTCTGCGCTCGATAATCGTTATCTCCTCATCTCTGTTCACTGAAGATATCCATTTTGCGGTGTACAGTCCTCCAGTCCCGAGTCCTACTATAACTATCATAGCTGGGGGAATGTCAGCGCAGCATAAATTTTTAATGTCGGAGCCCATGAGCCAAAAGGTGATAGAATGAGTTATGTGGGCAAGAAAGTGTTTGTAATCCCGGAATTCACAACCGGTGAGATAAAAGATGAAAAAGATGGTAAGTTTCTGGTAAAGGTTCGCAAAAAAGAAGAATGGTTCGATGCAGATGAGCTGCGGCTCTGGAGCGAAAAAATCGAAGAAGCATGCGGGAATAACCGTAAATGCTGGGCTATATGCGGTAAACGAATTGAATAAAAACTCTCCATATTTTTATTCTGGGAGAAGCCAATAAATACGATAATGCAATTACCCATTGGTGATAGAATGATAGAAATACGTTTTCACGGAAGAGGTGGACAGGGTTCCGTTATAGCCTCAAAGATTTTAGCGAAAGCCTTCTTCATGGAGGGAAAATACGTATCCGCGTTCCCGTACTTTGGCGTGGAGCGCCGTGGGGCACCGGTGACTGCGTTCACAAGAGTCGACAATCAACCAGTGAGAGCAAAATACCAGATTTACGAACCGGATTATGTAATCGTGCTTGATCCCTCGCTTCTCAAAGCGGTCAACGTTCTGAAAGGGATAAAAAAAGATGGCACGGTTCTGATAAATACAATACACTCTCCGGATGAGATTCGTAAAACTGTGAAGTTTGACAGGGTTGCCACAGTGGATGCAACGAGCATTGCTATTTCGCACAGGCTCGGCTCACAGGCCGCCCCAATAGTGAACACTGCAATTCTTGGCGCGTTCGCAAAGGTTAGCGGGCTGGTCAAAATAGAAACTGTGATGGACGCAATCCGCGAAGCCGCGCCGGCGAAGCAGGAAGAAAATGCGCAGGCCGCAAAGGACGCTTATGAGAATGTGAAGATAGGAGGTGAGTAAATGCCAATAATTTTGCCAGAAGAACCAACGCCCATCGCAAAGGTGCCCAGCACCGAGAACAAAACCGGTGGATGGCGAACTTTCAGACCGATAATCGATTACGAAAAATGCATACGCTGTTATATTTGCTGGAAATTCTGCCCGGACACGGCGATAGATTTCGCCGCACCGGAAAAACACCCTGCACCGAAGGACGCGCTCAAGCGCTTTGATACCGTGGAGATAAACTACGATTACTGCAAGGGCTGCGGCATATGTGCCAACGAATGTCCGGCAAACGCCATAGAGTTGGTGCTTGAACAGAATGTGGGGGGTGAGGAAGAATGAAGAAGATACTCACGGGCAACGAAAGTGCGGCGTGGGGCGCACGCCTATCGAAAGCAAAGGTGGTTGCCGCATATCCCATAACTCCGCAGACGAGCATAATTGAGACCATTGCATCTTTCATAGCCAATGGCGAGATGGATGCTCGGTACATTCGGGTGGAAAGCGAGCACAGCGCGATGGCTGCATGTATCGCCGCGGAGAATACTGGAGTGCGGACATTCACCGCCACGAGTGCTCACGGGCTCGCACTCATGCACGAGGTTCTTATGTGGGCTTCGGGCGCGAGATTGCCCATAGTTATGAGCGTGGTGAACCGTGCAATGGCACCTCCGTGGAGCGTGTGGACTGATCAGCTGGATACCATGGCAGAGCGTGATGTGGGCTGGATGCAGGTGTACAGTGAGAACAATCAGGAGGTTCTGGACTCAATAATAATGTCTTACAGGATTGGAGAGAGGCATCATATTCTCCTTCCCTCCATGGTAATTGAAGACGCATTTATTCTGAGCCACACGGCTGAAGCTGTGGATATACCAGAGCAGAAGAAGGTTGATGATTTCATCGGCGAGTTCGAGCCCGCGTTCAAGCTGGACCCGGACGAGCCCGCAGGTTTCGGCTCACTCATAATGCCAGAGGGCCCGTACATGGAGTTCAGGTACAAGATGGCCCTGGCAATGGAAGATGCCAAGCGTGAGATTGAAAAGGCTGTTGAAGAGTACAACGAAACATTCGGCAGAAATTACGCACCGTTCGTGGACGAGTACCGTACCGAAGATGCAGATGCCATAATGCTCGTTTTAGGCACCATCGGCTCCACGGCCAAGGACGTGGTCGATGCAATGCGCAAGGAGGGCAAGAAAGTGGGTGTGGCTCGCGTGCGCTATTTCCGGCCGTTCCCAACTGAGGAAATAAGAAGAATTGCAAAGAGCACGAATATGCTTGGAGTGGTGGACCGCAGCTATTCGTTCGGTCCCGGCGCTGATCTGTACGCGGAAACAAAATCCGTGCTTTATTCGCACACAGACGTGCCCGTCAAGGACTATGTGATAGGGCTCGGCGGCAGAGATGTCACTCCCGAGGTGCTCCGGAAATTGTTTGACGATATGTTGAAAATTGCAAATGAAGGCGTGGTGGATAAGGAAATTGAATGGGTAGGCCTTCACGGTGATGAGAGGTGGTCATAATGCGTAAACTCACAATACCGGAGGAAGAGTACATGCTTCCCGGACACACTGCGTGTCTGGGCTGTGGCGCAACCATAGCAATGCGCTACGTGCTTAAAGCACTCGGCAAGAAAACCATACTGTCCATTCCAGCATGCTGCTGGGCGGTGATACCAGGTGTTTATCCGCATCGGGCGCTGGACGTGCCCCTGCTTTATACCGCGTTTGAAGTCACGGGTGCTTCCATATCCGGGATAAGAGAGGCTCTGGACGTGCTCGGAAAGGAAGACGTAAACGTCGTGGGCTTTGCGGGCGATGGTGGCACTGCGGATATTGGGCTTCAGGCGCTCAGTGCAGCTATGGAGCGCAGACATAACGTGTTTTACATAATGTACGATAACGAAGCGTACATGAACACGGGTATTCAGAGAAGCGGCTCGACACCGTGGGGCGCATGGACCACCACCACACCCGGCGGAAAGAAGAGAATGTTCAAGCACGAGCCAAAGAAGAACGTGGCGGAAATCATGGTGGCGCACAACATTCCGTACGTGGCCACGGCGACCATCGCGTATCCGGAGGACCTGATTGCAAAGCTGCGCAGAGCGAAGGAAATCAAAGGTCCAAAATTCATACAGATTTTCTCACCCTGCCCGACGGGATGGAGACATTCTCCGGATAAAACGGTGGAAATTTCGAGGCTGGCGGTGCAGACCAATTTCTTCCCGCTCTACGAGGTGATTAACGGAAAGTACAAGGTCTCAATCAAGCCGAAGAACCCAAAACCCGTGAAGGAGTTCCTCAAATTGCAGGGCCGGTTCAGGCACCTGACCGAGGAGGAAGTGGAGTACATTCAGCACGAGATTGATGAGAACTGGAAGGCGTTGCTTAAGAAAGAGCGCTGCTCGCAGGAGGAATGACTATGAAGCATGCCAACATACTCATAGACGAGCCCGGGCACAAAGAGTTTCTGCTGGGCAACGAAGCGATAGTGCGCGGCGCTCTGGAAGCGGGTGTGGACTTTGCGTCCACGTATCCCGGCACGCCGTCCAGCGAGATTGGCAACGTGTTATTTTACATCTCGAAGAAAGCGGGCATGTACTTTGAGTTCTCAACCAATGAGAAGGTGGCCATGGAGGTGAGCGCCGCGGCGGCCATCTCCGGGCTGCGGGCGATGGTGTTCTTCAAGCACGTGGGATTGAACGTCGCCGCCGATGCGTTCATGAGCACCGCGTACATAGGCACCCATGGCGGGCTGGTGGTCATCACCGCAGATGACCCCTCAATGCACAGCAGTCAGAACGAGCAGGATAATCGCTATTACGCGCAAATTTCCGGCATGCCGATGTTAGAGCCAGCCAATGCACAGGAGATGAAGGACTTTATGAAATACGCCATGGAGCTCTCCGAGAAAATCGGAACTCCCGTGCTGTTCCGCACCACCACGCGCGTAAACCATGTTCGCGGCATAGTGGAGTACGGTCCGCTGGGCGAGAAAAGAGGCAAGGGCAAGTTCATAAAGAACCCGAACAAATACGTGCCCATTCCTGCCAACTCTCGAAGAATGCATCTTGAGCTGTTAGAGCGGATAGAGAAGGCGAGAGAGGAAGCAAATCACTCGCCGCTGAATCGCATAGAGCTGCACGGCGGAGAAATAGGAATAATCACAAGTGGTGCCGCATACAACTATGTGGCGGATTTTGTGGAGAAATACGGACTCAAGGCGAATATCCTGAAGCTGGGCATGACGCACCCGTTTCCAGATGAGCTGGTCGCAGAGTTCATAAGCTCGGTGAACAAAGTGATAGTGGTGGAAGAACTGGAGCCGTATCTGGAGAAGAACACACGCACTCTCGCGCAGATGCGGCGCATAGCCGTGCCAATCTACGGAAAGTTAGACGGCTATTTCCCGAGAGCGTACGAGTACAATCCTGATTTAATTCGTGAGACATTTTCCAAGATTCTGGGCGAGAAATTCGAGACTGAGGTGTATTCGCCCGATGAGATTGAGCTACCGCCGCGTCCACCTGTGCTGTGTCCCGGGTGCCCGCATCGCGCCACGTACTATGCGGCAATGATGGCTCTGAAGCAGCTGAAAATTAAGGACGCGATAATCACCAACGACATCGGCTGCTACACACTGGGCATACAGAAACCCTACGAAATGGCCGATTATCTGCTCTGCATGGGCTCGAGCATCGGAACCGCGGTGGGCTTCTCAAAGGCAACCGAACAGAAAGTCATAGGATTTGTGGGAGATTCCACGTTCTTCCACGGTGCCATTCCTGGACTTATTGATGCGTATCACAACAACGCGAATCTCGTGTACGTCATACTGGACAATCGCACCACCGCAATGACCGGACACCAGCCGCATCCCGGATTGCCCATGAACGGTATGGGCGAGAAAGCGCCGTATGTGGATATAGAAAAACTTGTGCGCGGCATAGGCATCGATTTTGTGCGCACTGTGGACCCGTACGATGTGAATGCCACAATCAAAGTGTTTAAAGAGGCAATTAAGCACGAGGGCATAGCGGTCATCATAGCAAAGCGCGAGTGCGCGCTGCTGTGGGACGCAAGGCGCAGAAAGCAGGGTGAATGGTGGGTCTACGAAATCAATCAGGACAGGTGCACGCAGTGTGGTCTGTGCTCTGACTGGCTCGCGTGCGCGGCAATATTCAAGCGTGTGGACGAAGATGGTAAGGAGAGAGTGTACATCAACGATGCACTGTGCGATGGGTGTGGAGTGTGTGCTACAATTTGTCCGTTTAATGCCATTGAGAAGAAGGTGATACGATGAAGACCGGAATAGTTTTTGCAGGAGTGGGCGGTCAGGGTGTGCTCACCGCCTCCAGCATTCTCGGTGTTGCGTCTCTGAAAGCGGGACTCAACGTGGTTATGAGCGAGGTACACGGCATGGCACAGCGCGGAGGTGTGGTTGTTACAGAAATGAACATTGGTGATGCGCACAGTCCCCTCGTCGGCAGAGGCGAGGCGGATATCATCGTGGGCTTTGAGCCCGTGGAAGCGTATCGGGTGCTGAGCAAGGCGCACCCGGGCACGCATGTCGTGGTGAATGTCGAGCCCATCGTGCCCATCTCCGCATCTCTGGGCAACGCACAGTATCCGGAGGTGCAGATGCTTCTGGACAGAATGAATAACCTCAAAGTTTATCCGCTGGAAGCCACGCAAATTGCCAGAGACCTCGGCAACGTGATAACCGCCAACATAGTGATGCTCGGTGCATTGAGCGCGATTCCGGGCTTCCCGGTGCCCGCAGACTCGATTAAGGCAGCGATAATGGATAAGTTCCCGAAAAGCGTGCACGAGATAAACTTGAAGGCGTTTGATAAGGGTGCCGAACAGGTAAGAAAACTTGCATGAAAACTTTTTTCTATAACCCTCTTTTCCCATATTTTGTGGAAGAATATCTTGCTCGCGCAGCCGAGATTGCGCGCAGAATTCGCGATTCTGAAACTGTAATTGTTGTGGCACACAACGATGCAGATGGCATAACATCGGGCAGCATAGCCGCCCGCGCGCTGGAGCGCTTGGGCAAGGAGTTTCGCGTGGATTTTGTCAAGCAGTTAGACGCGACCAAGATTGAAGCGCTCAAAGATGAGAATCCGCCCCTTGTGTGGTTCACGGACCTTGGCAGCGGAATGGTGCATCTGATGTACGGGCTGAACGCGGTCATAACCGACCATCATGTACCCAGCGCACTCGTACCTGAGGTGCCTCCAGAGTCTCGCGCCACGCTCACTGGATTTTTTGACAGCTTGGAGCGAGGCAGAAAGAGCATTTTACAGCTCAACCCTCATCTTTTTGGCAGGGACGGCGCGGTGGATATAAGCGGTGCAGGTACCACGTATCTGGTGGCGCGGGAGCTGAGCAGAGAGAACGTGGATATGAGTGGCATAGCCATAGTGGGTGCGGTTGGCGATATGCAGGATTCCGAATCGCTGCGTCTCGTGGGCACCAACCGCATGATCCTGGCAGAGGCGCAGAAATACGGGTTCATCGATTATTTCATGGACACGCGCATGTTCGGTCGTGAAACTAGGCCCGTGTTCAAGATGCTTCAGTACTCCACCGACCCAATATTACCCACGCTGACCGGCGATGCCCGTGCATGCAAAAAGTTTCTGGACGAACTGGGGATAGTGCAGAAAAACGAGCACTGGCGCAGATGGATAGATTTAACTATCGAGGAAAAGCGGAAGATTCTCAGCGAACTGGTAAAATTAGTTTTGAAGATGAGCTACGGGCACAGTATGGCAAAAAGATTGATCGGAGAGGTGTACGTACTTCCCAAAGAAGAGCCGGGCACGCCTCTGCACGATGCAAAGGAATTTGCCACGCTGCTCAACGCGTCGGGCAGATACATGAAAGCGGAAATCGGGTACCATGTATGTCTCGGTGACAGAGACAGATACCTCAAAGAGGCAAAGAGCATGCTCACCAATCACCGCAAAAATCTGGTGAGGGGTGTGGAGGTGGTGCACGAGGTGGGCATAACGAAGAGAGAGTATTTAGAGTATTTCCACGCGGGAAATCGCATTGATGAGAACATAGTGGGCATAGTTGCGTCCATGGTGCTCACCGAAGAAAACAACGAGCTGCCAATCGTGGCATTTGCAGATAGCGATGACGGAAACATCAAGGTGTCCGTGCGCTCACCCAGAAGCTTTGTGGATAGAGGCGTGGATTTCTCAATAATTATGAAAGCCGCGTCGGAGGCGGTGGGCGGTGCCGGAGGCGGGCACAACATCGCGGCAGGTGCGACAATTCCGCAGGGCAAAGAGGAAGAGTTTCTGGATATTGTGGAGCGCATGATTAAAAAGCAGCTCGGAGAGTGAGCGAAAAAATTAAAAACAAGAGTGATATTCCCGCAGATAGGGCCCGTGGTCTAGTGGTTATGACGTCCGCCTCACACGCGGGAGGTCCCCGGTTCGAATCCGGGCGGGCCCACTTTTCAGTTGTTTGCTCATAACCATACCCACTCATTTTTTGTGCATTATCACGGCTATGATTATGCCAGCAACCACGAGGGCGATTCCGAGCACGCATGTGCCCAGCAGCATCTGTCCCGTGCTGGAAATATGGTTCATCTCATCGGTGCTTTCTACAAGCACTGCCACACGGTTAGGTTTGTTTGAATTTTTAAGCACGAGCACGTACTCACCGTCGCCTGACGCCTTGAACTGAAACTTAACTTTATCGCTCACTGTGCCATTTTTCACAGTTGTGCCGTTTCCCGTCTGGAGCGAATATTTGATTGTGCTGTTCACTGTTATCACCACGGTATATTCTTTGCCGGGCTTGAGTGTGTACGATAGATTTTTCATCTCGTTGGGCGCAAGCTGCAAGTTCTGTGCCTTATTCAGCTCCGAATTTGCATAGTAAAGAGAGCCCATGGCTGCACCTAAAACGATGAGCATGCCAAGTATGAATATTCCCACTCCACGATTCATAATCCTTAATGCTCTCTTTTATTTATACTTGATTTGCATACTCCTCTTGATGTGCACCCGGATGAATTACGTGCTTCAGAAGTTTGACGAGCTGCCCGAGGAAAAACTCAAATCGCTGTGGCTTGAATTTATTAAAGATGAAGAAGGTGCTGACCTAAACATCGTACCCTCAGAGGAAAATGCCAGCAGATGGCTCAAATTCGTCAAAAACATCGTT
>JAADDK010000078.1 GCA_013154005.1 Methanobacteriota archaeon
TCCCTTTTTGTAAAAAGCGCAAGAGTTAAATATCCCGTGGTATTCCTCACCACTATGACGTTCCAGGAAGCTGTGGATAGGTTACTCAACAAGAAGATATGTATGAAATGTCATGCTCGCAACCCACCCAACGCGACGCGCTGCAGGAGATGTGGCTATAAGGGGCTCAGACCCAAAGCCAAGGAAAGGCGCGGAGGTAAATAATTTTAGTATTTCTTTTTCAGATACACTGCCACAATTATTACGGTTGCAATTATCCCCGCACCAAATGCATACAGTGTGAGGTTGGCGGTTTTATGTCCTATTATGTTTGTCTGAGTTAGATTCATGCTTTTTAACTGTCCAGAATTGGAGCTTTCTTTAAGCAGTATGCCGGTTTCTTTATCAAAATAAAAGTGCACAGACTTAAATGAATACTCATATGCATGTCTTTCTCCGTATCTGGTTTTTAAATAAAGTACATTTTCCAGTGATAGGTAATGTGGGCCAAACTGAATTGTGCCGTTTCCAAGGGTGCTCGTGGATATCGCAGGGAAGTTATCCGGACTTGCTATATTGTTGACCACTGTGCCGTTTCCGAATGCATGGTAAGAATCACTTATTTTTATTTTCATCTGGGTTCCTGATACAGCCAGAACTTCAAATTTCACATGGGCAGTGGTGGTGTTATTCCCTTCTTTCCATGCATATTCGTATATCATAAATGCGCCTTGAAAGGCATAGGGTTCTGTTGGGGAATTTGCCTCGACAATTGGGAGCATTAGTAATATCAGTATGCATAGCACACCTGCTGTATGTTTTACGTGCATACCTCCGAAGCATAGGGGCATTATATATACCTTTTGGAGGTAAGGATAATATATGGGCTTGCCATTTTCTACACGGTGATAGCATGGGAATGACTCTTACTGAAAAGATACTGGCTAAAAAGGCCGGTAAGAAAGAGGTTGCTCCGGGAGAGATAGTGACAGTTGAGCCAACATGGGTAATGAGCCATGACAACTCTGCCGCAATTTTGCTTAAATTCAAGAAAACAGGTGTGGAGAAAGTCTGGGACCCGAAGAAAATAGTAATCATACTGGACCATACAATTCCTGCACCCACAGCGGATTATGCAAATAATCACAAAAGTATTCGTGGATTTGTGAAGGAGCAGGGTATTGAGAATTTCTGGGATATCAATACCGGAATATGCCATCAGGTCATGGCAGAGAAGGGCTACGATTTACCCGGTGCGGTGATAGTGGGGGCGGATTCGCACACCACCACGCCCGGTGCGTTCGGAGCATTTGCTGCGGGAATAGGGAGAAGTGAAGTGGCTGCCATCTGGGCCACTGGAAAGATATGGTTGCGTGTGCCTGAAAGCTACGAGGTTGTAGTGAACGGAAAACTGCCCAAAGGCGTGTATGCAAAAGACCTCGCGTTGCATATTACCGGAGATATAACCGCCAGCGGCGCTGTGTATAAAGCTGTAGAATTTAAAGGAGAAACGATAAGAGATATGAGCATCGCATCGCGTATGGTTCTTTCCAATCTCAGCGCTGAGATGGGTGCGAAAAATGGGATAATAGAGGCTGATGAAAAAACCGAGAAGTATCTGCAGAGCAGGGCGAGAGGGCCATACGAAATCATGCGTGCAGATGAAGATGCAGAATACGAAAGAAGATATGAGTATGATGCCTCGGAGATCGTGCCGAAGATTGCGTTTCCGCACACGGTTGATAACGTGCATGATATCGAAGAGGCTGAAGATATCGAGATAAATCAGGTATTTCTGGGCACATGCACCAACGGGCGCGTGGAGGATTTAGAAGTGGCCGCGAGGATACTGAAGGGTAAAAAGGTGAATGAAAACGTGCGCATGCTCGTGTTCCCCGCGTCGTGGGAAGTGTGGAGAGAAGCGGATGAAAAAGGAATCCTGCGAACTCTTGCAGAGGCGGGAGCAGTGATAATGAACCCCGGCTGCGGGCCGTGTCTGGGCGCTCATGCTGGTGTGCTGGCTGATGGTGAAAAGTGTTTGAGTACTGCAAACCGCAACTTCAAAGGCAGAATGGGCAATCCCAATGCGGAGATATATCTGGGCTCTCCTGCCACGGCTGCTGCCACGGCAATTAAGGGCAGGATAGCTGACCCGAGGGAGGTGCTGTAAATGGGACGTGTTTGGAAATACGGAAACGACGTAAATACGGATGTAATATTTCCCGGTAAGTACACGTACAAGCTAATGAGCGATGAGGAGATGGCATCGCACGCTCTTGAAGACCTTGATCCGGAATTTGCAAAAAATGTCAAACCGGGGGATGTTATTGTGGCAGGCAAGAACTGGGGATACGGTTCTTCGCGAGAGCAGGCGGTGAAGTGTCTGAAGGCTGCAGGCGTGAAAGCATTGCTGGCTGAGAGCTTTGCACGGATTTATTACAGAAATTGTATCAATTTAGGACTTCCGGCAATAACATTAAAAAAAGAGGATATCGATAGATTCGATGCAGGAGACGAAGTTGAAGTAGATATTGAAAAGGGAATAGTGGAGAACAAAACCAAGGGTTTCGTGGTGCACTTTCCCCCGTTTGAGGGCTACGTGATGGATATAATCCGTGCAGGGGGGATAATTGACTACATTCGCAAAAATAAACAATCTTAATTTTTTTGATATTCTATATATTTTCCTTTTCTTCACAATTTATAAATACACCGTTTGCATGTTCATGCAATTGTGAGTTTAGGAGAATTTTACAGAGACATTAAGGCGATACTTAGAGGCAACGTATTAATTCTGTTTATAACATGGGTTCTTCTGGGGTTCGGGAACAACATGGTTCATAAATTTGACGGGCTGTATTTTTCCGCGCTGGGAGCGAGTGACGTGGTGCTGGGGTTCATGGGGGCTCTCACGTTTGGTATGATGGCGCTTTTGCAGATACCGGGAGGCCATCTTGCTGATACTCTTGGGCGAAAACGTGTTATTGTAACTTTCACTTTTGTGATGGCGTTTTCCATACTGATATTTGCATTTGCCCCCTCATGGGAGTATATAGTTATTGGACTGGTGATATCCAACGTTGCTCTTCTTTATCAGCCGGCCCTTTTCTCGATTGTTATGGATTCTTTACCCCCAGCACATCGTGCAGAGGGATTTGCCATAACTAATCTTTCGGGCATTGCATCACTCGCGGCTCCAATGGCCGGCGGGTTGCTTATTGAACATTACGGTCTTGTACCGGGCATGCGCATTGGGTATTTCATACTCTTTATACTATCTATCACTGCTGCTTTTATGCGGCTCTCCCTTAAAGAAACCATGTATGTAAAAAAAGAAGAGCGGGATAGTTTTCTATCTCTGTTTCAGGTGCTAAAAACCCTGAATCCGAGGGCTAAAGGCATGATTGTTGTGGCCATGCTGGTCTCCTCATCCACAGGTATGGTGGGTTATTTTGTTGTGAAATATGCCTACACATACACTTCCACATTTATGTTTGGTGTGCTTATAGGTGTGAGCATGCTTATATCTACCCTGCTCGGGGTGGTTGTGGGGCGATATGGTGACAGGCGCGGGAAGGGGAAATTCTATGTGGCGGGAGCGTTTTTGATGGGTCTCGCACTGGTTATCTTTATATATCCTTCAGTTTACTATCTTATGGCTTATGCGGTTGTGGTTGGAATGGGAATGGCTCTTTATCAGCCATCCTCAAACGGCTTAATTGCGGATTTAGTTGGCATAGAAAACAGAGGAAGATTCACCGGGGTGTATTTGTTTTTGTCGTATATTTCCACCATGTTTTTTAGCATATTAGGCGGTTTTCTTTATAGAGAGTCGCCGGAATATCTGTTTTTATTTGCGGCTGCTCTTGCGTTTGCAGGGGGAATTATGGCGTTTAAAGTATTCTATCGTTATGATTATAAAAATGGGGGTGAATAATGTCCAGGTGCTGAACTCTGGAACGCTGCTGGTTACTGTTACATAAATATACGTTGTATAGTTGATGTGGTAATATTTGGAATAAAATGTCACTGCAACCACATAGTTTCCGGGCGTGGAAGGATGTAATTTTAAACTTGTATTTCTCCAGTCGTACATATTTTTTCGTGTCCATGTGAATTCTTCCGGCATAGTGGCATTGATGGCGCTTTTTACAGTTACATGTATTGTGGTGTTCGTTTTGCTACCTCCGTTTGCAATCCAGAAATTAATGGTTTTTTCAGAGTTTTGAGGTATGTCCACTTTGTAAGTTTTTAGAAAGCAATCCGGAATGTAATAAGGTGCGTTTCTGTATTTAAAGATGGTGTTAAAATACCCCGCAAAAAAGTTTGCTACAGAGGAGTTGCTTATAACTATTCCCACTGTGTGTGTGGAATTATCCATGTATGTATAATCCCAGTTAGAATCCCCGATGTACACGGAGTTATCGGCAATTACAAGTTTAAGGTGAGTTATATTGGTGGAGGAGTCGTACTCCACGTTCACCCCGCTATTGTTCAGGTAATTATATGCATTTCCACTGTCATGATTGTCAAGGATTACTTTCGCTATGCTTTTTTTGTTTACAATATCGTTTACTAAATTATCTGCGAGCCTCTCATCGCCAATCGGTGTGCTATAATATGCCATTGTGTATATTCCCACATACAGCCGTGTGGTTGCCGAGTTGATTAGGTCATTTAAAGTGTTGTAGGTATATCCATCGTATGTGGTTTTTATTTCCATTCCCGAGCTTTGAACCTCTATATTGTTGAGTAAAGGAGTCTGGTTTACGTTGTTCCACAGAGACATGAAGTATTCATCGAAGAATTTGCCCATGGTGGAATTAAATATAATTATTCCATATTCATTGTTATATTTAAGAGCATAGGGGCTCCAGTTGTGAGATCCAACATATACTATCTTTCCGTCTATCACCACAAGTTTTGCATGCAAAAACACCCATGAATCGTTTTCCACCGCTATTCCTGCATTTTTCAGATAATTTGCAGCTTCAGAGTTTGAAGAGTAGCTTCCCTCGTAAATAACATGCACGGTTACGCCCCTGCCGTGGGCAGAGATCAGAGCGTCTAAAAGTGTTTTTACAGGCGAGTATATGCTCAATTCGTTCATTGCTACGTATATGGTGGAAGTGGCGTTATCTATCAGGTTTTTGAGCATGGGCGCATACCCTCTATTCTCTATTGGAATTACCAGCAGCCCATCTCCAGCGTCTGGGGCGGTGGCATGATGGACGGGAATGTAAAATATAACCAGTATAAGCGAGGCAGCTAACATCACCGTAAATAAACCTCTCATGGATGGTAAATGCATTTATTTTGCATAAATTTTGCCACTATCGAAATTTAACTATAAATGCTTCCAGTTTTCTCATGGCTTTTCCCCGGTGCGATATGCGATTTTTCTCTTCTATGCTCAATTCTGCAAACGTTTTCTCGAATCCCATGGGTATAAAGATGGGGTCGTAGCCGAATCCGTTGTTTCCTCTTTCTCTGGGGGCAATGTTCCCATGGCATATTCCAATGAGTTTATATGCGTAGCCATCAATGTTCAATCCTATGACGGTTTTGAAATACGCACGGCGATTCTCGACTCCATCCATCAATTTCAGTATTCCTCTGTTTCCAATAGTTTTGTGCACGTACGCTGAATATACTCCCGGGAATCCGTTAAGCGCTTCTATAAACAGGCCCGAATCATCGATTATAAAATTTCCATCGATTTTATCCCGTAGATAATTTATGGCGAAGTCAACAACCTCTTCGAGAGTGTCTGCCTGCAGTTCTGGGTACTCCATGTCCACCATTTCCAGTTCCGGAATTATTTTTTTCATTTCCGTATATTTGTGACGGTTATGGGTTATGAGCTTATACATATCTTCTGCGCCCCCTTATTATGTTTACCCGTTCGAGGACATCTTTATTTCCGTTTTTTCTGTACTCATCATAAAAATGAGGTATTAACGAATATCTATCGCTGTGTGCAGATTGAAACGATTCATCGAACATATGCAGATCAACAGCCTTTTCTTCAATGCCTGCATTTTGAGTGCTCATCCCGAAATCAATTATTCCTATCTCTTCCCCATTCACTATTATGTTGCTTGTTGTCAGATCTCCATGAGCGATGTCATGTGCGTGCATCGCCGCAATGTACCGGGCTATTTTTCTTATGGCGGTTATCACTTCCTTATCATCCATATTGGGTATGGAATCAAAAAGTGTTGTTCCGGTTAGTTTTTCCATTTTTATTTCATCAGGATAGAGCGAGTAGATTATGGGAGATCTTATTCCAAACTTTTTCACTTCGTGCATTATTTTTGCTTCTCTTCTGGTGCGCTCCTTTCTCAGGTTATAATCTATAGGTGTAATTCTATACTTTTTGGGGATTCTTTTCTTTGATATTATGTCTCGGCCAAATAGCTTTTCTTCCGTGATAACCGCTTCTGCACCGGGCATATTATCATAAAATTTTATGTGTCTTTTTACTTCCCATGGTATATCAACTGCATCGGTTCTGAATTTCTGAATTATTTCTGTATCTTCAATATTCATTTTCACATCGTGTTGCAGAAATTTCAGGCCAAGATACGCAATCATTGCTCCGTTGTCTACGCATACTTTACCAGGGGGTACGTAAAGCTTGGCACCTCTCTCCTCAACCATGGTTTGAAGCATAGTCTGCAGTCTTTTATTTCTGGCAACGCCTCCTGCAAGCAACACCTCGTCCTTGTGAAGATGTGCCAATGCCCTTTCGGTTACTTCAGTAAGCATGGCAAATGCCGTTTCCTGAACACTGTAGGCTATGTCCTCTTTTCTCTCTTTTCCGATATGATTCTTTGCGGCAGTCAGAAGGCCTGAGAAGGATATGTCCATACCTTTTACAGAGTACGGTAATGGAATGTATTTGGCTCCGTTAAGGGCCATTTTCTCTATTCTCGGACCTCCTGGAAACGGGATACCCATTTCTCTGGCAAGTTTATCAAGCATGTTTCCTATTCCTATATCCAACGTCTCTCCAAATACTCTGTATCGTCCTCGAGAGTATGAAATTACCTGGGTATTACCACCTGAAACATAAAGCATTACCGGATCTTCTGCACCGGTGGTGAATCTTCCTATCTCAAGATGAGCAATACAGTGATTTACCCCGATTATGGGTACATTAAGTTTTAAACTAAGCACTCTGGCAGCAGTGGCCACCGTGCGCAGGCATGGGCCCAATCCCGGGCCCTGGGAAAATGATATGCCGGATATATCATGAATGTTGATATTTGCCTCATCAAGGGCTCTTTTCAGGATTTCTGTAAATTTCTGAGCGTGATGATTTGCTGCTTCTCTTGGATGTATACCACCCTCTGGAGGTCTGTACATGTCTATCTGATTTGCCAGAATTTTCGATTCGGTTACTATCCCGATACCTATCGTGTGTGCTGTACCTTCTATGCCCAGTACAATCATTCTTTTCGCACTCCGTGGACATATGGCAAAAGAAAATGTCTCATTACCCGCAGAGAATTTATATCTTTAGACACGACCTTCAACGAACCTGTTTTAAAGTCTATTACCAGTTCTCCTGCATCGTCCAGGGTTACCTCCTCTATGCTATCAACTGGAATGTCATACCACTTTCTCTCACTGTTAATAATCACGTTGCCCATAGATAAATACATCTTTCCCTTTTTCCATAGAAATTTGATTTTGTCTGGACGCCTGTCCATGTCTATAACATACTCAACTCTCCCCACTTCTTTTACTTTCACGAAGCTCACCTTATATGCCCCAGACTGAAGGATCCCAGCCTTATCATGCTCTTGGTGGCTTCGACCTCTATCCAGCCTCTACTCTGGGCCTCTGTGATACCCTTAACTGTAAGGTATGTCTTGTGACCTTCCATCTTGAACTCTATCATTCCGGACATGCTCTTACCAACCATCTCTATCTCGTTTTCACTGTGCAGGCCTTTCTCTAAAAGATACAGCGCCACAGCGTTATCTCTTTTGCGCCATGTTGTGAATACCTGCAAAAATCTGAGCAAATCCTGTTGCTCCATGTATGCCATTATGGTGGAGAGTGTCATAAATCCGAGGCGATAATATGGATATTTGCCTTTGAGTTTTTTGGATATATCCCCAACGGTCTTTATTATCCCCTCCACGTCTGTCTGGCTATCTAAATAAATAACACCTTCCAGAGTGGTGTCGTCACCTATGCTCCGGGTATAGGCATCTATGTAATATACCAGCCCCATCTTTTCGTACTGTTCATATGCTGGCAGGACATAACTCATATCCTCCCTTATCTCCTGAGCGGTTTTGTCGGTTAAAACCCATATAATGGGTATGCCTTTCCTAAGCCCTTCCGCCATAAAAGCATAAATCAGGACCTCTTTCTTGCTGTATGGAGGTCCATACACAATTATGTTTGAAGCCAGCGGAAAGCCACCGTACAGAAGGTCGTCCAATCTCCGTGTTCCAGTTTTTACCTTTCTTTCTTTGATCTCAGCTTTGATTTCCTCCTCTGCCATGGCCACCTCTTCTTCCACGAGCCCTTCCATCTTGGCTTTTAATTCACGCTCTTTAGCCTCCAGATATTTCATCTTGACTCTGAGCTCTTCTTCTTTTCTCTTTATTTCATCCTGGAGGTCTTCCAGCCTGCGCTTTAAGGCAAGCTCATCCATATTCCCCATTTCGCTTTTGGCAAGCTCCAGGTTCTTTATTTCTTTTTCGAGTTTTTTCTCCCGGAACATCAGGTCCTGCTCCCGTCTGGCAATTTCATTTTCTTTGAACGCAATCATCTCTTGGAGTTTGCGCATTTCCTCCTCTTTTATTGCAATTTCGTTCTTTAGTTCGCTTATTAGTTTGTCACGCTCTGCAAGCTCCTTTGATAATTCGTTAATTTTCTCTAATAAGTGCTCCACGTCACTGTTTTTTACCATCTCTTTCAAATCCTCGAGTTGCTCAGGAGAGATACCACCCATTTTCTGGCTTTCGAGTTGAAGTCTTTTTTCCCGCATTTCCAGTTCTATTTCTTTCTTTTTCAGTTCCATCTCGAGCATTTTCAGGTTCTTCTCTTCCTGGGGCAACTCTTTAAGCGCGTCCTGTTGCAAAACTTCTAACTGTTTTTTTAGCTTTTCAACCTCTTCTTCCAGTTCTTCCCGTCTGGAAGTCTCGACTTCGAGAAGGCTTTTTATGCGAAGATTCTCTTTTATTATATCATCAACATTAACATCGCCGGCGCTTACGCCTTCTTTCATCTCGGCAGCTTTTACCTTCAATTCGCTTACTTTCTCCTCCCCTATAGCCTGTTCATCTGCCCAATCAAAAAACGCGTTCTCGTCCCCTTCCAGCCATTTTTTAAGGGCTTCGGCATTTTCGTCAGAACCCAAAATGGCTTCATCCATGTTTTCTCCGCCAAGAAGCCAGCTTTTAAGGGATTGCTCATTTTTTAACTCTTCATACTCTTCACGCGTGTATTTAGCACCACAGCTATTGCATACCAGCGTATTCTCGTTAATCTCGCCGCCGCATTTTGGACAGATTACCTTTTCGTCGCTCATGCTCATCCTACAGGAGTCATTCTCACTACGTTATTACCACGCAGGATAACGGTGCCGAGCTTTCTGGTCATATCGCTAGTGCGCTCTTCGGTGTCTTCAAGAACCATGTTCATGTAGTCATCGTAGCCTACAAGCTTACCTTCAAGCACCCGGTTATCCTTCAGTAGTAGAGAAATTCTCTTGTTCATAAAGCTTTCCAGCATTTTTAAGGGCATTGTCATTTTTACACCACCACCATTAATCTCTTACACAAATATAAAGGTTTAGTTGAAATCATAGAAATCCTCTTCGTCTCTCTCGGCGCTTTCCACCAGTTCATGGAGTAGACTGCGTATGAGTTTTTTCATCTCTTCCATTTCCCTCTTAAGGTTTCGAACCTCTTTTGCAAGGTTGTCAATGTCTACGTCCTGGGGTTCCATGATTGCACCATACCTTTATTTTATATAAACTTGTCAGTCAAATGCTATAACCTCATCTATCAGGTCAACATGACTCAGTATCATCCGCCGGCAGCAATAGCGCTTAACGCCTAGATCATCAAATATTCTCTCTATTTCTTCTGGAGTGGGCTCTCTTCGCTCGTTTTCTCTTATGAAGTTAACCCTGTTCACAAATGCCACATAGTCCGAGGCGATTACTCTGCCGCAGGAAAAACAACGAACAGGAATGATCACGATGATCACCTGTACGATTTCTGCCTGCGCTTTCTTGCACCGCGGCCCAGTGGCAGTTTGGGCAATTTGCGGCGCACATCATTTACCATAAGGGATCTTTCGTACTCTTTGTACAGTTTCTCTATTGCTGGGTCATCAAAGTATTTGTAAAGTGCACGGGCCACTGCGGTTCTTGCCGCTTCTGCCTGTCCCATCACACCTCCACCGCGTACTTTTACTTCGATGTCCACGTTGTTGACACGGTCATCCAGAAGTGCTACCGGCTCTAATATTGTGAGTCGCGCAACTTCCGGCTCGTAAATCTCGAACGGGACATGGTTGATTCTGAATCTGCCTTTTCCTTCCTTCACCACTGCCCTCGCAATGGCAGTTTTTCTTTTTCCACTTGCTATGGCAACTTTCATAATGCTCACCTCAGATTTGCGCCAAGATGCCTGGATAATTCTTTAAGCGTGATAAATCCCTTAAGCTTGGTGTTTCTGGCATCTTCATAAACTTCAAGTTTCTTATCAGATAGTTCCCGGGGCACACCCATATATACTTTAAGACGCCCATATGCTTCTTTTCCGTGACCTTTTTTCACAGGGAGCATTCCTCTAACGGTACGCTTAAGGATGCGGTCGGGCATCTTCGGATAGCGTGGTCCTTTTCTTGGGGTTCCTATCTCTCTCATCTTTGCGTATTTTTCAATTATGTATTCTTTGTTCCCCGTTATCACGGCTTTCTCGGCGTTTACAATAATAATCTCTTCTCCACGCAGAAGATCTTTTGCCACCTTGCTGGCGAGACGACCCATAATCATATTATCTGCATCAATAATCTTCATCAGTGTCACCCCATAATTCTTATGTTTGAACCTTTTGGATTCCTCTCAATAATCTCGGAGATGGTAAGCACCTCGCCACCAGCTTTTTTTATCTTTTCTTCCGCGGTGCGGGAGAATTTCCAGGCGGCTACAGTAACTTTCTTCGTGAGCACCCCCGTGCCCAGAACTTTGCCGGGTACGATTATCATCTCGTTTTCATTCGCATATCTCTCTATTTTGCTAACATTCACCTCTGCATGGTTTCTGTCCGGGCTCTCGAGCCGCTCGGCTATGTCTCTCCAAATCTTTGCATTGTGAGTTCTCGCATTGAGCTTCAATTCTTTTATCAGTTCTACCAGTTCCGGGTTTTCCTTGGTCATTTTGAATCCCCCGATTTGCACACTGCAATAGGCATTTCCTTTATAAATGTTTTCATACGTTCGAACGGCGACGCAAATAAATTTAAGCGCGCCAGTCATGCCTGCATGTGAAACACCTTAAATATGTTCTCGGCCTCGTCTCTGTTTCGGTCATCTGGGGTGCCACGTTTCCACTTGTTAAGGAATCTTTACTTTACATCTCCCCATTTGGATTCATTGCACTTCGCTTTCTCCTAGGTGCTTCGTTTCTCATGCTGTTCTATTTTCGCACAGTGAGCAGGCATCGCGATGCGATTCGTCCTGCACTGATTCTCAGTGTGTTTCTGTTTCTGGGATACGCGTTTCAGACGGTGGGGCTGAAATATACCACGTCGTCCAATGCCGGTTTCATCACCGGACTCTATGTGGTGTTCACACCCCTGTTTTCCTATTTCACAGTTAAAGAGCGCATTACATGGAAGGTTGGTGCGGCACTGGGTATCTCGCTCACAGGTCTTTATTTGTTATCTGGTGCGTCAGGATTCAATTACGGGGATATTCTAGAATTCTTATGTGCCATCGCGTACGCTGTGCATGTGGCCCTTATAGGCAAGTTCAGCCGCGAGTACGACGCCGCCACACTCACAATCTTGCAATTGTTTTTCGTGTTTTTCTACTCCACGCTTTTCTGGGGTGGCGAAGGATTCTCCATCACGCTCTCGCCATTGATGGTTTTCGGCGTTATATTTACAGGAATATTTGCCACGGCCATCGGAATTCTCATGCAGGTGCACGGGCAGAAACATATCTCTCCGTCGCGCGCCGCAATAATATTTACCACCGAGCCCGTGTTTGCCGGCATATTCTCGTATATATTTCTCGGCGAGACGTTCGGAGTGCTGGGTGCGGTGGGCGCGGCGATGATTCTTATAGCCATGCTCCTGGCCGCCACCGAAAAAGAGACGCCCGGACTGGATTGATGACGGGACTTGATAATCGCACAAAAAAATATTTATGCCGTTTTTTAATTATCCCTGCCGGGAGAAAAATGAAAAAAGCATACGGGGCTATACTGGCATTTGCCTTAATAATCGTTTTGCTGCTCAGCTCGTGCGGCGCGCTGGCGGCGCGGAGCGAGCCTGCGATATACCCCCTAGATGGAATCAACCCGCAGCACAATTTTCAGAGCAATTACAGCGCCAAAGATAACAACGGTGCTCTTCTGAGGACTAAATATCTACCATATGTGACGGTGGGCTGGGTTTTTGATGACAAATATATGTACATCCTTAAAGGATTCCCTCCGACGCAATATATAGTGGAAAAATATGACATTCAAA
>JAADDK010000106.1 GCA_013154005.1 Methanobacteriota archaeon
ACCGTGGCACCGCTCGCCTTAACATGTCCGCCACCCCCGTAGAATCTGGCAATTTTTAGAACGTTCAGATCAGTGTTCGTGCGAAATTCAAGCTTGGTGGATGCTCTGCGTGCGTTGTCAGTGCGGTAAATCATAACCGCTATTAAATCGGTATCGTCATCAATCTCGCCCGTGAGCACATACACAGGCAACGAGCCCGTGCTTTCAAATACTGCCACTTTCAGGTTATTTACACGATAATACTTCACCTCTTCCCGTACCCTTTTTTTCAGCTCTGTTAGAAACTGTCTGTAATCTTTTACCAGCTCCTCGTAGCGGTCCAGAACGCTGAGGTCCTCTGACATAAGGTCGTAAGATAACCGGTACAGCATCTTGCTGAGCTCTGCACCGCTGAATCTAAACCGAATCGCGCCGATGGTGGTCCTTATTCTCTCCGCGTCTTCACTTTTTATGCTGTTTGTATCAATCTCGTCCGCCAGCGCCACCAGCGGTGAAGTTATGCCAAAATATTCGGCCACCACGTGCGCTGCACTCTTCGCGTTTCTATCAATTACAATGTTCACGTGCTCCAGGGTGGTTTCAGGCTCCCAGTTATGATGGTCAATCCACGTAACCCTGTCGTACATTGCCGCCGCATATATGGCCCGGTTCTCACCTGCCACATCGAATATGTACAGCTCGCCCAGCTCTTTTTTCCGAAGCGATGAGTAGCATATTGTATCGCGCAGCTGCACAGGAGTGGTGAAATACCCGCGCACTTTTATGCCGTTCATCTTTTTCAGAAAAAGCGCAAATGAAATAACACCATCTGAATCAATATGCGTCATAACAGTAATCATAAAGCAGAGATGAGAAAAGAAAATAAAAACTTATCGGGCCAGCAACGCGCGTATTCTATCTCCTGCATTCTCAGCATGGTTCGCAATATCGCCCAGCAAAAACACCAGTTTGCTAAGATGAAATATTGCCACCGGTGATATACGGTCTTCCATGCCGAATATTTTGCGTGTGAGCTCGCGCTCGATTATATCGCTCTCATGCTCAACTTCGTGCAGTCTCTGTATTAGCTCCTTTGCCCTCTTTCTTTCGGGCTCTGCAAATGATGCTTCAATCACCGTATTGAGCTGCATAACCGCGCACTCGCATGCCTCCACAGACTCCATGGCCTTGTCAAACAGCTTTCTGAACTCTCCGCGGAGTTCATCAGGTATGGGCTTCTCTCGCATCGAAATCCATTCGCCGATATCCTGTATCAGGTCCTCGACCTTGTCGACTTCGCCCAGAAGAGATAGGAACACGCTGCGATCTACGGGCATCTTCACGCTCTTTGGCAGATGATTGCGTATGTTGCTCTTTATGTAATCCGCCTTAAGCTCCAGCTCTTCAACCTCTTTTTTCAACTTCTCAAACTCTTCAAATCTTCCGTCAAGGTAGGCGTTCATCTCTTCCCTGAGAAGCTGCGCGCTCTTTTTCACTATACCCGCATGCTCTACAAGCGCCTCAAATGGTGATTTGCGAAGCGTCTCAATTATTGGAGCTCTAACATATTTCATCTTTTACCACCTCACAGGAATATGTAGCGGAGTATTATAAATATTCCCGCCGCAAACGCCATGGCCACTGGCAGAGTCAGGAGCCACGAGTAAATTATGTTCTTAATCACTTTGTAATCCACACTGGCCAGACCTCGTGCAAAGCCCACACCCAAGACAGACCCGACGATAACGTGCGATGTGGAAATCGGCATGCCCAGTTTCGAGAACACAAGCACCACAAACGCAGTGGCCAGCTCGGCAGAGAAGCCCCGCGTGGGCGTCACTTCCGTAATCTTCGAGCCGATTGTGTAAATTACGCGGTATCCCCAGGTTGATAGGCCGAGCACTATTCCTGCTCCACCCAATACAAGAACCCAGATGGGTATCACCACGTGCGTGCCGATTTCGGTGCCGTTGTATATGTCCACTATGGTGACCAGTGGTCCAACCGCGTTGGCAACGTCATTGGCACCGTGCGCAAACGCCACACTGGCAGCGGTCATAATCTGCAGGTACATAAAGAACTTCTCCAAGCGCTGGTATTTGTTCTCGTCGCCCTCGTACTTTGCATGGTACCTGCGCAGCAGTACAAATCCAACCACACCGCCGATAATTGCAATAATTGTGGAAATCATTAGCGACTGGTATAATCCCAGATCAAAATCTAAGTGCTTGAGCCCTTTGTATATTACCGACATCACTATTATGAGCACCGTGAGAAATATGAAAAACGGCGCCACCGTCTTTGCCTCTTTTAGAGGGTCATCTTTGGTGAACACGGTCTTTTTCAGCGTCAGAAATATCAGAAACGCCACGAACGCACCGGACAGCGGAGAGATAATCCAGCTTGCAACTATGTCTCCAACCACCGCCCAGTGTATGAGTGAGATGTTGATGACCATTGCAAATCCCATAACTGCACCCACCACCGACTGCGTTGTGGACACGGGCAGGGAAAAATACGTGGCGAGCGTGACCCACAGTGCCGCTCCGATTAGAGCGGCGACCATGCCGACCATCAGCGTGTTCGGGTCGATTGCGGTGGGCGATACAATGCCCTTCGATATGGTGGAAGTAACGTGCTTGCCCACCAGCACCGCACCTAAAAATTCAAACACTCCCGCGACGATAATGGCCTGCTTGAGGGACAGTGCCCCGCTTCCCACAGAAGTGCCCATGGAGTTTGCAACATCGTTGGCCCCTATGTTCCACGCCATATACAGCGCGGCAATTAACCCGATTATCAGTACTACCAGCGTGAGCATGGTTGGGAATGCAAAGGTGATATAAAAAAATTCGTGATAAAACTCTCTGAAGGGTGTATCACAGGCGATTTGACATTGGGAAAAAATAAAATAATGGTAATGTATAGTATCACCGTGATTATCATAGTGGGCGTGGCGCATGTCATAGACCTCAAAATGCAAATCGAGCGATTGATAGTGCATGAAGACCCGGCGGTCGTGGCTGTTGAGCTGGACTACGGCCGATATCTTGCTCTGAAGCATGGCACCACAGGAAAGATGCCGTATCTGTACCGAAAGATGGGCGAGATGCAGAAAAGCATAGCGGAGATGCTGGGCACGGAGGTGGGCAAGGAGATGCTCACCGCGGTGGAAGTGGCTCAACTGTTTGGCAAAGAGGTTGCGTTCATAGATATGGACGCGGTGGAGATTGCGCAGAGAATAAAGAAGGAGATGACCGTTCGCGAGAAAGCGAAGCTTTACGGCTCATTCATTCTCGCCCCCTTCTCGAGAAAAAAGTTGAAGAAGGAGGACGTGGAAGAGCTTTTGCAAAATGAGGATAAATATATCAAGTACGTGAAAGAGAAATTTCCCGGGCTGTCCAAGGCGCTGTTTGATGACCGTGAGGCGTTTATGGCGGAAAACATAAAGAAGCTGGAAGAAAAAGGAAAGGTTATTGTTTTTGTGGGTGATGGGCACCTGCCGGGCCTGAAAAAAAGGATTCCGGAAGCAAAGGCGATTAAGCTCAAAGAATTGATGGGCGACTCGCACAGCGTTTCATATACCATCACTCTTAATTAATTCTCTCACTATCTCCGAGATGCGCGATTCCATTTTTTTCACCATGCTCACAGTGTTCTCATGCGTGGTGTTGCCGTCCACGTAATTAACCACCAGGCATATAGGTTGATAACATATATCCAGCTCTCGCGCCAGTCGCGCTTCGGGCGCAACAGTCATGCCCACAACGTCCGCGCCAAGAGTGCGAAGCATGTTCGCCTCGGCACGGGTTTCAAACTGCGGGCCCTTCGTTGTGGCATAGGTGCCGCCGCTCCTATCAACCATTTTTTCCAGTTTCTCGCGCAGCTCCGGGCAGAATGGCTCGTAAAGATTCGCGTGCACCGGTTCATCGTTGTGATAGGTCCACACTCTACCCGTGAAATCCAGCAGGTCGTCGGGAAGAACTATGGAGCCGGGCGCAATGTCGTTCCGAAGCGAGCCCACGGAGGATATTGCCACCACGTATTTTATCCGCATTGCCCTGAACGCGTCTATATTTGCGTGATACTTTACCATATGCGGTGGCACGGGCGGGTTGCCGTGGCGGGATATGAACACAAAATTCTCGCCTGCAAGTACGGGCACATCTCCAAATTTAGTGCGCACCTTTCGCTCCTCGCCGCCCAGTTCTTTAAGACCGGAATACAGACCGCTGCCGCCAATGATCCCGATCATTCTCTCAACTCCTTCATGGTGGTTATTCTTTCGGCAAACGCATTGTGCTTGTGTATGCTCTCTTCACTCTCGCTTTTCACCACGACTATGGTGTCATCGGGCAGGTTTGAATACTGAGCGAGAATCCTGCGCAGAATATCACGAACCACATCTTCCACGAATTTGGGGTTGCGGTGCGCTTTCAGCACGAGCTCGCCCTCCTCTCTTCGCTTTAAAATCTCGTAGGTGGGCGCGGAAAAAGATTCTTCCACGATTTCAATGAGGTCATCTGCCTCCATTGTGAATCCTTCCGGCACCTCCACCATTAACGTTACCACGTTTCTCTGGTTATGAGTGGGCACCGGTATCTCGTCGAGCACTTCTGAGTCGTACTCGGTTTTCAAAATTGAGCGCACCGTCTCCATGGCGCAGGGGCAGGCGGTCATGCCTATAACTTCCACGCCCACCATCTTTCTTATCTTTTCACCGTCCATGGTGGCTTTGCCTATGAGTTTGTATCTCTCAACGGTCTTTCTGCCACCGGGGTTCTCGCGGGTGAGAAAATATTCGGCGCTGAGATTTACCTCCGCATAAGTGGCGTATTCGTGTCTCTTTTTCACTTCTTTTACAATTATGGTTGCCAGATTTTCTATGCCCGTGCACGGCATTGCGATGCTCTCATCAACTATCTCGGATATTACTTCAATGTTGCGGGACATATCCGAGCCCTTCTTGCTGGGCGGAAGGTCCACAAATATATCAATATGCGTTACCAGCGTTATCTCTCTATCACCGCGGCGCACCTGAATGGGTTTGACTACGTTTTTCACACCCACGCGGGTGATTTTGAATTTTGCCTCCGGGGCCATGCCCTGAACGTCCGGATACATAACGGGGAGATTGTGCGCAGAGATAAAATATTAACGAAGATTTTAGTTGTAGCTGTCTTCATTCATGAGTCCGATTATTAATGGGGCATAAACGTATGTCAGAATTTAACGAGTTTTTTGAGTTATACTTATTTGAGTCGTGAAGCATAAGAAAAATTTTTGTATGGGTTGCTCATACAGTGCATTGTGCCACCGTAGCTCAGCCGGTGGAGCGCCACCTTGGTAAGGTGGAGGTCCCGGGTTCGATTCCCGGCGGTGGCTCTGGTATGTTCAAATCCAAAAAGGAGAAGGAGGCAATCGAGAATTATAAGAAGCATTCGGCCATTGCTCTTGAATGCATGGACCTTTTTATCAAGCAGGTTGAAGCGCTTCTTGATTCTAACTGGGACGAGATTGAGAGAATCGAGCGCGTTATTTACGAGAAGGAAAGAGATGGAGATGCACTGCGTCGCAAAAACGAATATCTGTTCTCTGAGGGATTGCTGTTTCCTGCGGACCGGGCAATATTCATCAATCTCTCTGAGCAGATAGATAAAGTGATTGATAAGATTCAGCAGGTGAGCAGAATCATAGCGTTGCGCAAGCCCTCGCAGGACGCAATAACATTTTTAAAAGAATGCAGAATCATGGAGTATCTGGACGTGACGAAGAAGAGCGTGGAGATACTGAACTCATCTGCCATGGAGCTGCTCAAAGGCGATATTCACCACGCTGTGGAGAAGGCGCACGAGGTGGAGCAGTACGAGAGCAAGGCAGATGACCTGAAACTCGAGATACTGAAAAAACTGTACACGCAGGAAGGAAAGATTGATGATATACTCTCCATACTGCAGATTGAAAAGATGGTGCTGTGGATCGATGCCATAAGCGATAAGGCGGAAGACGCGTCGGACGTGATCATCCTAATAAGTGCAAAGGTAGCACCTTAACTAAAAGATACGTTAGTGCAAATCCCACAAGCGGCGCAATGGACCATGACAGTACGAGATTCTTCACAGTCTTTTTGTTCAGTTCCTGATAGCCTTTGACCATGCCTGTGCCTATTACGCCGCCGATTATGGCCTGTGTGATTGACACTGGAAAATGGAGCTGTGTGAAACTCTCCACGATAATTGCGCCCGCAATCTGTGCTGCAAACGCTCTTGGCGGGTCAAGGGAGGTGATTTTTCTACCCACCGTGACCACGGTTTTTCGGCCCAGCACCACTGTGCCCACCATTGCTGATATGCCGGTGATAATGATCGAGTACCATGAAAGATTCAGTGATGCAATCAGACCGATGGTGTTTGCGCCGAGTGTGTATGCCATAAACGCACTGCTCACGAACAGCGATACTGTATAAAACTTGCTCAACGAAAATATGTGAAATCGGCTGGTGATTTTTGCCATAATGATGTATGTGAGAAACGCCAGGCCCATGGAGGCGCCAAACGTTATGCCCCATGATATTACCACAAGCGTGGTGAACTGGGTATTCACCTCCCATGCAAATGCGGCAGCCACGCCGATTATCGAGCCCACCATGACCTGAGACGCGGACATGGGCACTGCAATGAATGTGAACAGAAACATGAGTATGGCCATGGAGAGCAGAACGATGAGTGACATTTCCAGGCCAAGTGGATTGGAAATCAGGCCGCCATCGATTGCACCGGACATTTTCCAGCCTTCCAGAAACGTGCCTATCATCACGAACAATCCCGATAGAAGTGCCGCTTTGTAATATGAAGTAACGCGGGAGCCGTACAGCGTGCCCATGCTCCCGGCAGAGTTGTTTGCGGCGATTATGAAACTTATAATCGCGGCCAGAATGAAATAAAGTAGCGTGAGCATTTCAAAGACGAAAGAGCTTTTAATATTTCAATTTTGCCTTATCTACGCGTATCCAGCACATAATTGCATTATTGGATGCTTGGGAAAATCGAAAAATCAGATTGAAAACCGGTTTGTTTAGATCACAGAAAATAGTGGTTCTGCAAAAAATGCAGGCTATGAGGGATAATTGCTATATGCACACTGCAGTGCGTAACGCGGGGGGAGATTCGGAGACCACGTGCGTGGTCTGGTTCGCAACCACAGGTTGCTCGCGAACTCCCGAGTCCTATTGATTATATACATAAAAACCGAAAATCCATACAAACCTATATAAGTGTGGATAAAAAAGCGCCGGGGGGAGTGAACAAAACGTTGTGAGTACACCGCGGCGCGAACGACAGTGAGCGCCGAGGGGGAGATTCGAACTCCCGAGTCCTTGCGGACAGTGGATCTCGAATCCACCGCCTTGCCGGGCTAGGCTACCTCGGCCTGAATCCGGAATTGCAGATTAGAATTTAAGGTTTTTCTGCAGTTTACTCCTCCATACTTATAAGAGTACCCGTGGTTATCACACCGTCTATGGGTCTGATTTTCTTCACGACTGTTTTGCTCAGCTCTTTTATATTTTTCGATTTTATCGTGGCAATTATATCGTACTCTCCAAACACCGATTTTAGTTCTTTTATTTCCGGCAGTTTTCTAAGCTCTTCGTACACGTCTTCTTCAGTTCCCGGCGCTACCGCTATGAGTATAAATCCCGTTATCATTTTTGCTCACCGTCCCCTCATATCAGTGCTGGTATTAAACTTTTGGGAGTTACGATACCATCGAACTGTCCACATTATTATTGGCAGAATGATAAACGCCATCAGATCTCCAGTGCTGCCCGCAAATGCCAGCACATCTGCAAAATTGGTTACTCCAGCAAGATAAACTATAAGCGGAGGAAGCACGGTGATGCTCCATGCCAGAGGTTTTTTCATCTTAACGTACTCTATGCTGTTGCTCTGCTGCGCCAGTGCTATTCCTATATAACTGGTGGTTATGGCCACGAACGGTATGATATTACCCACCAATCCTCCAAATCTGCCATACAACTGGCTCAATGCCTGCGTGGCAATCTGCGGAGTATCTGCACCGTATACCATCAGAAACGCAAGCATAAATAGGGCATATATGGAGGTTGGAATGAGAAATCCAAGTATAACTACTCTTTTTGTTTTCTTATAGCTTCCCAGGCCTTTGTAAACGTCAGGTATGACAGTATGGCACCCCAGCGCGAATATGGATACGCCGATAATGGCAAACATGCCACTCATTTTCATGTACAGTGCTTTGTTCACGTCGGCGTGCGGGAGCAGCATCGCGATTACTCCCACAAAAAGCATAATCATAATATAATTCATTATCAGCTCGGCCTTTCCACTGGCTTCCAACCCCATGTAAATTACCGCTGATGCAAACACCCAAAACAGAATTGCACCCACGGTATCACTCACTCCAAACAGCGAGGCAATGACCGAACCCATACCTGCCACATACGCGAGAAGCGCTCCAAAACTCATAATGGTGATGCTTATGTACATTGTCCAGCCACCGGCACGACCCAGCAGACGATGTGCAAGAGTGCTTATCTGTGCACCTCCATTCTCAGCGGACATTTTCAAAGACATAAGTGCGGTGGCGAGAAGCAGTGCCATTATCCCAAACAGCACACCAATAGCGGGAATCAGACCAACCTGTGCTGCAGCGTATGGCAATCCCAGCACTCCTGCACCTATCTGCGTGCCTATAAGTATCGCAAGTGCCTCTCCTACGGAGATGCGCGCTTTGGTAACTCTAATCGTAGATGTGCGAAGCGCACGAGATGCCATACTGCGCCGTACTCTCTGCAGAGCACGGCTTCTTGCATGCAGCTTTCTTTTTCGAATCATCGCCATTCTGCGAGCATATTCTGGATCCAGAATCGGGTGCGGCATTTAACTCACACAGAAGGCATGTGACTCCACTATTTAACGGCTTCCAGAAAAAATTAAACTTATACGGTGATTACCCGGCCGATGCAGAATCTCTACGACCTCTCAAAATACGACTTTGAGCTGCCCGATGAGCTTATTGCTCAGGAGCCCGTTGAGCCCAGAGACCATGCCCGATTGATGGTGCTTCGCGACGAAATCCAGCACAGGTACTTTTACAATCTGCCAGAGTATATGAAAAAGGGAGACGTTCTGATACTGAACGATACTCGTGTGATAAAAGCACGGGTGCACGGCATCAAGGAGACCGGAGGCAGGGTGGAGATTCTGATTTTAGAAAAACTCGGTGAAAATTATTATCGTTGCCTCGTAAAAGGCAAGAAAATTCGGCCGGGAACGGTGTTGATATTTGACTCGATACGCGGAACTGTTTTGAGAAAAAATGAGGGTATGTGCGATATTGAGTTTAATGGCGATATTATGAGCCTCGCAAAGCAGCGGGGAGAGGTGCCGTTGCCGCCGTACATAAAGAAAAAAATCGAAGATGCCGATAAAAAGTACCAAACGGTATTTGCCAGAAAAGAGGGTGCTGTGGCTGCGCCCACCGCCGGGCTGCATTTCACTCCGGAATTGCTGAAAAAAATAGAAAATATGGGCGTGAAAATCGGATACATAACCTTGCATGTGAGCTACGGCACGTTCAAGCCCGTGAAAGTGCAGGATATACGCCAGCATGAGATGGAAGAAGAGTACTACGTTGTCAGCGAGGAAGTGGCAGATATGATAAATAATCGCGAGGGGCGGCTCTTTGCGGTGGGCACCACCGTGATGCGCACACTGGAAAGCACTTCTCGCAACGGTGTGGTTTATCCGGCGCATGGCTATACCGGGATTTACATTTATCCGGGATACGAGTTTCAGGCGGGTGTGGACGCACTAATCACCAATTTTCATGTGCCGCGCTCCTCTCTGATTCTCCTTGTCAGCGCCTTCGCCGGTTATGAGAGAATAATGAACGCGTATCGTGTTGCAGTGGCACATAAATATCGATTTTACAGCTTTGGCGATGCCATGCTGATTTTCAAAATGTAGCTTTATCAACTACAAAAAATTTTTAGTATATTGAGGAATTCGCTAATCTATGAACAGAAACATTGTTGTTGAGGAAATTAACTTCACTCCCGTGGAGGACAGGGAGATTGAAATTGTGGAAAGGAAGGGAATTGGACATCCTGACAGTGTGGCCGACGGCATAGCAGAGAGCATAAGCAGGGAGCTGTCAAGGTACTATCTAAAAAATTATGATAGGATTCTTCATCACAATACTGATCAGGCGGAGATTGTGGGCGGCCAGGCCAAGCCCAAGTTTGGCGGCGGGCAGGTTCTTGAGCCGGTTTACATACTTCTGTCCGGGCGCGCGACCACTCTGGTGGAAGGAGAGCGTGTGCCGTATCGTACAATTGCCAAGAAGGCGGCGGTGAATTTTCTGAAGAAGCACTATCACAATCTGGATATCGAGGAAGATGTGATTATCGACTGTATGATTGGGCAGGGCTCTGTGGATTTGAAGGGGCTGTACGATACCCAGAAGCAGCTTGCCAACGACACCTCGTTTGGTGTGGGTTATGCGCCCATGAGCGACCTCGAGACAGTGGTTTACAACACCGAAAGATACATAAATGGCGAGCTGAAAAAGCGGTTCCCGGAAGTGGGCGAGGACGTTAAGGTTATGGGGTTCCGCAACGGTGATAAGATGGACATAACCATCGCTGCCGCGTTTGTTGGCAGGCACACTCCGGACGCTGATCATTATATGAGCGTGAAGGAAGAGCTGCACTCTGTTCTCACGGACTATGCGACTAAATTTACAGACAAGGAGGTGAATTATTTCATCAACACCGGCGACATACCAAAAGAGAATATCTATTATCTTACCGTCACGGGACTGAGCATGGAAAATGGCGATGATGGCTCGGTGGGCCGCGGAAACCGTGTGAATGGGCTCATCACTCCGTACAGGCCAATGAGCATGGAGGCCTCGGCGGGCAAGAATCCCGTGACTCACGTGGGCAAGCTCTATAATCTGTTAGCGTTCAAGATTGCGGAAGATGTGGTCAAAGAGGCGGGCGGAGATATAAAAGAGGCGCATGTGCGTATCGTCTCACAGATTGGCAAGCCCATTGACCAGCCGCAGGTGGCCAGTGTGCAGATTATACCGGCAAAGGGTGTGAGCGTTGAGAAATACAAAAAGTCGTTCTACGCCATAGCCGATGACTGGCTGGAGAATATACACAAAATCACCGAGATGATTTTGAACGATGAAATAGATGTATTCTAACTCTCTTTTTAATTTTATGTTTTGTGTACATCATATATTTTTCCACATCACGTATGCGGAATCGCCGTTGGTGTAGTAATTGTTCAGCATTGACACAATCTGGAACCCGTGCTTTTGATAGAACTCAATTGCTCTTTTATTTCCGGTGCGCACCTCCAGAGATACCGAGCGCAAACCTTCCTGTCTCGCGTTGTGTATGAACCTTCTCAACAGCGTTGAGCCGATGCCTTTTCTGCGCTGCTGGGGCGCCACTGCCAGCATGAGAATTCGCGCGGTGCCGTTCATTTTAGCGCCAGCTATGAATCCCACAATCTCGCTGGTCACCGCAACGAGGAATCCCGAGGGCCATGCAAGGTGTATGTCTATAAAAAGCTCCAGTGAGTACATCTCTGTTAAGCTCTGCGCCGAAATTACAAACACGTCGTAAACGTCCTCTTCTCTGAACTCTCTAATGTGGAACATTTTTGGACCACACCACTTTGCCTCTCTTTATCACGGTGTTCACGAGATTCACTCCAAAATGGTAGCCCAGATGCATGTAATTTGGAGCATCAAGTATCAGCAAATCTGCCAGCTTTTCCGGCTCCACACTGCCAATCTCTCTTTCCAAGCCTATTGCGGCTGCTGCATTGATGGTGCTGGCAATTATCGCCTCTTCGGGAAGCATGCGCATCTGCGTGATGGCAAGCGAAATAACCATCTGCATGCTCTCCGTGTACGCGTTCGGGTTCAGATCAGTGGCCAGCGCCACCGGTATGCCGTGCTCGATGAATTGCCGTGCAGGAGCGTATTCTTTGCTGAGCAGCATGTACGGCGTGGCTGGGAGAAATGTTGCAATTATCCCTGTGCCCGCCATGTTCTCAATACTCTCCTCTGAAGTTTTAACCAGATGATCAGCAGATATCGCGCCCACTTCCACCGCGGTGCTCGTGCAGCCGATATCGCATATTTCGTCAGCGTGAATCTTCGGCACAAGCCCGTATTTTTTTCCCTCAATCAGATATTCTTTCGACTCTTCCGCCGAAAACACGCCCTCCTCGCAGAATATGTCTATGAATCGAGCATGGGGCGCGATGTCGGGAATAATGCTTTTCAAGTATTCTATGTACTCGCCGCTGCTTTTGAATTCGGGAGGCACGGCGTGCGCGCCCAGAAATGTCGGCACGAGGTCAATGGGGTGCTCTATCTCATTAATCACGTCGAGCATCTTTTTTTCCGTTTCTAAATTCAGACCGTAGCCGGATTTTGCCTCTGCGGTGGTGGTGCCGTTCATGAGCATGTAATTCAGACGGTTGCGTGTCTGGCGCATCAGCTCGGCCCTGCCGGCCTCGCGGGTGGCGCGCACCGTTCTCAGAATTCCGCCGCCCTGCCTGAGTATATCCAGATAAG